>DXEI01000079.1 GCA_019115045.1 Candidatus Gemmiger excrementipullorum | reverse complement strand
TGGGTTGTGTGCGCGATACCGGGTGTTTGTAGGGGAGGCATATATGCCTCCCGGCAGGGGCGCGCGCTGCGCGGGGTTTGCGGGGGAAAGGACCGTATACGCCGCACCGATAATTTTTTGAATTTTTAATGTGCGGCGGGCGTGAACGCCCGCCCTACAAACCGGGGTAAACGGGCAACCACCCGCAAACCCCGCGCGGCGCGCGCCCCTGCCGGGAGGCATATATGCCTCCCCTACAAACACCCGGTATCGCGCACACAACCCAAAACCGGTTGCCCGGGGCAAACGGGCACAGGCCGCATGCATGCGGCCCCTACAGACCAAGGGGAACACCATGCAAACCATAAACAGGCGGCGCCGGTTTACGGCAGGCGTTTGCCTTGCCCGTCACCTGCCATTTCCGAAGGCACTCGACAAATACGCATTCAATGCGTATACTTATCGTAAGAGGTGAAGCCATGAAGCAAAAGGATTTGCTGCGCCTGTTGGAGCGCAACGGCTGGTGGAAAGCGCGCGAAGGGGCCAACCACATGGTGTATACCAACGGTAAGGAAAGCGAAATGATCCCCCCCCACAAAGAATTGAATGAATTGCTGGCAAAAGCCATCATCAAGCGCCGTAATCTGAAATGAACAGAAGGGAGGCCTTTTTATGAAAGCTGTTTACCCCATCATTCTGACCCCCGCCGAACGCGGGTTTGTTGTCACTGTACCGGATCTGCGGATCAACACCGAAGGCGATGACCTGAACGACGCCATTGAAATGGCGCGGGACGCCATCGGTCTTTGGGGCATTACGGAACAGGATGCAGGCCGCGCTATCCCCGCGCCCCGCACCGTAGCCCCGGCACACGAAGCCAACGAGATCGTTTCCCTGGTCGATATTGATTTTGACGCCTACCGCCGTGCCACCGACTTGCGCGCCGTGCGCAAAAATGTTACGCTTCCTTCCTGGCTGAATACCTTGGCCGAAAACGCCGGGGTCAATTTTTCCCAGGTCTTGCAGGACGGGTTGAAAGCCCGTCTCCATGTTGCCGATAAGTACTGAGCCTCAAAACGCCGGGCCCCTGCGGGCCCGGCGTTTTTTGTGCCTCTTAGTTTGCAAACAGTATTTTGCCTTTTGCAGATCGCCGGTTTCTCACATGTTTCTTTCCCGGCACGGGAACAAGCAGGAGTGCGGCAGGTCGATCAACCCTTTTTCCCAATGGTTGGGTTATCCCCATTTGACGAATCCTGCGTCCAGTCATGGCTTTCCGTTACAGACCAGCTGCCATTAACGGGATCGAAACCGCTGGATCCAACAGGCGGATCACTGGTTCCTCCACTGGGTGCAGGATTCGAAGTGCTCCCGCTATTGTTATCGGTAGACGGGGCGGGCGCGGGAGCAGTAGACCCACCACCGGTGTTGTTATTCGTATTCGCAGCAGGCTGCTGTGCGGCTGCCTGTTGCTGCTGAGCCGCCTGGGCTGCAGCTTGCTGCTGTTGTGCAGCGGCCTTCTGATCCGCTGCTTTCACAGAGCAGTTACTGGACGTGTGGCCCGTGCCACCGCAGTAACTGCAGGTAATATTTTTAACAGTCAGCGCATTAGTAGCGCTCACGTTCCCAGCACTCGCTGTGATCGTCGCATTCCCGGCTGTCACAGCCTTTACATTGCCATCGGCGTCCACCGTTGCAATGTCGTTATCGGAACTCGTCCAGGTGACCGTCAGATCGGTCGCATTTTCGGGAGTTACCGATGCATTGATCTTGTGGGTATTACCCACCGTCAGGACCCCCTCGGTGTTGTCGAGGGTGATCGCCTCGACCTTTGTGGTTACTACCACGTGGGTCGTTGCGGTCAGGACGAGAGGTTCTGTCTGCGTGCCGTTCTCAGCGGTTGCCGTTTCGCCCGTTGCCATGTCATTGACTTGGGTCAGGGTCGTAGTAATATCGGCTTCACCGTTGGCAACTGCCGTCACCAGACCAGTCTCATCGACCGTGACGATGCTGGGATCAGAAGATTCGTAAGTTACCGTGACTCCGGTCGCGTCCTCCGGCGTAGCCTGGCGTTCAGGTTCGCGGTGTTTTCACCGTTCGTGACCAGTTCCAAGGTTTCCGGCACCGTAACGCCGGTTGCCGTGACCGTTACCGTGACCAGGCAGGTATTGGAGATATTTCCGTCTGCGACGCTTACCGTGATCTCTGCGGCGCCCGGCCCGACAGCGGTCACAAGACCATCTTCATCGACCGTTGCGACCGCTTCATCGCTGGAAGTCCAGGTCAGGTCGAGCTTTTCCGCCGCCTTGGCGATCGCCTCCGCTTCGGCCTGGTTCTCCGTACCGAAATCGACCTCCATCTGTACCGTGTCGCCTTTTTCCAGCGTCGCTGACTGCGGCAGGGCAGCCGACGTGATCTGCACCCCGCATCCCGCCAGCCCCAACAGCATAAGCAACGCTGCCGCCAGACCCAACAGCCGGGCGCCCGGCTGTACGTTCGTTTTCACCATGGTATACACTCCCTTTAGGTTGCCCGGTGCAGGCAACGTATGATGCCTTATAGTTGATAGCCTGTGTATGCTATAGCACATTGCCCCCGCCGCCACAAGGGCGGGCCGGGCCGCTTTTGCACCCGCCAGGCACAGCCCGTTTATCCCGTTGCTGCCTATGCTTTTTGGGGCTTATCCAACTCAAAGCGTACAAGAAATTGTACGCTTTCCTTGACAAGTGCTGCCATGTACGTTATAATGTACATGTAAGGAGGGAGCGATATGCTGAACACCAATGTTTCGAACTTTCGGAAAAATATCTTTGCCATTCTGGAGCAGACGATCAAATACAACGAGCCTGTGAACGTCAGCACCAAAGAGGGCAATGCCATCATCCTCAGCGAGGAAGATTATAACGGGTTGATGGAAACGCTCTACCTTTCCTCTAACCCCCAGGTGCGGGACGAGATCATCGAGGGCTTGAACACCCCGCTCGACGAGTGCCTGCCGGAAACTGAGGTGGCCTGGTAATGTATCGTATCGTCTACACCAAAAAGGCGGCCGGGGACATCCCCAAGCTCAAAGCTGCAAAGCTGGATAAAAAAGCGAAGGCGCTGATCGATCTGCTGCGGGAAAATCCCTACCAGACCCCGCCGCCGTATGAAAAACTCGTGGGCAATCTGAAAGGGGCTTATTCCCGAAGGATCAATATCCAGCACCGGCTTGTCTACGAAGTCGTGGAGGATGCGCAAACTGTAAAAATCCTCAGCCTTTGGACGCACTACGACTTCTAACCTGTTATGCAGAAAAAAGAGTAGGCCAAGCGGCTTTCGCCGTGCCTTAAAGCCCAAACAGCGGCGATCCCGTATAGGGATCGCCGCTGTTTAGGCTCTGAAAAGCGATACAAGCAAAAAATGCACCAGGGCATCTCTGCCCCAGTGCGGTGCATGGTGCGCCGGAAGAGACTCGAACTCCCGACCTTCTGATTCGTAGTCAGACACTCTATCCAGCTGAGCTACCGGCGCAAGTGCAGTTAGTATAATAACACTGTGCCGGTACAATGTCAAGCACTTTTTGCAAAAAAAATTTGCCGGGCGGCTGCCCGGCCCTGCCGCTTGCTTTTTGCGGCGGGGTGTGGTACCGTAAGGGTAGAACTTGCCCACCGCCGCCCCGGCCCGGCCGCCGGGGCCCCGCACCAAACACACCATTTTTATATAAGGAAAGGAGCCTGCCCCCTATGTCTTCTGCCCTGTACGATCTCTGGCTTTCCCGCGCCGTGGAGGACCCCGACCTGCCCGCCGAACTCGCTGGCATTGCCGGCGACGAGGCCGCCATCAACGACCGCTTTTACCGCGACCTTGAATTTGGCACCGGCGGGCTGCGCGGCGTCATCGGCGCCGGCACCAACCGCATGAACATCTACACCATCCGCCGCGCCACGCAGGGCCTGGCCGACTATGTCAACGCCGCCGGGCTGCCCAAAAAGGTGGCCATCGGGCACGACAGCCGCATCAAGGGCGACCTGTTCGCCCGCGAGGCCGCGCGCGTGCTGGCCGCCAACGGCATCACCGCCTACCTGTACCCCCGGCTGGAGCCGACGCCCGCGCTGTCCTGGGCGGTGCGGTACCTGGGCTGCGGCGCGGGCATCTGCGTGACGGCCAGCCACAACCCCGCCAAGTACAACGGCTACAAGGTCTACGGCGCCGACGGCTGCCAGATCACGCTGGAAGCCGCCGCCAAAGTGCTGGCCGCCATTGGGCAGCATGACTATTTCGACAGCCCCAAATTGGTGGATTATGACGAAGCTGTCGCCGCCGGTACCATTTGCTCCATTGACGACAAGTGCCTTTCTGACTTTGTCGACGCCGTGCTGGCGCTGCGCCCCGGCAACGACGTCAGCAAGCTGAAGCTTGTCTACACGCCGCTGAACGGCAGCGGCCTGGAGCCGGTGCGGATGCTGCTTGCCCGCATGGGCGTGACGCAGGTGACCGTGGTGCCCGAGCAGGAGCAGCCGGACGGCAGCTTCCCCACCTGCCCCTACCCCAACCCCGAGATCCGCGAGGCGATGGAGACCGGCCTGAAACTGTGCGACACCGTGCACCCCGACCTGATGATCGGCACCGACCCCGACTGCGACCGCATGGGCGCCGCCGTGCCCGACGGCCAGGGCGGCTACCGCCTCATCACCGGCAACGAGATGGGCGTGCTGCTGTTTGACTACATCTGCCGCACCCGCCTGGCCAACGGCACGATGCCCAAAGACCCCGTGGCCGTGACCACCATCGTCAGTACCGACATGGCCACGCCCATCGCCGCCAAATACGGCGTCGAGCTGCGCCGCACGCTGACCGGCTTCAAGTTTATTGGCGAGCAGATCGGCAACCTCGAGGCCGAGGGCCATGCCGAGCGCTATATCTTCGGCTTTGAGGAGAGCTACGGGTATTTGTCCGGCGGGCATGTGCGCGACAAGGACGCCGTCAACGCCGTGATGCTGGCCTGCGAAGCCGCCGCCTGGTACGCCGCCCAGGGCATGAGCCTGCTGGACGCCGTCAACGCGCTGTACAAAGAGTTCGGCTTCTACCGCAACGCGCTCAAGAGTTATACGTTTGAGGGCGAAAGCGGCATGCACACGATGCAAAGCATCATGGCCAAACTGCGCGCCCACGCGCCCGCCGCCATCGCCGGCGTCAAGGTGGCCGGCGTGACCGACTACGAGCACGACGACACCGGCCTGCCCAAAGCCGATGTGCTGGAGTACCGGCTGGAAAACGGCGCCAAACTGATGGTGCGCCCGTCCGGCACCGAGCCGAAAATCAAGGTGTACCTGTCCGCCGTGGCGGGCAGCGAGGCCGAGGCCGACGCCATCAACGCGCAGATGGTTGCCGACGCCGACACCTGGATGCAGTAACGCCCCCTTGACAGCGCCCCGCTCTTGCCCTATACTGACAGTATAAGGGAAGGCGGCTTCACTGCCTCGCCCC
>DXEI01000078.1 GCA_019115045.1 Candidatus Gemmiger excrementipullorum | reverse complement strand
TTCTGGTAGGTCTCGTCGCTGAGGTCGTGTTCGATCTTGCAGGCGTCGTGGGCGGCGGTGTCGGGGTCGACGCCCAGCGCCACAAAAAAGGCCGTCAGCTTGCGGTGGCGGTCGTAGATGCGCCGCGCAATGGCAAGGCCCGGCGCTTCCAGGTGGATGAACCCGTCGCCGTCCACCGAGATATAGCCGTTCTCGCGCAGGTTTTTCATCGCCACGCTGACGCTGGGTTTGGAGTAGCCCATCGCCACCGCAATGTCGATGGAGCGCACCGCGCCCTTCTGCTCTTGCAGCATCAGGATCTTTTCAAGGTAATCTTCGGCAGATTCGTGGATGTTCACGGCGCAGCCCCCTTTTTCTTTTTACTATACCACGCGCAGCGGCGTTTGGCAACCAAAAAGCCCGGGCGGGGTCACCCCCGCCCGGGCCGCGCTGTGCTTAGTAGTTCTTGCTCTTGAGTTCAAAGTACGCCTGCGGGTGCGCGCACACCGGGCACTTGACCGGCGCGTGCTGGCCGATGTAGATATACCCGCAGTTGCGGCACTGCCAGACCTGCTCGGTCTCGCGCGCAAAGACCTTACCGGCCTCGATGTTGGCGGCCAGGGCCTTGTAGCGCTCCTCGTGCTCTTTCTCGATGGCGGCGACCATCGTGAACAGGGCGGCGATGTCGTCGAAGCCTTCCTCCTTCGCCTCGGCGGCCATACGCGGGTACATCGAGGTATGCTCCTCATTCTCGCCGGCGGCGGCCATCTTCAGGCAGGTCAGCGTATCGGGGATCTCGCCCTTTTCCATCAGGAGCTTGAACCAGATCTTGGCGTGCTCCTTCTCGTTGTTGGCAGTCTCGGTAAAAATGGCCGAGATCTGCTCGTACCCTTCCTTCTTGGCCTTGGAGGCAAAGTAGGTGTACTTGTTGCGGGCCTGGCTTTCGCCGGCAAACGCTTCCCACAGGTTCTTTTCGGTCTTGCTGCCCTTGAGTTCCATGGTAAAACCTCCGTTTATAGAATGTGTTGGGTGTTCTGTTCAAGAACACGTCTTGCTTTGCTTCCATTATAACACGTATTTTCGGCTTGTCAAGCCAGATTTTAAGATTTATTCTTATAAATTTTCCAACTTTTTCTTGACAAAACACGCTGGGGCGTGTATTCTATATTTAAGAGTTAATCTTAAAACAATACTGAGAAAGGAGGCCCGCCTATGACCCGCCAACGGGCGTTGATCCTGGAGGTCATGCGCAGCCAGCACCCCCGCCACCTGACCGCCGACGAGATCTTTTGCTGCGCACGGCAAAGCATGCCGCACATTGCGCGCGGCACCGTTTACCGCAACTTAAAGCTGATGGAGCACGACGGGCAGGTCGCCCACCTGGAGATGGCCGGCGGCCCGGACCGGTACGACTTCAACCCCACCCCCCACGGCCACCTGCTGTGCGACGGCTGCGGCGAGCTGACCGACCTGCCGGTCGTAGGGTTGATGCGCGAGGTGGAAGCCGCCATCGGCACCGAGGTGCGCGGCTACACGCTGACGATCCACTACCTGTGCCCCCAGTGCCGCGCCAAACAGGCGCAGTAAGGGTTTGCCAAAGGGGCTGCGCCCCGCAACGCTTCCCACACGCCGTCCTGTAAGGGCGGCATTTTTATTTTACCGGGGCGCGTTTTGCCCACTCCGCGCTGCTTGCCGCGGGGCGGCTTTTGCGGTATACTGTGGGTATCTTACTGCAAATGGGGGTGCGTTGTATGGCGAAACCGCGCGACGCCGTGCTGGATGCCATGCGCGGCATCGGCATCGTGCTGATGGTCGTGGGGCATTCGGGCTTTGCGGGCAGCGATTTTATCTACCTGTTCCACATGGCGCTGTTTTTTATGCTCAGCGGCTATTTTTTCCGCCCGGCGGCCGATGCCAAAGCGCTGGGGCGGTTTTGCCGGCGCCGCGTCGTGACGCTGTGGCTGCCGTTTGTGGCGGCCAACACGGCGTTCACCGTGTGCAACAACCTGTTTTTGCGGCTGAACATCCTGACGGACGACCCCCGTATTTTGGAACTGCCCGGCAACCAGGTCACCGACCCGGTGACGCTCAAGGACATTGTGGGGCGCACGGCGCATTGGTGCGTGTTTGACGGCGGCACCCAGCTGGGCGGCGCGCTGTGGTTCGTGCAGGCGCTGTTCCAGGTATCGCTGTTGTACGCGGGCGTGGACTTTGCGCTGCGCCGCCTGCTGCGCGGGCGGGACACGATGCCCGCGCAGGCGCTGCTTTCCGGCGCGCTGCTGCTGTTGGGCCAGGCGCTGGGCCGCCGCGGCTGGAACGTCTGGGGCCTGGGCATCGTGTGCAGCGTGTACTGCCTGTTTTTCCTGGGCGTGGCGGCCGGGCAGCTGCGCCGCCCGGTGCGCAGCGCCCCCGTGCTGCTGGGGCTGGGCGCGGCGGCGTTTGCCGTGCTGCTGGCGATGCTGCCGTTCGGCTCGGTCGGGCTGGCGGGCAACCAGTACCCCAACTGGCTGTTTTTGCTGGCGGCCAGCGTGGCCGGCTGGCTGCTGGTGTATGCGTGCGCGGCGCTGGCCGTGCGCTGCCGCCCGCTGGGCGCGGCGCTGGCGGCGCTGGGCCGCGCCACGATGCCGGTGGTGATCCTGCATTTCCTCAGTTTCAAGCTCGTCAGCTGGCTGGGCTTGCAGGCGCTGGGGGGCGAGGGCTACCTGCTGGCGGCGTTCCCCACGCTGTTTGGCGGCGGGGCCTGGTGGCTGGCCTACACGGCCGCCGGGCTGGCGCTGCCGCTGCTGGCTTACGCGCCCTACCGCGCGGCCAAGCGGCGGGTGCTGCAGGCCTGCGGGAGGTAACGCATGGAAAAACGCTATTACCAGGGCGAAGTGTTCGACGCGCTGGACCCCGGCGAGGCGCTGCGCGACGCCGAATACAACGACTGCACCTTCCGCAACTGCCGCTGGGACGGCGTGCGGGTGGTCAACTGCACCTTTCTTTCCTGCACATTTGAGCGCTGCGCCTGGAGCGGCGTGGTGTTCAGTTTCAGCCAGATGCGCGACGCCTGGTTCACCGGCTGCGCGTTCCGGTCCATTGCGTGGGGCGGGCTGCAGGGGCGCAGCGCGCTGGTGCAGCCCTTTGGCAAAGCCGAGCGGTGCGAGTTCCGCTACAATGAGTTCACCGGCATGACGCTGGCGCAGTTTGATTTTTCCAGCTGCCGGTTCGGCGACTGTGTGTTCGACGAATGCAGGCTGGCGTGCGCCGATTTCCGCGGCGCGCCGCTGGGCGGCACCCAGTTCAGCCGGTGCGATTTGCGCAAAGCGGATTTCCGCGAAGCGTCCGGCTACGCCATCGACCCGTCCGCCAACCAGATGCAGGGGGCGCGGTTCAGTTTCCCCGACGTGGTCGCGCTGCTGGACGGGTTCGGCATCCAGATCGAGTGAGCGGTGTGCAATACCCTCCGCCGCTTTGCCCGTTGCCCTGCCGTTCCCGGCCGGTCTGTAGGGCGGGGTCTTGACCCCGCCGCGGACGTCTGCCTTATGAGAACGGTTTTGGCTCGCGTACGCGGTACCGGGTGTTTGTAGGGGAGGCATATATGCCTCCCGGCAGGGGTTTGCCCCACGCGGGGTTCCCGGTTCGTTGCCCGTTTCCCCTGCTCTGTAGGGCGGGGTCTTGACCCCGCCGCACCGATACACCTTTAAAATTTTATCCATGTGCGCCGGGCACAGGCCTACCCCAACGCAAGCGGCAAAAATTTGCCGCTTTTTTCTTTTCCGGTGACACAAAACGGCCCCCGGCGGCGTTATAAGGGTGAAAGCCCCCGAAACCAAACCGAAAGGATGTGACGCGATGCAGACCGAACAGGACCTGGAAAAGCTGGTGCGCGCCTACACCGCGCCGCTGCTGCGCTACTGCACCGCCCTGCTGGGCAGCGCGCAGGACGCCCAGGACGCCGTGCAGACGACCTTTGTAAAAGCCTGGCTGCACCGCGGCAGCCTGCGCGGCGGCGGGCAGGACAATGAGCGCGCCTGGCTGTACCGCATCGCCTACCGCACGGCGCTGGATATGCTGCGCGCCGCCAAACGGGCCGAGCAGCGCCAACCGCCCGCACCCCAAGCCCCGCCGCCCGACCCCGGCATCACCGAGGAACTGCGCGCGGCGCTGCGCACGCTGGACCCGCTGGACCGCGCCCTGGTGCTGGAGCGCGTGCTGGACGGGCTGGACTACGCGGCGCTGGCGCGCATCCACCGCCGCCCCGCGGCCTACCTGCGCACCCGCTACCACCGCGCCAAGCGCCGCCTGGCGCAGCTGCTGCAAGAAGGAGGGATCACGCCATGACCTTTGACCGCGACGAACAATACCTGCACGATGTTTTGCAGGCCGGCCTGCCCACGGCCGGGGCCGATCTGTGGCCCGCCGTGGCCGAGGCCCTGCCCGCCGGGCAGGCCCGCCAGCGCCGCCGCGCGCGCGCTGTACGGCTGGCCGTCTGCCTGGGCGCGCCGCTGCTGCTGGCCGCCGGGGCGCTGCTGGGCCGCGCCGAGTTCACCAA
>DXEI01000077.1 GCA_019115045.1 Candidatus Gemmiger excrementipullorum | reverse complement strand
TTCAACGCCGCCGCGGCCATCGTCACGGTGCACGGGTTCAGCGTCCACCCCGGCAGCGCCAAAAACGCCATGCGCAACGCCCAGAACATCGCCATCGAGTTCCACCAGGCGCTGCCTGCCTTCTCCCGCCCCGAGCATACCGAGGGGCGCGAGGGCTTCTTCCACCTTACCAGCATGCAGGGCGATGTGACCACTGCCAAGCTGGGCTACATCGTGCGAGACCACGACGCCGTCAAGTTTGCGGCGCGCAAGGCGCAGATGGAACACATCGCGGCCTGCCTCAACGATAAGTACGGCTCCGGCACCGTCGAGGTCGACCTGCGCGACAGCTACTACAATATGCTGGAAAAGATCCAGCCGCACTTCCACCTGGTGGAAAGCGCCCGCAAGGCTATCCGCGCCGTGGGGCTGGAACCCATCGAGACCCCGGTGCGCGGCGGCACCGACGGCGCCACGCTGAGCTATATGGGCCTGCCGTGCCCCAACCTCGGCACAGGCGGGTTCAACTTCCACGGCCCGTGCGAGTGCATCACGGCCGAAAAGATGGACCAGAGCGTCGAAATTCTGCTGGGCCTGGTGGACCTGTACAAGTAAGCGCAGCAGAAGATCCTGCAAAACAGCGGGCCCGGCATCGCCGGGCCCGCTTACTTTATATAAAATAGTATAGAAATGAAAATGAGCCGGCTCTGCCGGTCGGTTCGGCGCCTCAGCCCAGCAACCGAACAGCGACCCCCGTGGCGGGACACGCCGTGCGGGTCGTTTCTGGGGAAAGGGGAAGGGAGTCTCCCGCGGCCTAGCCAACAGTCCACTGGACTGTTGGCTGCCTGGCTGCGGCCAGGCCGGCCTGTTCGACTCCTCTTCACAGCAACCAAACAGCAACCCCCATGGCGGGATACGCCATGGGGGTTGCTGTTTGGAGCAGGTGAAGGGAGTCGAACCCTCGTCCTCAGCTTGGAAGGCTGATGTACTGGCCGTTGTACGACACCTGCACAGTAAAATGTATTATACCCAGGCATGGGTACATTTGTCAAGGTACAACGGTGGTTTTTGCACGCGGGGCGGGATGCCCCTTGCTGCGGCAGCACAATGGGAAAATGAATTTACCTAAAAAAATTTAAATAAATATATTGACAAACGGCGTGGGGCGGGTATAATGATAGCGTTGATTTTATCTAAATAAATTTAGGTAAAATTGCAAAATAACTGGAACTACACAGTGTAAGGAGCGTATTACCATGACTTTTGAAGAACTGAAAAACGTGATCGTTGAGACCCTGAGCGCCGACCCCGATGCCGTTACGATGGAAGCCAGCCTGGCCGACGACCTGAACGCCGACAGCCTGGACGCGGTGGAGGTGAACATGGCGCTGGAAGAAAAGTTCGGCCAGGCCATCCCCGATGAGGAGCTGGGCAACATGAAGACCGTGGGCGACATCTTCAACTACCTGACCAAGAACGCCTGATCGCTTTACGGCATCCACACACTAGGAGGGACATTGCCCATGAACGTCAGCAAGATCTTTGCCCTCGGCACGCGGGAACGGACGTTCCAGCTCAAAGCGCGCCGGGACGCCGGCACCGATAACCCGCGCTGGCAGGCGCCCCAGTTTTTCACCTGCAAAAAGTGCGAGCGCCGCGCCACCCGCCAGGTCTGGGCCAGCACGCTGTATGTCTGCCCCAACTGCGGGTACCACCACCCGGTGGGCGGTTATTACCGCCTGAGCATGGTGCTGGACCACGGCACCTTCCGGGAGCTGGACGGCGAACTGCAAAGCGAGAATGTGCTGGCGTTCCCCGACTATGACGAAAAGCTGCAAAACCAGCGCGCCAAGACCGGCCTGAGCGATGCCGCCGTGACCGCCACCGGCAAGATCGGCGGCGTGCCGGCCGTCGTGGCGGTGCTGGACAGCCGCTTTTTTATGGGCAGCATGGGCACGGCCGTCGGCGAGCGCATCACCCGCGCCGTAGAGTATGCCACCAGCAAACATCTGCCGCTCATCATCTTTGCGGCCAGCGGCGGCGCCCGCATGCAGGAGGGCATCTTCAGCCTGATGCAGATGGCCAAGACCAGCGCCGCCATCCAGCGGTTCCAGCAAAAGGGCGGGTTGTACATCAGCTACCTGACCCACCCCACCACCGGCGGCGTCACGGCCAGCTTTGCCAGCCTGGGCGACATCACGCTGGCGGAACCCGACGCCCTCATCGGCTTTGCCGGGCCGCGCGTGATCGAGCAGACCATCGGTGAAAAACTGCCCGCGGGCTTCCAGCGCGCCGAATACCTGCTGGAACACGGCTTTGTGGACAAGGTCGTGCCCCGCGGCGAGATGAAACAGACCCTTACGCAGCTGCTGCAGCTGCATGAGCAGGGAAGGAGGCGCAGCGCATGATCAAGGAGATCCTCAAACAGGTCGAGGAACTCGACCGGCGCATCGACGCGATGCAGCAGCTCCAGCCGGAGGAGGACGCCGCTGCGGCCCCCGAGGCTGCCGCGCTGGAGGAACTGGTCCGCCAGCGCGCCGAGCTGTTGGCGCAGTGCCAGGAACTGACGGCCGCCGACCGTGTGTTTCTGGCGCGCCACCAGGGCCGCCCGCGCATCGACGAGTACATCGACACGCTGTTCACCGATTTCTTTGAGCAGCGCGGCGACCGTCTTTGCTACGACGACCAGAGCGTTTTCGGCGGCATTGCCCGCTACAAGGGCGTCCCGGTCACCGTCATCGGGCACCGCAAAGGCTCCACGCTCGAGGAGAACATGAAATTCCGTTTCGGCATGCCGGAACCGGAAGGCTACCGCAAGGCGATGCGCCTGATGCGCCAGGCCGAAAAGTTCGGCCGGCCCATCATCACCTTCATCGACACGCCGGGCGCCTACCCCGGCAGGGAAGCCGAGGAACACGGCCAGGGCGAGGCCATCGCCCGCAACCTGGCCGAGATGAGCAGCCTGACGGTGCCGGTGCTGTCCGTCGTCACCGGCGAGGGCAGCAGCGGCGGCGCGCTGGGCCTGGGCGTGGCCAACCACATTTTGATGCTGGAAAACGCCGTCTACTCGGTGCTGAGCCCCGAGGGCTTTGCCAGCATTTTGTGGAAAGATGCCTCGCGCAGCGGCGAAGCCTGCGAGATCATGAAACTGACCGCGCAGGACCTGAAGGCGGACGGCATCGTGGAGGAAGTCATCCCCGAGCCGCTGGGCGGCGCGCAGCGCGACCACGCGCAGCTGTTTGCCGCGCTGGACGACGCGCTGGACCGCCACCTGACCCAGCTTTGCAAGATGAACGGCAAAGCCCTGGCCGAGCAGCGCTACAAAAAGTACCGCCAGATCGGCCTGTGAAATAACGATAGAGGAAGCGTATGGAAGGTTTGCAACTGATCGCAGTGGGCGGGGCCGAGCCCTCCCGCGTGGTCACCAACGACGATTTGAGCAAGCTGGTGGACACCAGCGACGAATGGATCACCACCCGCACCGGCATCCGGCAGCGGTATTTCTGCGCCGAGGGCGAGGACACCGCCACATTGGCGGTACAGGCCGCCCGCCAGGCGCTGGAACGCAGCGGCCTGCAGCTCGCGCAGATCGGCTGCTGCGTCTGCGCTACGGTATCCGGTGTGTACGCCGCGCCCAGCACGGCCTGCCTGGTCCAGCGCGAGCTGGGCCTGGCGCAGGACATCCCGGTGCTGGACGTCAACGCCGCCTGCTCCGGGTTCATCTACGGCGCGGCGGTGGCCCGCGGCCTGCTGGCCGCCCGCCCCGGCGACGCGCGCCGCTATGCGCTGGTCATCGGCAGCGAGCAGCTCTCCCGCATGATGGATATGACCGACCGCAGCACCTGCGTGCTGTTTGGCGACGGCGCGGGCGCGGCGGTGCTGGAACTGACGCCGGACGCCGAGTTTGCGGTGGATCTGGGCGCGCGCGGCGATATGGCCATCGAGTTCCCGACCGGCGGCCCCATCCGCATGGACGGCCGCGCGGTGTTCCGCTTTGCGGTGGACGCTCTGCCCCGCACGCTGCACGCGGTGCTCAACGCCGCCCACCGCACGCTGGACGAGGTGGACTGGGTGGTCTGCCACCAGGCCAACAGCCGCATCATCGACCACTGCATCAAAAAGCTGGGCGCCGACCCGGCCAAGTTCTACAAAAATATGGACCGCCACGGCAACACCAGTGCCGCCAGCATCCCGGTGGCGCTGTATGAACTGCAAGAGAGCGGCCGCCTGCAGCCGGGCATGCGTATCGCCTGCATCGGCTTTGGCGGCGGCCTGATCTGGGGCGGCATGCTGATCACCGTGAAAGGAAGCGCTGTATGAAACTGCTCCACGAACTTTTGGGCACCCGTTACCCCATCATCCAGGGCGGCATGGCCAACATCGCTACCGGCGAGTTTGCGGCCGCCTGTTCCAACGCCGGGGCGCTGGGGCTCATCGGCGGCGGCGGCATGCACAGCGGCGAGGAACTGCGTGCGCATATCCGCCGCTGCCGCGAACTGACCGACAAACCGTTCGGCGTCAACATCATGCTCATGCACCCCTGCGCCGATGAATTCGCGCAGATCGTCGTTGAGGAAAAAGTCCCCGTCGTCACCACCGGTGCGGGCAACCCCGGCAAGTATGTGGCCAAATGGAAAGAAGCCGGCATCCTTGTCATCCCTGTGGTGGCGGCGGCCGTGCTGGCCAAACATCTTGAAAAGACCGGCGTCGACGCCATCATTGCCGAGGGCACCGAGAGCGGCGGCCATGTGGGCGAGATGACCACGATGGCGCTGGTGCCGCAGGTCGTGGACGCGGTAAACATCCCGGTCATTGCGGCGGGCGGCATTGCCGACGGCCGCCAGATGGCCGCGGCCTTTGCGCTGGGCGCGTGCGGCGTGCAGATCGGTACCTGCTTGCTGGTGGCCGACGAATGCCCCATCCACCCCAACTACAAGGCGGCGCTGCTCAAAGCCCGGGACAGCGATACCATCGTGACGGGGCGCATCGGCGGTACCCCGGTGCGGGTGCTCAAAAACCGCATGAGCCGCGAATACGTCCGCCAGGAAAAAGCCGGCGCCGACAAGATGGAACTGGAAAAGTTCACGCTGGGCAGCCTGCGCCGCGCCGTGTTTGACGGCGATACCGAGACCGGCAGCCTGATGGCCGGCCAGGTGGCCGGCATGCTGCACGCCCGGCGCCCGGTCGCTGCGATTTTGGACGAACTGATGACCGGCTGCCGCGCCTGCACGCAGGCGCTGGGGCAGCTGAACGTGTAAAAAGGAGCCAAGCGCATGAAACTTGCATTTTTGTATGCCGGGCAGGGCAGCCAGCACGCCGGCATGGGCGCCGACCTGTATGCGTCGTCGCCGGTGTTCCGCCGCGTGTTGGACGAAGCGGCCGCGGCGGTGGATTTCGACCTGAAAGCCACCTGCTTTGAGGATCCCGAAGGCGTTATCAACCAAACGCAGTATACCCAGCCCTGCATGGTGGCGTTTGCCGCCGGCGTCACGGCCATGCTGGCCGAAGAAGGCATCCGCCCCGAGTACGCGGCCGGGCTTTCACTGGGCGAGTATTCGGCGCTGGAATGCGCCGGCGTGTTGGACGCCAAAACGGCGGTGGAACTCGTCGCGTTCCGCGGCAAAGCGATGGCCAAAGCGTCCGAGGGGCTGGCCTGCGGTATGAGCGCGGTGCTGGCGCTGGATCGCGACCGCCTGCAGGCCTGCTGCGACGAGGCCTCGGCACTGGGTGTCGTGCAGATCTGCAACTACAACTGCCCCGGCCAGCTGGTCATCGGCGGGCAGAAAGCCGCCGTCGACCGCGCGGCCGAACTGGCGAAGGAAGCGGGCGCCAAGCGCTGCCTGCCGCTCAAGGTCAGCGGGCCGTTCCACACTGCGCTCATGCACCCGGCGGGCGTCGCCCTGGCCGAGCGTTTTGCCAGCGTGACCTTTGCGCCGATGCGCATGCCGGTGCTGTTCAACTGCCTGGGGCACGAAAAAGCGCCGGCCGATTCCATCGCCGACCTGCTGGTGCGCCAGGTGCAGAGCAGCGTCTATCTTGAGGATACCATCCGCCGCCTGGCGGAGCTCGGCGTCGATACCGTCGTCGAGATCGGCCCCGGGCGCGCCATCAGCGGTTTTGTCAAAAAGACGGTGGGCAGCGCCATGACCTGCCTGAACATCGAGACGGCGGAGGAGTTTGCCGCCGCCGTCGCCCAATTGAAGGAGGCCCAGGTATGAGCGAACTGCAACCCACCCGCCGCGCCGCGCTCGTCACCGGCGGCGGCCGCGGCATCGGCCGCGCCGTCTGCCTGGCGCTGGCGGCGGCCGGCTTTGACGTAGCCGTCAACTACGCGGCCAGCGCCGCTGCGGCCGAGCAGACCGCCGCCGACTGCCGCGCGCTGGGCGTGCAGGCCGTCGCGCTGCAGGCCGACGTCACCGACCCGGCCGCCTGCCAGGCGCTGGTGGACACCGCCGCCAAGACGTTCGGCCGGCTGGATGTGCTCGTCAACAACGCCGGCGTCACGGCCGACAAGCTGATCCTGCGCATGCAGGAGGAGGACTTCGACAAAGTCATCAGCGCCAACCTCAAGGGCGCGTTCTTCTGCTGCAAAGCGGCCTGCAAACTCATGATGCGCCAGCGTTACGGCCGCATCGTCAACATCAGCAGCGTTGTGGGCCTGCACGGCAACGCCGGGCAGAGCAACTACGCCGCCAGCAAGGCGGGGCTCATCGGCCTGACCAAGAGCCTGGCCAAAGAGTTTGCCGCCCGCGGCGTGACCGTCAATGCCGTTGCGCCCGGGTTTATCGAGACCGATATGACCGCCGCCATGCCGGAAGCCGCCAAGCAGGCGGCGCTGGCTTCGGTGCCGGCCGGCCATACCGGCGCGCCCGAGGACGTCGCCGCCGCGGTGGCGTTCCTGGCAGGGGAGAGCGCCGCCTACATCACCGGCCAGGTGCTGTGCGTCGACGGCGGTATGGGCATGTGAACGCCCGCCCGTGCCAATAAGCCAAGAGAAAAGAACGCGAGGTTTGCTATGGAAAAACGCAGAGTCGTCATCACCGGCCTGGGCACCGTCAACCCCACCGGCAACACGGTGCCGGAAAGCTGGGACGCCGTGCGCCGCGGCGTGTGCGGCGTTGGGCCCATCACCCACTACGATACCACCGACAGCAAGATCAAGCTGGCGGCGGAAGTCAAAAACTTTGACCCGGCCGAGCGCGTCGACAAGCGCGAGGCGCGCAAGATGGCCCGCTTTACCCAGTTTGCGGTGGCGGCAGCCGTCGAGGCTATGGCCGACGCCGGCCTGGATCTGGAACACACCGATACCACCCGCTTTGCCACCATCATCTCCAGCGGCATCGGCGGCCTGCCCACCATTGAGGAAGAACACGCCAAAGGCGAAGCCAAGGGTTTTGACCGCGTCAGCCCCTTCTTTGTGCCGATGTCCATCGCCAACATGGCGGCGGGGCAGGTAGCCATCCGGTTCGGCCTCAAGGGCATGTGCACAGCGCCGGTCACGGCGTGCGCCGGCGGTACCAACGCCATCGGCGACGCGTTCCACCGCATCCGCGACGGGTACGAGGACCTGGCGATCTGCGGCGGCGCCGAAAGCTGCATCAGCCTGCTGGGCGTCGGTGGGTTCACCAGCATGAAAGCGCTCAACCCCTGCACCGACCCGGCCCGTGCGTCCATCCCCTTTGACGCCGAGCGCGGCGGCTTCGTCATCGGCGAGGGCGCCGGCATTCTGGTGCTGGAAGAACTCACCCACGCGCAGGCGCGCGGCGCCAAAATTTACGCCGAGGTCGTCGGCTACGGCGCCAACTGCGACGCCTACCACTTTACCGCCCCGGCACCCGGCGGGGAGGGCGGCGCCGCCTGCATGCGCCTGGCGCTGCAGGACGCGGACCTTGCGCCGCAAGCCATCGGCTACATCAACGCCCACGGCACCGGCACCCACCTCAACGATTCCTGCGAGACGGCGGCCATCAAGGCCGTGTTCGGCGACCACGCCTACAAGCTGCGCATCTCCAGCACCAAGTCGATGACCGGCCACCTGCTGGGCGCGGCCGGCGGTGTTGAGGGTATTTTCACGGCGCTGGCCCTGCGCGACGGCTACCTGCCCGCCACCATCGGTCTGCAGGTGCCGGACCCCGAATGCGACCTCGATTACCTGCCGAACCAGGGCGTCGAGCAACAGGTCGACTACGCGCTCAGCGACAGCCTCGGCTTCGGCGGGCACAATGCCTGCGTCATCTTCAAACGTTGGGAGGGGTAAACCATGGCCATCACCGCCAATGAACCGCCGCGCACGCTGAACGCGGCGCAGATCGCGCAGATCCTGCCGCACCGCTACCCGTTTGCGCTGCTGGACAAGATCACCGACTACACCCCCGGCCAGTGGGCGCGCGGCGTCAAATGCGTCACCCTCAACGAACCGTTTTTTCAAGGGCATTTCCCCGGCCAGCCCGTCATGCCGGGCGTGCTGATCCTGGAAGCGCTGGCCCAGTGCGGCGCGGTGGCCGCCCTCAGTGAGGAAGGCGCCCGCGGCAAGCTGGCGCTGTTTGGCGGCGTCAAGAACGCGCGGTTCCGCCGCCAGGTCGTGCCCGGCGACGTGCTGACGCTGGAGTGCGAACTCATCGAGCGCCACGGCCCGGTGGGCATCGGCAAGGCGACGGCCTGGGTGGACGGCGTGCGCGCCGTAAATGCCGAGTTGACGTTTGCCATCGTCGACCGCGCACAACCGTGAACGCCGCCCAAACACCGGGGTGGAAAAATGCGTCCACATGTGGTATACTGACCTATAGCCGCATAAAGCGGCTGCGGGTGCGCCGGGGCAGGTCTTTGCGCCGCCCCGCAGACCGGCAGCAGATCGGGGAGGTTTTTGCCATGTTGGACCAGGCGTTTCAGCAGGTGTACACAAAGTTCAAGCTGCATTTTTACCAGCAGGTATTCAGCAAGTTCGAAAACCGGGAGGCCACCCTCACCACGGTGGAATCTTTCTGCATGGAAGTCATCATGGCGCTGGGCCACCCCACCATTGCGGAGTTTTCCAACATGATGCACCTGTCCACCCCCAATGCAGCCTACAAGATCAACAACCTGGTCAAAAAAGGGTATGTCGAAAAAGTACAGTCCCGCACTGACAAGCGGGAGTATCACCTGTACCCCACGCGCAAGTATATTGAATACTACAGCATCAGCTACGCCTACCTGCAAAAGGTCGTCGACCGCGCCAAGCAGCGCTTTGCGCCCGAGGAACTGCAAAAGCTCGAGGAGATGCTGCGCGTGGTCTCGGCAGAATTGATGCCGGAGATCCAGCTGCCGGATTCGGCAGCAGAAGCGGCCGAACCGCAGCCCTGAACGCCCTTTTTGAGCAAAACAGCCTTGCGGCGCGGTTGCCGCAGGGCTGTTTTTTGCACGGCCCTTTGTGTGGATTTTACATCCCGCCACTTGACAAGCGGGCAGGCAGGCCGCATAATAAAAGCACTACCCAACGAAAAGAGGTGTGCCGCCATGCGCGTCATTGCAGGTTCGGCCCGCGGCAAGGTGCTGCAGGCCCTCCCGGGCGAGGATGTGACCCGCCCCACCATCGACCGCGTCAAGGAAGCGATGTTTTCCAGCGTGCAGTTTCTGGTGCCGGGCGCGCGGGTGCTGGACCTGTTCGCCGGCAGCGGTCAGCTGGGCATCGAGGCGTTGTCCCGCGGGGCCAAAAGCTGTACCTTTGTCGACCAGTCGCCCGAGGCACTGGCCGTCGTCAAGGCCAACTGCAAGGCGGCCGGGGTAGAGCGGCAAAGCGATATCCGCCATGCCGAAGCGCTGAGCCTGCTGGCAAACCTGCGCGGCCCGTTTGATCTGGTGCTGCTGGACCCGCCGTTCCACCACGGCCTGCTGGCGCAGGTGCTGCCCGCGCTGCAGGAGAAAGTTGCCCCCGGCGGGGTGATCCTGGCGGAAAGCGAACGCGACGCCGAACTGCCCGAACAGGTGGGGAGTCTTGTGCGCACCAAACAATATTTTTACGGCAAGATCATGGTCAGCCGTTACGAGAGAGAGGGACAGGTATGAACGTAGAAGAATTGCTCGATCTGATGGAAGAAACGCTGGAAGCCGGCACGGCCGTGCCGTTTGCGGCCGCCAAGCGCGTGGTGGACGTCGACCGTATGCGCGATATCATCGACGAAGTGCGCAACAACCTGCCCGATGAAGTGCGGGAAAGCAAAAAGATCGTCAATGACCGCGAGCAGATCCTCAAAAATGCCCACGTGGAATCGGAGGGCATCATCCAGCAGGCCGAGGAGCGCGCCCGCGCCCTGGTCAGCGAGCAGGAGATCGTCAAGCGCAGCCAGCAGCGCGCGGTAGAAATTTTGACCGCCGCCCAGAACCAGGCCAAAGAACTCAGCCGCAATGCGACGATGTACTGCGAGGGCATCCTGAAAAATTCTGAGGAAGTGCTGGCCCGCAGCGTGGCCGACATTAAAAACACCCGCATGAACCTGCGCAGCGCGACGTCCCGCCCGCGCCGCGGCGGCAGCAAGTGACCAAACCGCATACACAAAACGGCCCGGGGCCGCGGCATCGCCGCAGCCCCGGGCGTTTTCTTGTGCAGTCGTGCTGTGCCCAAGCGCAGGAAATTCAGGTGGGCAGCCTTCCCGGTGGCTTATACCAGGTAGTCACTCCGCAGCGCGTCCACCAGGTCGCACTGCAAAATTTGTTTGCCGCCCAGGTAATATGCCAGCGCGACAAAGCCAAAAAGCGCTGCGATAAAAAGCAGGATGGGGACAAGGGGCGCCGCCGCCCAAAATTCCATGGGGTCCAGGTAGCTTGCCGTTATCATCAACCACACAAATACCGCGGTGATCGGCAGCGTGACCAGAACGGGGCGGCCGGCAATGACAAGGGCTTCGATCCAAAACATCTTTCGCATCCCCTCCGGCGTCATGCCGAGGGACATATATCTCGCAAATTCTCGTTTCCGCTGCCGGATAAATCCCAGCGTGTTGGAAAATACGTTGGCGACCCCAATACAGGCCAGCAGCACGCACAGCGCCCCAAGGATCAGTTTATACCCATTCAGCATGGCATCATTGTCTGCTTTTTCCTGAACCCGGTTTTCTACCTCAAAAGCGATGCCATGCCCCAGCAGTACATTCGTCAGTTCGGTTTCCATCGCGTTCAGTTCTGTCAGGATTCTCTCTTTTTCCGAAAGAATGCGGATATAGGTGCCCGGTTCGGCATTCCCGATCGTTTCCCGAATTTGTTTCCAGGTGGAAAGGGACACAAATTGAACCAACGCATCGTTCGCATATTCTTCTCGCAAAACCGGCGGTTCCTGCGTGAACCCCAAAACCGGGAGCGTCACTGCCGCAGCCGCGTCTGCCGGGTTCTGCAAAAGGATCGTGCCCAGATTCCCGGATAAAAACGGAACGTATTCTTTGTATCGGAAATTGCTGTTTACGCTATCCCAAATACGGTTCAGAACAACACTTCCGTTTTCCGCCGGGGAAACGCCGATCTGCGCACAGTACCGGGCAAAGCTGCGGTCATCCATAATTACAAGGGGCGCCTGAAGGGTATACATCCCGTCTGCCGCACTGGCATCGCTTCCGGCGATTGCTTCCAGACCGCCCAGGCTCTTTACTTCTTCGCTGACAGCGTCCGCCGGGACAGAACACACGGCGGTTGCCTTTTGATAGATCACACTGTCTGTGCCCGCCAAAGCATGGATTTCATCCGTGGCGGAAAAGTCCTCGATCTTTGTGTCTGCAAGCGTCGCCATCACGTCCCAGGCATCCTGATACCGTTCAAAATAGGTGTGGTTTGTGCTGATCCCCGAGAGCGTAAAAAAGCTCAACATGAGCGTAAAGCCCAGAAAAGAAAGGGTCAACGACAGCGTAGCGGTTCGCAGCGATTTCCGCTGTGCTTTCAGCGCGTTCCCGGCAAGTTCCCCCTCGACCCCAAAGAAAAACGCGAGCAGGCGGGCGTTTTTTCTCCGCTTTAACTGCAATTCCCCCGTGTTTTTTATGGCTTCCAGCGGGGGCATCTTGCTCAACTTTCTGGCGGGCAGCCAGGCGGAAATCAGCACCGTCAAAAACGATGCCAGAAGGGTAAGGGCCAGCACGAGGGGGTGGTAGCCAAAGACGGCTTCCTGCCGGCCGACAATCCCATCGGCAAGGGCGTTGACGGCCTGGATGGCGCCAAACGTCAAAGCAATGCCGATAAAACTCCCCAGCAAAATCGGGAGCGTGCAAAGCATCGCCGCTTCCTGCAAAAGGCAGGTGCGAATTTGCCCCGGCGTCGCCCCAATGCTGGAAAGGATGCCAAACTGATGTAGGCGGGCGTTCATAGATACGGCAAACGAGTTGTGAATGATCAAAATCAAAGACACCGATACCAGCAGAAGCACAAAGAGATAAAAAGCCAGCAATAAGGGCGGGTTGCTGTCCTGTGGATTGTGGATGAAATAATTTGACAACAGCGATTCGTGATACGTTACAGAAGTTTCGGGGACGCCCAACTGCCGGGCAATCAGGGGCATGTCCTGATACGCAGCCCGCATGTCGTCAAAGCAGATATCCACCACAAGCGTTTGCCCGTCTGACAAATCCCCGCGGATCGTCGCCGTTTTGACGTTGGCGAAATTTTCAATTTCGGGCACGGCATCTTCTGCAAACGTCCCGCGGATGCGCCCCTGCCAGTTTCCTTCTTCTAAAACGACGGATTCTATTTCATACTTCCAGAAGTTATAAAACAAACCGCACAGTAACGAGAGAAACAGCGCAGAAATCAACGCCGCTACCAGAACGGATACGCTGGAAGCCCGATTCTTTTTGAGGAACCCAATCGAATAGTCTTTCCACATATCCTTACCTCCGTTTCTGATCGCCTACGATTTTTCCATCCTCCAGGGTAATGATGCGATCCGCTTCCAATGCAATCTTTTCATCGTGGGTAACCAAAAGGATCGTCTGTTTCAGGTTGCGGTTCGACAATTTCAGCAGGTCAAGGATTTCCGCTCCGTTTTTTCGGTCCAAATTGCCGGTCGGCTCATCGGCCAGCAGCAGCGCCGGGCGATAGATCAACGAACGGGCGATGGCAACGCGCTGCTGCTGCCCGCCGGACAGTTGGCTGGGCAGCGCTTCCAATTTATCTTCGATCCCGAGGGAACGCACGATCTGCGCAAAGTATTCCTGGTTGGGTTTGCGCTTGTCCAACAGAAGCGGCATGAGAATGTTTTTCCGGACGGTAAGGGTGGGGATCAGATTATAAAACTGGTACACCAGCCCGACCTTCCTGCGCCGGAAAATGGCCGCCTGTGTTCGGTTCATGGCAGAAAGTTCGGTCCCTTCGACCAGAACGGTCCCTTCGGTCGGTTGATCTACGCTCCCCAAAATATGCAGCAGGGTAGATTTCCCCGAACCGGATGCCCCGACGATCGCGACAAACTCTCCTTTTTGTACGGACAGGTCAATGTGATCCAGCGCCACGACTTGGTTGTTCCCGGTGCCATACACTTTTCGGACGTTTTCACATCGCAAGATTTCCATGCCACGTTCTCCTCTCTATTGGATGGTCCTGCGCACAGTATAGCAAAGGAAAGTGACATCTCAGTGACGGTATATCCTGATTTCAAAACAGGCGCCGCCATTTTGCAAATTGAAGGCAGTCAGGGTCCCGTTCTGCAATTCAAAAATGGAACGGGCAAGGGCCAGGCCGATCCCGATCCCGCCGGGGGCTGCGCGCCGTCCCCGGTAAAAACGCTCAAACAGGTGCGGCAAATCCTCTGCGGCAAATCCGGCCCCGTCATCCCATACCCGGATTTCCACATACAGGGGATTGCCGGCGTAGTCACAGTGGACTGCGCCGCCCGGCTTGGAGTGTTCCATGCAGTTCTTGATGAGATTGATGAGGGCTTCCATCGTCCACTCCACATCTCCCCAAAATTCCATACAGCCCTTTTCCGGGATGGTAACGGAAATGGATTTTTCCCGCAACAGATCGTTCAGGTTTTCTGCCGCCAGATGTAACACGGTATAAAGGTCGACCTTTTCCCGCTGGAGCGGCAGCGTTCCGGCGGCGATTTGGGAAAGCGTCAGCAAGGATTCTTCCAGACGATGCAAGCGCTTCAACTGCTGCCTGACCTGTTCTGCATAAAGCCCCGGGCTCTCTTTTTCCATAAGCTGCAGCGATAAGAAGGCCGCGGTGATCGGTGTTTTCAGCTGGTGCGCGATGTTGGCCAGGTTCTCTGCAAAATGTTTCTTTGCGGCAACGGCTGCTTCTCTGGTTTGGTAAAGCGATGTGACCGTTTTGTAGAGTTCGTCCTGCAGATGAGAATATTCGTCCTCCTGCGTTTGCACCAGGGTCCCGCCGGCACCGGTGTTGACTTGCTCCAAATACGCCGTCAAACCGGCGATCCGCTTGCGGTTTTTTCTGCGTGCCAGTGAGATTGCGGCCCCAAAAGCACCGGCGGCCGCAAGGAAAAACACGGCCGGAAAAAGCACGGTGCCCGGCGGGAAACCATAGCAGAAATCACTGGCCCGGTATCCGTATCTTTCCAGATAATCGTTCCCTTTCAGTGCTTGTTCCGGCAAGGCGTGGTACGCTTTCAGGGCCGCCAATAGCTGCGGCTCGGCCGCGGGGGAATTGGCCACTATGGTTTCGCATAAGGCAGAAGTGTGTTCAAACGCAATCTGCCGGTACGTGTGCAGGAAGAAAGCCGGGGTGAGGAACATCCCCGCCGCAAGGACAGCGAACGGAAAAAGCAGAAGGATTTTTTGTTGCCATGTTTCGCTCATTGTGTGTCCTCCATGCGGTAGCCGAAACTCCGGATCGTTTTTAAGCAGGCAGGGTGATTCAGCTTTTCCCGCAGCCGTTTCATTGTAACGGTCAGCGTATTGTCGTTTACATAGTTCCCGCTGCGGTCCCAGACTTGCTCCAACAGTTGGGTTCTGGTGATCGTTTTCCCCTTGTTTTCCATCAGAATCAGCAGGATGCGATACTCTGGCTGGCTTACGGCAATCTCTTTCTGCCCGTCATAGACGGCCGTTTTTTCCTTATCGAGCATCAGGCTATCGCAGAACAGCTTTGTGTCGGTTGCGGTTTCGGCTCTCCGCAGCAGCGCCAAAATGCGGGAATGCAGAACCGCCAGATCAAAGGGCTTTACCACATAATCATCCGCCCCGGTCTGGAAGCCGGCAACCATGTCGTGGGGGTCGCCACGGACCGTCAAATAGACAATCGGCAGGGCCTTCCATCTTTCCCGAATCCAAAGGCACAATGCATTTCCCTGTCCGTCCGGCATGTTCCAGTCCAGCAAGACAATCGTGGGCAGATGACCGAGTAACGCCTTCCGGATATCGGCAACGCGGTCAAAAACAGCCACTTTGCAATTCTGCTGCTCCAGATATTGTTTTACGGCGCTGCCGATCGCTTCGTCATCTTCCGCATAATAAACTTCGATCATGGGATTCTCCTTCTGGTTGCCCGGCGGGCTTCTCCGCCGTTGTATATTTTTGTGATGAGCCGTGTTTTGCCACATAAGACAGCGTTCCCCCAGAGCCGCTTTCCTCCATTATAGCGCGTCCCGGCAAAACGGGGAAGAACCTTCTTTGGCGGGGCAAAAGCGCATACATTCGTTCCCCACGCCACACACATCCGCCCTGTATGTGAAAATTCTGCCCGCAGCGAAATTTTTCCCGCTGCGGGCTTGCTTTTTGCCCCTTGAAATGGTAGACTAAGGGTACACCAGTGGGGAAAAGTGGTTAATCAAACCATAAAAATGGTGAAGGGTGGGGAGTTATCCACACTTTCCACCAAGTTTTCAACAGCCCCCGCGCGGTACCGTACAAAACACTGCGGAAAGGTCGTGCAAAGCGCGGCCCGGCCAGGGGAGAGGGGGGACGTTCGGTATGCT
>DXEI01000076.1 GCA_019115045.1 Candidatus Gemmiger excrementipullorum | reverse complement strand
CAAGCGCATCATCAACGAGCCCACGGCCGCCTCGCTGGCCTACGGCATCGACAAAGAGTCCGACCAGAAGATCATGGTCTACGACCTGGGCGGCGGCACCTTCGACGTCTCCATCATCGAGATGGGCGACGGCGTCACCGAGGTGCTGGCCACCAACGGCGACACCCACCTGGGCGGCGACGACTTTGACCAGCGCGTCATCGACTGGATGGCCGAGGATTTCCAGCGCGAGAACGGCATCGACCTGCGCAAGGACAAGATGGCCGCGCAGCGCCTGAAGGAAGCGGCCGAGAAAGCCAAGATCGAGCTTTCCAGCGCCACCTCCACCAACATCAACCTGCCGTTCATCACCGCTGACGCCAACGGCCCCAAGCACCTGGACATGACGCTGACCCGCGCCAAGTTCAATGAGCTGACCGCCGACCTCGTCGACCGCACCATGACCCCCGTGCGCAAAGCGCTGGCCGACGCGGGCCTGAAGGCTTCCGACCTCAAGAAAGTGCTGATGGTCGGCGGCTCCACCCGTATCCCCGCCGTCTACGACGCCGTCAAGAAAGAGCTGGGCTGCGAGCCGTTCAAGGGCATCAACCCCGACGAATGCGTCGCCGTTGGCGCGGCCATCCAGGGCGGCGTGCTGCAGGGCGACGTCAAGGGCCTGCTGCTGCTCGACGTCACCCCGCTGAGCCTGGGCATCGAAACGCTGGGCGGTGTCTGCACCAAGATCATCGACCGCAACACCACCATCCCCACCAAAAAGAGCCAGATCTTCTCGACCGCGGCCGACAACCAGCCCAGCGTCGAGGTCAACGTCCTGCAGGGCGAGCGTGAGTTTGCCCGCGACAACAAGAGCCTGGGCACCTTCCACCTCGACGGCATCGCCCCGGCCCCGCGCGGCGTGCCGCAGATCGAAGTCACCTTCGACATCGACGCCAACGGCATCGTGCACGTAAGCGCCAAGGACCTCGGCACCGGCAAGGAGCAGAGCATCACCATCACGGCCTCCACCAACATGAGCAAAGAGGACATCGACAAGGCCGTCAAGGACGCCGAGCAGTATGCGGCCGAGGACAAGAAGCGCCGCGAGGAAGTCGATGTGCGCAACAACGCCGACCAGATGGTCTTCCAGACCGAGAAGGCCATGAACGAGCTGGGCGACAAGATCTCCGCCGAGGAGAAGAGCGAGATCGAGACCAAGCTCAGCGCCCTCAAAGAAGCGCTCAAGTCCGGCAGCATCGACGACATCAAGGCCAAGCAGGATGAGCTGCAGAAAGCTTTCTACGCCATCAGCGAGAAAGTCTACCAGCAGGCCGCGCAGGCCCAGCAGGCGCAGGGCGGCCAGGCCGACGCCGGCGCACAGCCGGGCGCCGGCAGCCAGCCCAAGGATGACGGCGCCGTCGACGCCGACTTCCACGAAGTCTGATCCACCCAGAACATGACGGGTAAGCACCCCGCCCGCAAAGGCCGCCGTCCGCGCAGGATGGCGGCCCTTGCAGGGTTACGGTGCCCCCGCACCACCCAATAGAGGGGAATGATCCTATGGCAGAAAAACGTGATTACTATGAGGTGCTGGGCCTTGGCAAAAACGCCACCGACGCCGAGATCAAAAGCGCCTACCGCAAACTGGCCAAAAAGTACCACCCCGACCTGAACCCCGGCGACAAAGTGGCCGAGGAAAAGTTCAAGGAAGTCAACGAGGCGCACGACATCCTCTCGGACCCCGAAAAGCGCAAGCGCTATGACCAGTTCGGCTTTGCCGGGGTCGACCCCAACTACGGGGCCGGCCAGGGCGGCGCAGGCTTTGGCGGGTTCGGCGCGGGCGGCGTCGACCTGGGCGATATCTTTGGCGATATTTTTGGCGGCTTCGGCGGCTTTGGCGGGTTCGGCGGTTCGGCGCGCAGCAACGCCAACGCGCCGCGCAAAGGCCACGACATTCAGGCCAGCGTCGTGCTGACGTTTGAGGAGGCAGCCCACGGCTGCACCAAAAAGATCACCCTCAACCGTCAGCAGACCTGTTCCAGCTGCAACGGCACCGGCTGCGAGCCGGGCACCACCCCCGAGACCTGCACCCAGTGCGGCGGCCGCGGCTATGTGGTCACCCAGCAGCGCACGCCGTTCGGCGTCATGCAAAGCCAGCAGCCCTGCCCGCACTGCGGCGGCCGCGGCACCATCATCAAAAACCCCTGCAAGACCTGCCACGGCACCGGCAAGACCACCGCGCGCAAAACGCTGGAAGTCAAGATCCCCGCGGGCATCGACGACGACCAGAACATCGCGCTGCGCGGCCAGGGCGACGCCGGCAGCAACGGCGGCCCGGCGGGCGATGTCATCGTGCATGTGACGGTCAAGCCCGACGCCGTGTTTGAGCGCGACGGCTACGACGTCTACGTCCGCGTGCCCATCACCTACTCGCAGGCGGTCCTCGGCGCCGAGGTCGAGGTCCCCACCGTCGACGGCAAGGTGGCCCAGCGCATCCCCGAAGGCACGCAGAGCGGTACCAAGTTCCGCCTGCGCGGCCAGGGCATCCAGTACCTCAACGGGCGCGGCCGCGGCGACCAGTACGTCATCGTCGATGTCGAGATCCCCAAAAAGCTCAACCGCACCCAGCGCGAGGCCCTCAAAGCCTTTGAGGACAGCCTCAAGGAAGAAAACTACGAAAAACGCAAAGGCTTTTTCAAAAACCTGCGCGACCGGTTTACATCGTAACATGGCAGCAGGCGGGCCGCCCCGGCAGGGGGCGGCCCGCCTGTTTTGCGCGCGGGAGCCAAAAAGCCCCGGTCCGTTAGGACCGGGGCTTTGGTTCGTGGGTCAGATGCCGCGGCGGATCAATCGCTCACGTAGGGCATCAGCGCCATATAACGGGCACGCTTGATGGCGACCGTCAGCTCACGCTGATGGAACGCGCAGGTACCGGTCACACGGCGGGGGATGATCTTGGCGCGCTCGCTCACGTACTTGCGCAGGCGGGGCAGATCCTTGTAATCAATGTGCTCCACGCGGTCGACGCAGAAGCTGCAGACCTTTTTGCGGCCGCGATGCATCGGGCGGGAAGAACGATCCATAGCCATGGTGGTTTACCTCCTTATCAGGTATTTTCGTTCGATTCGTTGGTTAGAACGGCAGATCGCCCTCATCCTCGATCAGGGCAAAGTCGTCGTTGCTGCCGGCGCTGTAACTCGGCGCGGGGGCCTGCTGCACAGCGGGGCGGGCGGCGGGTTCTGCCATGGGCGCGCCATAGCCGGCGTCACCCATACCGGGTGCGGCGTTGGAAGATTTGGGGCCGGCAAAGTTGACGTTGTTGGCCACGATCTCAATGGCGGTGCGGTTGTTCCCGGCCTTGTCCTGGTAGGACCGGCTCTGCAGGCGGCCGTCAACGATGATCAGCGAACCTTTTTGGAAATACTTGCACACAAATTCCGCCGTGCGGTCCCACGCAACGACGTCGAACCAGTCAGCCTGGCTCTGGCCGTTGGCATCGCGGCGCCCGCGGTCGCAGGCGATGCGGAAAGACGCCACATTTTTGCCGGTCGTGGTCTGGCGGAGCTCCGGGTCACGCGCAAGGCGGCCCATGATAGCAACAACATTCAGCATTTTGCCTCTCCTTACTCTTCCTCAGCAATGGTCATGCTGCGAAGAACGCCTTCCGTGATCTTGAAAACGCGGTCCAGCTCAGCGGGGAAATCGGGCTCGCTGGTGAACTTGATCACGGTGTACACACCTTCGGTCTCATCGTTGATGGGGTAGGCAAGGCGTTTCTTGCCCCAATCATCAACAGAATCGATCGTACCATTCGCCGCGATCAGGTTCTTGAACTTGTTGACCAGAGCGGCGGAGGCCTCCTCGTCGAGGGTGGCGGTGGTAACCATCATGGTTTCGTACTTAGCCATATTCTGTGCACCTCCTTTTGGACGTATGGCCCTTTGCCCACGCAAAGGGCAAGGAAATCTGTGCCATCCGGCACAGCAACTTATTATAGCAACCCGCCGCGGCTTTGTCAAGCCGCGGCGGGCATTTTTGCCTTGTATACGGTCAAAATTCAAGGCGCGGAGGTTTTCAGTCGGTCTTTTGGCGGTACAAAGGCACGCTCACCGCCCAGCTGATGCCCACCGCCAGCAGCGAGACCGCCAGCATCGCACCCAGGAACAGCCCCAGGCCCTGCCCCTCCGTCAGCGACCAGGCGGGCTGCCCGCCGCGCAGCCCCAGCGCGTCCCAAAGGGCGTCGCGCGTCTCTTCCGGCAGCGAGGTCAGCGCCAGCAGCGGCAGAAAGAACAGCGCAAACAGCACCGCCATCACCCAGCTGCGCGCCTTGGCCGCGCCGAATTTGTACGAGAGCGGGATCACCAGCGCCCCGTACACCAGCGTCGTGGTCACAGCGGCCGCCAGCCCGGCCGCGGCCTCGGGCAGCGGCGGGTTGTGCGGCATCACGGCCAGCAGCAAAAAGCTCAGCGCCGCGCCCACGGCAGTGCAGCCCAGCGTCAGCAAAAACTTGCCGGCCACGATCTGCCCCGGCGTCACCGGCAGCGTGCGGGCATACAGGTCCCAGCGGCTGTTTTCGTCCATCGAGATGGTCGTGGAGGCATACAGCCCCACCACGAACACCAGTGCATAGGCCATAAAATCCATCTGCAACGCAAAGGCCATCGCGGTGTAGACCACCAGCAAAAACACAAAGTTCATGCGGTAGCTGCCAACGATCAGCGTCAGATCTTTGTACAAAAGCCCTTTCATTGTGCATCCCTCCCGCTGTAAAAGCGCATGATGTCGTCGATGCCGGCCGGGTCACAGACGGCGTCGGGCAGCAGCCGGCGTATCTCTTCGCGCCCTTTGACCAAACTCTCGCAGCCAAATGCACCCTGCCGCGTGTAGATGACGGCCCCGGCGGGCAGGCGGTCCAGCGCGGCGCGCCCGCAGCGCAGCAGGCCGTATTCCTGCAGCAGGTCGTCCTTGTTCTCGTGGAACAGCAACCGGCCGTGGTGCAGGTAGGCGATGGAATCCGCCGCCTGCTCCAGGTCGCTGGTGATGTGGCTGCTCATCAAGATGCTGTGGCGCTCGTCCTGGATAAATTCCATAAACAGGTCCAGCATCTCGCTGCGCACCACGGGGTCCAGCCCGGCGGTCGCCTCGTCCAGCACCAGCAGCTCGGGGTCGTGCGCCAGCGCCGTGGCCAGGTTCAGCTTTAAGCGCATGCCGCGGCTGTAGTCTTTCATCTTTTGGGCGGGGTCCAGCCCAAAGCGCTGCAGGTAGCCCGCAAAACGCCCGGCGTCCCACGCCGGGCCGTAAATGCCCGCCAAACTGCGGCCGATCTGCGCGGCCGTCATGCCATAATAAAAGTAGGCGTCCTCAAACACCACGCCCACTTTGGCGCGCGCGGCCGCTTCGCCCGGCGCGCCGCCCAGCAGCGTGATCTGCCCGGCGTCCGGCTTGCTTACCCCGCACAACAGGCGCAGCGTCGTCGTTTTGCCGGCGCCGTTTTCGCCCACCAGCCCCACGATGCTCCCGGCGGGCACCGTCAGGTCCAGCGGGCCCAGCGTAAACTCTTTGTAGTGTTTCTGCACGCCGCGCAAGGCGGCCGCTTCGGTCGACATAGTCAGCCCTCCCATAAAAGGCGCAGCGTCTCGCATACTTCCTCGTAGCGGATGCCGCCCTGGCGCGCGGCGTCTACCGCGCGCTGCAAATGGTCCTCTACTTCTTTTAAATGCGTTTCGCGCAGCAGGGCGGGGTTTTGCGCAGCCACAAAACTGCCGCGCCCCGGCTGCGTGACGATGAACCCGGCATTCTCCAGGTCCTCATACGCACGTTTGGTGGTGATGACGCTGATGCGCAGCTCTTTGGCCAACAGCCGGATGCTGGGCAGGGCGTCGCCTGCCTGTAACTGGCCGGACAGGATCTGCTGCTTGATCTGCCGCGTGATCTGCGCGTAGATCGGCTCCTGCCCGGAATTGGAAAGATAGATCTGCATGAAGCGCTCCTTTGCATCGAACTGTACATATTCGATATTTACAGTATATACACAGTATACACAGTTGTCAAGCCCCGCGCTGCATTTTTTCTGCCAGTTTTTTTGCCGTCCGCGCAGGATTGAAAAACCGCCCCAAACGTGCTACAATAAGCAGAACATCATGGAGTATTGCGCCCCGGGTCCTAGCCGGGGCGCAGGACAGGATAGACCGATGATCAACAAACGCGAAAAACTGCAATACGCTTATGTCTTTGCGCTGGACCTGCTCACACTGGGCGTCAGTGTGCTGCTGGCCTGGCTTATCACCGACGGCCTGCTGGGGCGCATCGTGCCGTACAGCGCCGGCGACTGGGTGCAGACGCTGTGCCTGGTGGCGGTGGCCTTTATCATGACCTTTTTCTTTTTCAACCAGCGCGAGAACATCGCCACCCGCGGCACCGGGCGGGAGTTCGTGATCTCGCTGCGGTTCAATGTGCTGATGGCGGCCGTCTACTCGACGCTGATGCTGCTGGCCAAGGCCGAAATGCTGGACTCGCGCTATTTTGCGGTGGCGGTGCCGCTGGTCAACGCCCTGCTGATGCCGCTGAGCCACAGCCTGCTCAAGCGCCACCTGCGCCGCGCGCAGAACCGCAGCGGCATGGAAAGCCTTGTCGGCATCCTTTCCACCACCGACCATGCCCCGGCGGTCATCCGCGCCCTGCGCGAGGACTGGTCCAAGCGGGTGTGCGGCGTCGTGCTGCTGGACGCGCCCCCGGAGCTCGTCGGGCAGGAGTTTGAGGGTGTGCCGGTGCGGGCGGCCTACGACAACTTTATGGATTGGATCCGCCGCGCCGCGCTGGACGAGATCCACGTCGACATCCCGATGGACAGCGGCGAGTCCTTTCTGCCGTACCTCGAAGAGATGGAGAGCATGGGCCTGACCGTGCATTTCCGCCTGAAGCTGCTCGACCGCATCGAGGAAGTCTGCTGCGACGAGACCAGCGCCGCCCGCCTGAGCCGTGAGCTCGGCCGCTGCGCCGGCGGCAACGTCGTCACCATGGGCACCATCGAGCTGGAACTGCGCGATATGATCCTCAAACGGGCGATGGACATTGTCGGTGCGCTGGTGGGCTGCCTGATCAGCATCCCCATCATCGCCGTCGTGGCCATCCCGCTCAAGCTCGAAAGCCCCGGGCCGCTGATCTTCAAACAAAAGCGTGTGGGCCTCAATGGCCGGTACTTTTATATCCACAAATTGCGCAGCATGTACGCCGACGCCGAGCAGCGCAAAAAAGACCTGCTGTGCCACAACGAGATGGACGGCCTGATGTTCAAGATGGAGGACGACCCCCGCGTGACCCGGGTCGGGCGGTTCATCCGCCGCACCAGCATCGACGAGCTGCCGCAGTTTTTTGACGTGCTGGTGGGCAACATGTCGCTGGTGGGCACCCGCCCGCCGACGGTGGACGAGTACAAGCAGTACCAGAGCCACCACAAGCGCCGCCTGAGCATGAAACCCGGCATCACCGGCCTGTGGCAGATCAGCGGCCGCAACGACATCGAAAATTTTGAGGAGGTCGTCAAGCTGGACGTCCAGTACATCGACAACTGGTCGCTGTGGAACGACGTCAAGATCCTGGTCAAGACCGTCGGCGTCGTGCTGGGCGGCCGCGGCGCCAAGTAAGCGCAGACCCGCCAAAACACATGTCCCCGGGGCCGTCAGGCTCCGGGGACGTTGGTTTTTATGGGGGCGTTACAGCGCCGCGATGTCGGCCAGCAGCTGGGCCACGGCCTCGGGCCGGGTGGCCCAGCTCGTACAAAAGCGCACGGCGGTGTGCCTGGCGTCGGGCTTGCCCATCGGGCTCATCGCATAGCGGGCGGCCAGCGCGTCGTACCAGGCGTCGGGCAGCACAAAGAACTGCTGGTTGGCGGGGGCGTCGTACTGCGCCGCCAGCCCTTTGGCGGCAAACGCATCGCGGATCTGCAGCGCCTGGCGGTCGGCTTCGGCGGCCAGGGCAAAATAGGGGCTGCTGCCGCTGCCGTCCTCGCCGTCCAGCAGCGCCAAAAACTGCAGCCCCAGCAGCCGGCCCTTGGCCAGCATGCCGCCGTGCTGTTTGAGGGCGTAGCGGAAATCGGGTTTCAGGTCGTCGTTGGTGATGACGACGGCCTCGCCAAACAGCGCGCCGCACTTGGTGCCGCCCAGGTAGAACACGTCGCACAACGCGGCGTAGTCCGGCAGGCTCAGGTCGTTGCGCGGGCTCATCAGGCCGTAGGCCATGCGCGCGCCGTCCACAAACAGGTACAGCCCCAGTTCGTAACAGGCGGCCGAAAGCGCGGTCAGTTCCTCTTTGGTATACAGCGTGCCCACTTCCGTCGGGTTGGAGATATACACCATGCCGGGCTGCACCTCGTGCTCATGGCTGGGGTTGGCACGGTGGGCGGCCACGGCGTCGCGCACCTGCTGTGCGGTGATCTTGCCCTCCCGCGCGGGCAGCGCCAGGCATTTGTGGCCGGTGGCTTCGATCGAGCCGGTCTCATGTACATGGATATGCCCGGTCTCGGCGCACAGCACCCCCTGCCAGGGTTTCAGCGCGGCGTCGATCACCGTTAGGTTGGCCTGGGTCGCCCCCACAAAAAAGTGCACGGCGGCGTCGGGCGCGTCGCACAGCGCGCGGATCTTGTCCGCCGCGGCGGCGCAGTAGGCGTCCTCGCCATAGCCGGAGGTCTGTTCCAGGTTGGTCTTTTGCAAAAGGTCCAGTACCGGCTGGGCGGCGCCCTCGCCGTAGTCACATTCAAAACGAAGCATGGCACATTCTCCTTCCAAGCGCATTTTGCTTATTATAGCACGGCGGTTTTGCCCTTGCAACGCCCGCAAAACTGCGTTATAATAACCATATTCGTGTGAGGAAAGAAGGAAAAACATGGATCCTACAAAACAGCGGGAGAGTTTTGCCTCCCGCCTCGGCTTCATTCTGGTCAGCGCGGGCTGCGCCATCGGCATCGGCAACGTGTGGCGGTTCCCCACCGTCACCGGCGAAAGCGGCGGCGGCGTGTTCGTGCTGTTCTACCTGTTGTTCCTGGTCATCATGGGCGTGCCGGTGCTGACGATGGAACTGGCCGTGGGCCGCGCGGGCCGCGGCAGCGCCGGCGCAGCGTACAAGGCGCTGGAACCCAAAGGCAGCAAGTGGCATCTGCACGGGTGGGTCTGCATGCTGGGCTGCGCAGTCCTGATGATGTACTACACCACCGTTTCCGGCTGGATGCTGGACTATTTCTTCCGCTTCCTGGCCGGCAACTTTGAGGGCGTCAGCGGCACCGACGTCGAGACGATCTTCCAGGCGTCGCTGTCCAACCCGGGTGAGCAGGTGTTCTGGATGGTGCTCATCACGGTGGCGGGCTTCCTGGTTTGCGGCCAGGGCCTGCAAAGCGGGCTGGAGCGCGCCGGCAAGTGGATGATGGGCGCGCTGATCGTGCTCATTCTGGTACTGGTGGCGCACAGCTTTGTGCTGCCCGGCGTCGGTGAGGGCCTGGCCTTCTACCTGCTGCCGGACTGGGAGCGCGCCTCGGAACAGGGCCTGGGCAACGTCATCAGCGCGGCCATGAACCAGTCGTTCTTTACCCTCAGCCTGGGCATCGGCGCGATGGAGATCTTCGGCAGCTATATGGAGCGCAAGTTCACCCTGCCGGGCGAGGCTGTGCGCGTCTGCATCCTCGACACCTTTGTGGCGGTGTGCGCGGGGCTTATCATCTTCCCGGCCTGCTTTACGTTCGGCATCGCGCCGGACTACGGCCCGCAGCTCATCTTCGTCACGCTGCCCAACGTCTTTGCCAACATGGCGGGCGGCCGCCTGTGGGGCGCGCTGTTCTTCCTGTTCATGACGTTCGCCAGCTTCACCACCGTCATTGCGGTGTTTGAAAACCTCATCGCCACCGTCATGGACCAGTTCGGCTGGAGCCGCCGCAAAGGCTGCCTTGTGTGGTGCGTCGTGCTCATCCTGGCCGGGCTGCCCTGCGCGCTGGGCTTCAACCTGCTCAGCGGCGTGCAGCCGCTCGGCGCCGGCACCACCATTTTGGATTTTGAGGACTTCCTCGTCAGCAACCTGCTGCTGCCCGGCGGCAGCCTGGTCTACCTGGTCTTCTGCGTCAGCCGTTGGGGCTGGGGCTACGACAAGTACATGGCCGAGTGCAACACCGGCGAAGGCCTGCGCATGCCGCGCGGCCTCAAGTACTACTTCCAGTTCGTTCTGCCCGTCATCATTGCGGTCATCCTGATCCAGGGCCTGCTGTAAACTGCATAGCAAAGCCGCCCCGGGCGCTGCACTTGGCAGCGCCCGGGGCGACTTTCTGCATAGGGTCAGGCGGGCAGGTGCGCGGCCAGCCAGCGGCGCAGCTCGGCGCGCAGGGCATCCATGGCGCGGGCGGTGTCCGGGTCGGTAAAGGGGCGGTCCAGCAGTTTCCACAGCCAGCCCTGCTCGGCCACGGCGCGCAGGCTCTCGGGGTAGCACAGCTCAAACACCAGCGAGGCATGCCCCACGACGTTGTCGGCCGGGTATTGCTTGAGGCTGCGCAGCACACAGTGGTGCTCATAAAACGCCTGCAGCACGGCGGGGCTGACGGGGCTTTGCTGCAGCGCTTCGGTCGAGACGTTGTAGATCTCCTCCATCGGCGTCTCGACGTTGACGCGCAGGATGTCCACCTTGTCGGCGTCGCGCAGGATCTGGCAAAACTGCAGCGTGCGTGCGTCCAGGCCGTCCGGCAGGCGGTAGGCGCTGTGCTGCGCCACGGCGGTGCGCAGCATTTCGTCCTGCGTGCGGTCGTCCAGGTATTCGGCGATATGCCCCTCGTCAAACAGCACGCGGGCGCTCATGGCGGCATGGTCGATGGACTGCGCGTCGTTGAACGTGCCGTACCGGCGCAGCTGCTCAAAGCGGCCGATGTCGTGCAAAAGCCCGCACAGCCAGGCCAGGTCCCGCTCGGCAGGCGGCAGGTCCAGGCTGGCGGCGATGCGCTCGCACAGCGCCGCTACGCGGTAGGTGTGGTCGATCTTCAGTTTGACTTTGGGGTCGTCGGCGTCATAGCGTGCGGCGTAGGCGGCAAACGCCTGCCGGGCGCGGCGGCGGTCCAGCGGCATGCAAAACCCTCCCTTGCGTGTTGTTGCGCAGTTGTTGTTAGCCGTATTGTACCATGTTTTGACAAATCTGCCAAGATTCGTACAAAATAACCAATTTTAGGCCCGGCAAACGAAAAAACTTGACAACTATGTCAAAAAACGGTATTCTTATAAAAACGATTTAAGCCTGGAAGTCCGTTTGAAAGGTGGTGCATGCGATGAACGCCAAGGGGGATGCCAACCGCAGTGTGCGCATGACCAAGCAGCGGCTGTATCAGGCGTTGATCAGCCTGCTGCAGCAAAAGGACCTGCGGGAGATCACCGTCCGTGAATTGACCGAGATGGCGGGCATCAGCCGCGGGACATTTTACTTCCACTATGCCGACATCTACGCGCTGATGGAGCAGATGGAGAGCGCGCAGCTCGACCACCTGTGCGAGCTGATGGACGCGCTGGTGCCCAGCATCTCGCAGGAGGATGTGCCGCCCGCGCTGGTGACGCTGTTTGAGTATCTCAACGAGAACCGGGACGTTTGCAGCGCATTGTACGGCAAAACGTGGGAGTCGGAGTTTACCCGCAGCGCCAAAGATGTCATCGCCCGGCGCTGCCTGGGCCAGCTCATCCCCGAAGGGGCGACCCCCCGCCAGCAATACCTGCTGGCGTTTGCCATCAACGGCTGTTTTGGCAGCATCGCGGCCTGGCAGCAGCAGGCTTACCAGCCCGCCCCGCAGGAGATGGCAGCCGTCACCTGGCAGGCGATCCGTGCGGTAAAAGAACTTTTGTAAAACGGCAGGTTTCCGTTGCTTTTGCCCGCGCGGGGCGTTATAATAAGCACAAGCAGACGGCCCGCGCAGCGGGCTACGATAAAGGAGAGTTGTACACATGGGTTTCTTTGATTTCTTGAAAAAAGGCCCGGCCCAGCCGGCAGCCCCCGCGTTCCCGATGACGCTGGCGGCGGACGCCAAAGGCACCGTCGTCCCGATGGAGCAGATCCCCGATGAAGTGTTCGCGCAGGGCATCCTGGGCAAATGCTGCGGCATCGACCCGTCGGAGGGCAAAGTTTACGCCCCGGTCAGCGGCACCATCACCCAGGCGCCGGACAGCGGCCACGCGCTGGGCATCCAGGGCGACGGCGGCGTCGAGGTGCTGATCCATGTCGGCGTCGACACGGTCGAGATGAAGGGCGACGGCTTCAGCCCCAAAGTCAAGGAGGGCGATACCATCACCAAAGGCCAGCTTCTGCTGGAGATGGACCTCGCCAAGATCGCGGCGGCCAACCACCCGGCGGTCGTCATCACCGTCATCACCAACACCGACGACTACCAGAACGTCGAGCTGGTGGCCTCCGGCACGGTCGCGCCGGGCGACGACCTGCTCAAGATCAGCAAGTAAGACGGCAAATGCGCGGGCATACCCTTGCGGTATGCCCGTTTTTTATGCTACAATGGCCCCGCAAAACACACAACCGGGAAAGGAAGAAAGAAACTATGAGTGCGATCTTAGCCGTATGCGGCGAGGCGTTCTGCGCCATGGTCAGCGACGGCCGCCTGGTCGAGGAACCCATCACCGGCGCGGCGCCCAACATCCTCAGCGAGGATGTGCCCAAAGTGCGCAAACTCAACCGCAACGTGCTGGTGGGTTTTGCGGGCGATACGCTGGCCGCCGTGCAGATCATCCACGCGCTGGACGAATACGACACCCGCTACCTCACGCTGGAAAAAGCCGTCAAGGTGCTGTGCCAGCGCGCGCCGTCGGTCAAGGTGCAGCCGGTGGGCGTGCGCCTGCTGGTGGGCGGGCGCAACCGCAAGGGGCAGTTTGTGCTCACCACGCTGGGCAGCGCCGAGCAGTACATCCCCCAGACGCAGCCGGCCCGCGCCGGCGCGTATCTGATCGAGGGCGCCTGCTCCCACACCGAGATCGCCCCCTGGCTGGAGCGCGAGGTCAAACCCCAGGCCGCCCAGTGGCGCAGCCTGGACGACGTCGCCCACACGCTGGACGGCTGCATCGGCAAACTGGCCGGGCAGGACCACAGCGTCAACACGCACTATTTCCGCGAACTGGTCATGTAAAGCGCGCCGGGGGGGTTGACGCGCACCCGCCCCGGGTGGTACAGTAAGGGCGGGGGAGAATCCCCTAAACCAAAACGAAGCGAGGTGGTCGCCATGGATACGGCCGGTAGTCCCAGCCCTGTAAACCGAAGAACCCCTATGGCAGCCACCCTGTTGCACACGGGCGGGCTTTGCCCTGCGCAGACCGCGCCGGGCAGGGCCGTGCTTTGCATTGCCTGAATGTGCCGCATGACCGGGTAGCTGCCGCCGAAAGGAGGCAGCTTTTTTATGTCTGATGCAACCATCCTGACCCTGAAAACGATGCTGGCCCACCTGGACGACGCCAAAAAATACCAAAGCCTGCGCGACGTCATGGCCAGCCTGCCTGCGCCCGACCTGGCCGCTGTGTTTGAGGATCTGCCGCCGGAAAAACTGCCGGTGCTGTTCCGCCTGTGCCCCAAGGACCAGGCGGCCGAAGTCTTTGCCGAGCTCACGCCCGGCACCCAGCAGGCGCTCATCGACGCCCTCAGCGATACCGAGCTCAAGGCCGTCATCGACGAGCTGTTCGTCGACGATGCGACGGATCTGGTCGAGGAGATGCCCGCCAGCGTGGTCAAACGCATCCTGGCCCAGGCCGACCCCGCGACCCGCCGCATGATCAACGAACTGCTGCGCTACCCGCAGGACTCCGCCGGCGGCGTCATGACGACCGAGCTGATGGAACTGCGCCCCGACATGACCGTCACCCAGGCCATGGAGGCCATCCGTGCCCACGGCTTTGACAAAGAGACCATCAACAACTGCTATATCACCGAGCCCGACCGCACGCTGGTGGGCGTGGTCTCGCTGCGCGCGCTGGTGCTGGAAAAAGACGAGGGGCGCACCCTGCGCACCATGATGGACGCGAACGTCGTCAGCGTCACCACCACCACCGACCAGGAGGATGTCTCGCGCCTGTTTGAAAAATACGGCTTTCTGGCCATCCCCGTCGTCGACGCCGAAAACCGCCTCGTCGGCATCGTCACCATCGACGACGCCATCTCCATCTTGCAGGACGAAGCCAGCGAGGACATCGCCAAGATGAACGCCATCGGCCCCAACGACAAACCCTACTTCAAACAGTCGATGTGGGACCTGTACAAAAGCCGTGCGCCGTGGCTGATCTTTTTGATGATCAGCGCCACGTTTTCCAGCATGGTCATCCGCGGGTATGAGGAAGCGCTTGCCGCCGTGACGGTGCTGACCGCCTACATCCCCATGCTCACCGACGCCGGCGGCAACGCCGGCAGCCAGAGCACCTCCACCATCATCCGCGGCATGGCCGTGGGCGAGATCGCCCCGCGCGACCTGCCGCGCATCCTCTGGCGCGAATGCCGCGTCGCGCTGCTGTGCGGGCTGACGCTGGCCGTCTGCAGCTTTGCCAAGCTGCTGTTTTTGGACCGCGTGGCCGCGCCGGTGGCGCTGGTCGTCAGCCTGACGCTGATCTGCACGGTGTTGCTCAGCCAGCTTATCGGCGGGCTGCTGCCGGTCGCCGCGCAAAAAGTCAAGATCGACCCCGCCGTCATGGCGTCGCCGCTCATCACCACCATCGTCGATACCACGACGCTGCTGGTCTACTTCAACGTGGCCACCGCGATCCTGCGATTGTAAAATTTAAACACTGTGTTAAATTTTGTGCTTGTACCACACCCCGGGGTGTGGTACAATTTTTTTGCCGCCGGGGGCAAGCCCCGGCGGCAAAACCGACAGGAGCATACAAACGATGGAATTGCAGGATTTTTACACCGGCCGTGCGTTTGACGCCTATACGTTTTTTGGCGCGCACCTGGGGCCGGGCGGCACGCGCTTTGCCGTGTGGGCCCCGGCGGCCCGCCGCGTCCAGGTGGAGGGCGCGTTCGGCGTGTTTGACCTTACCCAGATCCGGTCCGCCGTCTGGCAGGCCGAGGTGCCCGGCGCCGCGCCGGGCATGCTGTACCAGTACCGCATCACCGGCCCCGACGGGCGCGAGGCGCTGCACTGCGACCCCTACGGCTTTGCGATGGCGCTGCGCCCCGACGGCCGCAGCGTCATCGCCGGGATGCCGGACTACCCGTTTGCCGACGACGCCTGGATGGCCGCGCGCAGCAAAAATTTTGACCGCCCGCTGAACATCTACGAGGTCCACGCCGGCAGCTGGCGGCGCAAGCCGGACGGCGGCTGGTACACCTACGCCGAACTGGCCGAACAGCTGCCCGCCTACTGTAAAGAGAACGGCTACACCCACATCGAGCTGATGCCGCTGGCCGAACACCCGTTCGACGGCAGCTGGGGCTACCAGATCACCGGCTTTTACGCGCCCACCAGCCGCTACGGCACGCCGGCGCAGCTGGCGCAGTTCATCGACGCCTGCCACGCGCAGGGCGTCGGCGTCATCCTGGACTTTGTGCCCGTCCACTTTGCGGTGGACGATTACGGCCTCAAACAGTTCGACGGCACCCCGCTGTACGAGTACCCGGCCGCCGCCGTGGGCCAGAGCGAGTGGGGCAGCTGCAACTTCATGCATTCCCGCGGCGAGATCCGCTGCTTTGTGCAGTCCTGCGCCGACTACTGGCTGCGGGCCTTCCATGCCGACGGCCTGCGCATGGACGCCGTCTCGCGCCTGATCTACTGGCAGGGCGACCCCGCGCGCGGCGTCAACGGCTCGACGCTGGAATTTTTAAAGGCCATGAACCAGGGTTTGCAGCAGCGCCACCCCACGGCGATGCTCATCGCCGAGGACAGCACCGCCTACCCCAAAGTCACGGCCCCGGTCGAATACGGCGGCCTGGGGTTTGACTACAAGTGGGACCTGGGCTGGATGAACGACACGTTGGACTACTGCAAAAAGACCAGCGACGAGCGCAAGACCCAGCTGGGCAGGCTGACTTTCTCGATGGTCTATGCCTGGAACGAGCACTACATCCTGCCCCTCAGCCATGACGAGAACGTCCACGGCAAGGCGACCATCGCCCAAAAGATGTACGGCGGGTACGAGGGCAAGTTCCCCCAGGCGCGGGCGCTGTACCTGTATATGATGGCCCACCCCGGCAAAAAGCTGGACTTTATGGGCAATGAGTTCGCCCAGCTGCGCGAGTGGGACGAAAGCCGCGAGCAGGACTGGATGCTGCTGCGCTACCCCGTGCACGACGCGTTCTGGCATTTCCGACGCCGCCTGCACGAGGTCTACCTGCAAAACGAGGCGCTCTGGTCACGGGAGTACGACCCCGCGGCCTTCCAATGGCTGGACTGCGGCCACGGCGAGCAAAACGTCTGCGCACTGCTGCGCACCGGGCGCGAAAGCCGCGTGGCGGCGCTGTTCAATTTTGGGGCAGACCCGCAGGAAGCGTACACGCTGGACCTGCCCGCCTGCCGCCTGACGCTGCTGCTGGACACCGACTGGCAGTGCTGGGGCGGCGCTGCCCCGGCCCCGCAGGATGCGCCGCCGGTGCAGGCGGCAGGGCCCACCGCCTTTACACTGGCGCCGTTCAGCGGCCGGCTCTACCGCCTGGACCCGCTGTAAGGCAGACAAAAATACGGCCCCGCCCGGGCAAAACCGGGCGGGGCCGTTATGTATACGGTTTACTGCGGCGCCAGATCGAAACGATAGATCGTGGTGGAGCTGTACGGCGCGTTGGGCAGCAGCGTCGCGTCGGGGAAGTTGGGGTGGTTGGGCGCGTCGGGGAACTCCTCCGTCTCAAAGCAGACGGCATCGCGCTTTTGGTAGTGCGCGTCGTCCTTGCAGGGGGTGGCCGGGGCCAGGTAGTTGGCGCTGTACAGGTGCATGCCGGGCAGCGTCGTCAACACCTCCATGCGGATGCCGGTCTGCGGGCCGGTCACCCAGGCGGCGTGGCGCAGGCCGCTGTCGCGGATGACATAGCAGTGGTCGTACCCGGCGGCTTGTTTCAGGGCGGGATAGTCGGCCTCAATGTCCAGGCCCAGCGTCTTTTCCTCGTTAAAATCCATCGGCGTGCCGGCCACCGGCACGATGCGCCCGGTGGGGATGCTGGCGTCGTCGGTCTCCAGGTAGGCGTCGGCGTCCACGCTGATACGGTGCCCCAGCGCCGTGCCGCTGGCATGGCCGTTGAGGTTGAAATAGCTGTGGTTGGTCATGCTGCACACCGTCGGCGCGTCGGTGGTGGCGGTGTAGCGCACCATCAGCCCGCGCTTGACGAGCTGGTACTGGATCTCCAGGTCCACCGTGCCGGGGAACCCGTCGGTGCCGTCGGGGCTTTGGGCGGTCATCGTCACGCTGTCGGTCTCGCCGGGCGTCGGTTCCACCGCAAACACCGTGTGGTGGAACCCGTGCAGGCCGCTGTGCAGGCAGTTGCCGTTTTCGTTGGCCGTCACGTGCACGATCTCCTCATACAGCGGGAACTGCGCCCCGCCGATGCGGTTGGCGAACCGGCCCACGGCTGCGCCCATGCCGTCGCCGCTGTTGACCTCGTAGTCGGGCACCGTGGGGTAGCCCAGCACGACGTCGACCGGCTCGCCCTTGCGGTCCGGCACCAGGATGCGGTGGATCAGTGCGGCATAGGTCAAAAGGTGGACTTCCAGCTGGTCGTTTTTCAGCACGACGCGCTGCACCGGCACGCCGGCGGTCGTCTTGCCAAACGGGGTGATGGAAACAGACATCACGGCACCTCCTGTTTTATTCTGTGTCGGGCTCCGGCTGGCTGGCCAGGTCCTGCCGGACGCTGGCGGCCACGCTGCCGGTGCCGTAGTTGAGCATGCGGTTGACGCGGCTCACCGTCGCGCTGGACGCGCCGGTCTCGCGCCGGATCTCGCTGTAGACCTTGCCCTGCAGCAGGCAGCCGGCTACGGCGTAGCGCTGCTCCAGCGTGTGCAGCTCGGTCACGGCGCACAGGTCCTCAAAAAAGCGGATGCATTCCTCCAGCGTGTTCAGGCGCAGGATCGCCTCATACAGGGCGGTGCTGCGTTCTTTTTCGTTTTGGGTCTCCGGGCGCATAGGCGCCTCCTTTTTTGTAAACGATGTCGGGGGCTTTGGCTGTTGCTACGTTCATTGTAGCAACTATGCCCGCTGTAGTCAATACTTTAAACAGCGAAAGCGCGCGCCGCGCCCGGCAACTTTGCCCCGGCCCCTTGCAGCTTTTGCAAAAGCAGGGTATGATAGTAAAAAGCTGAGCTGTTTACGAAAGGACCTTTGCCTATGCCGCTGCCGCTTATGATCGTATACCGGGTGCTGGGGGTATTGTTTCTGGCCCTGGCCGCCGCCGCTTTGTGGGAAAAATACCGCACCGTGCGCGGCGGTACGCTGCTGCCCGCCCGCATCCTGGGCTGCCGCAAAGCCGACCGCACCAGCCCGCGCGGCGGGGCCGGCGGCTACCGCTATGTGGTGGAAGTATATGTGGACGGCGAACGCCTGGAATGCGAGACCAACGACGCGTTCTGGTTCTGCCACGACGCGCAAAAGGGCAAAAGCATCCGGGTGTGGTACCGCCCCGGCCGCCCGCTGCTGGAACGCCACAACCCCGGCACCGAGTTGATGGCTGCCTTTATGGCGCTGGCGGGCATCGGGCTGCTGCTCATCCGCTGAACACAACGCGAAAAATTGAACAACTGTACTTGGTATCAGGCTGCCGGATATGCTATACTGGGCTTGCGGCGGCCGGAAGGATGACCTATGGATTGGATGCTGTATCTACTTTTGGCGCTGGCCCTGGTGGGGGATGTGCTGCTGGCCGTGCTGCTGGCGCAAAGCCGCCGCCGGCAGCCCCCGCCCGCCACGCCGCAGGACTTTGTGCAGGCCGTGACGCCGGTGCTGCAGGGCGAGACCGACCTGCTGGCCGAGCAGCTGCGCGCCATGCAGGGCGAGAGCGCCCGCACCACGTCGGCCTCCCTGCGGGATTTTGCCGGCGTCCTGGCCGAAAACCAGCGCCAGCAGGCCGCGGCTGACACCGCCCGGCTGGACGCCATCGACCGCGCCGGCGCGGCGCGCCAGAAGGCCGCCAGCGACGCGCTGCTGACCCAGCTGACCGTGCTGGAACAGCGGCTGAAAAACCTCGAGGATTCCAACGCCGCCCGCCTGGACGGCGTGCGCGGCGCCCTGGTGCAGGGGCTCAACGTCATCCGGGCCGACAACAACCAGAAACTTGACGAGATCCGCGGCACGGTGGAAGAAAAACTGCAGGATACGCTGCAAAAGCGCATCAGTGATTCCTTCCGCACCGTCAGCACCCAGCTCGAGCAGGTCTACAAGGGCCTGGGCGAGATGCAGACGCTGGCCGCCGACGTCGGCAGCCTCAAGCAGGTGCTGTCCGGCGTCAAGACGCGCGGCATTTTGGGCGAGGTGCAGCTCGGCGCGATCTTGGAGCAGATCCTGGCCCCCGGCCAGTACGAGCGCAACGTCGCCACCGTGCCGGGCAGCGCCAACCGGGTCGAGTACGCCGTCAAGCTGCCGGGGCAGGGCGGGCCGGTCTGGCTGCCCATCGACGCCAAGTTCCCCGGCGACGCCTACGCCCACCTGCAGGCCGCGCAGCAGCGCGGCGACGCGGCGGCCGTGGCCGCCATGCGCAAAGCGCTGTACACCGTGCTGCGGCAGGAGGCCAAAGACATCCACGACAAATACATCGAGGTGCCCTACACCACCAGCTTCGGCATCCTGTTCCTGCCGTTCGAGGGGCTGTATGCCGAGGTCGTCTCCGGCGACCTGCCCGAGGCGCTCCAGCGCGACTACCAGATCACCGTCGCCGGCCCGTCCACGATGGCGGCGCTGCTCAACGCCTTGCAGATGGGGTTCCGCACGCTGGCCATCCAAAAACGCTCCGGCGAGGTGTGGACGGTGCTGGGCGCCGTCAAGACCGAGTTTGAAAAGTTCGGCGCCGGCTTGCAGCAGATGCAGCGCCACCTCAACCAGACCGGTTCCGATCTTGAGGAGCTCATCGGCCCGCGCAGCCGTGCCATCACCCGCAAGCTGGAAGCCGTGCAGCAGCTGGACCCCGACACCGCTGCCGGCCTGCTGGGCCTGCAAGAGCCTGCCCCACAGTGACCCGCGGCGTTGCGCCGCCCGTATAGATCTGACTTTACATTGATAACAAAGCGAGGGAAGCCCTATGATCCGTATCCTGACCGATTCCGCCGCCGACCTGACCGAACAGGAACAGGCGCAGCCCGGCGTTGCCGTGGTGCCGATGGCCATCACGTTTGAGGATGGCACCACCATCGAGGACGACGGCCGCATGACCAAAGACGAATTCTTTGCGCGGCTGGCCGCCGACGCCAAGCTGCCGCGCACCAGCCAGCCCAGCCCGGCCGCTTTTATAGAGGCGTACGCCGACGCCGAGGCAGCCGGCGACGAGGTCGTCGTCATCACCGTCGCCCAAAAACTGTCCGGCACCTACCAGTGCGCCGTGCTGGCCGCCAAGGAGGTCGACACGCCGGTGTACGTCGTCGACTCCGAGACGGCGGCCCAGGGCGAGGCCGAACTCCTGCGCGAGGCGCTGCGCCTGCGCGACAAGGGCCTGACGGCAGCCGAGATCGCCGCCGAGCTCGAGACCTTTAAAAAGCGCGTGCGCATCGTCGCGGTCGTCGACAGCCTCAAGCACCTGCAAAAAGGCGGGCGCGTGCCGGCGGCGGTCGCCATCGTCGGCGGCGCGCTGGGCATCAAGCCGGTCATTGCGCTGTACGGCGGGGCTGTCAAGCTGGCGGGCAAGGGCCGCGGCCGCCCCGGCGCGCTGGTGGCGATGTTCAAGCAGCTCGACGAATTGGGCGGCATCGACACCAACTACCCCTGCACGGTGCTTTACAGCGACGAAAAGCAGATGGCCGGCCCGGTGCACTACCACCTTACGCAGAACCTCAAGCTCGAGGGCGTGCGCACCTGCCAGATCGGCGCGACCATCGGCACCCACGTCGGCCCGCGCGCGGCCGGCATCCTGTTCGTGGCCAAAGCCCCGCAGGACGAACAAGCATAAACCCGGCCCAACGGGTACCTCCATACGCCAGCGGGGCCCGCGGCATGATGCCGCGGGCCCCGCTGGTTTTGTGCTGTATGCAAAGGGTTATTCTTTGTCGTCCTTTTTCGCGGTCAGCCGGTTGAGCAGGCAGACCGCCAGGATGATGACGCCGATGACCAAAAAGATCCCCAGCATGCCGACGAGCATCATGGGCAGCGTCGAAGCAAGCGATGCAATGTTCATACAAAACCCTCCTTACATGCCCATCAGGGTCAGGATCAAACCGCCGGCAATGACCGAGGCGATCTGGCCCGAAACGTTGACGCTGATGGAGTACATCAGCAGGAAGTTCTGGTTGTCCTCGGCCAGGCCCATCTGGTTGACGACGCGCCCGCTCATCGGGAACGCCGAGATGCCGGCCGCGCCGATCATCGGGTTGAGCTTTTTGCCCTCGGGCAGGAAGAGGTTCAGCAGCTTGGCAAACAGCACGCCGCCGGCCGTGTCAAACACAAAGGCTACCAGGCCCAGCGCCAAAATCAGCAGCGTGTCGGGCTTGACGAACTTGTCGGCCGTCATCTGCCCGGCCACCGTCAGGCCCAGCACGATGGTGATGAGGTTGGCCAGCACGTTCTGCGCCGTCTCGGAAAGCGAGTTCAGCACGCCGCACTCGCGGATCAGGTTGCCGAACATCAAAAAGCCGACCAGCGCCACGCTGGCGGGGGCCACCAGGCCGGCCAGCACCGTGACCACGATGGGGAACAGGATCTTGGTGGTCTGGGTCACGTTGCCCTTGCGGTAGGGCATGCGGATCATACGCTCTTTTTTGGTCGTGCACAGGCGGATGACCGGCGGCTGCACAATGGGCACCAGCGCCATGTAGCTGTACGCGGCCACCATGATGGCGCCCAGGTACTTGCTGCCCAGCGTGTTGGCCACAAAGATGGCCGTGGGGCCGTCGGCCGCGCCGATGATGGCGATGGACGCAGCGTCGGGCAGGTCAAAGAACAGCCCGGCGACCGCCAGCGTGAAGAAGATGCCAAACTGCGCCGCCGCGCCAAACAGCATCAGCCACGGTTTTTCCAGCAGCGGGCCAAAGTCGATCATCGCGCCGATGCCGATGAACAGCAAAAGCGGAAACAGCTCGTTGGACATGCCCGCCTCAAACAGCGCAGTGATGGGGCCTTCGGTCTCGCCCTGGGTGATGGCGCCCGACATCGGCAGGTTGACGAGGATGGCGCCAAAGCCCATCGGCAGCAGCAGGCTGGGCTCCATCTTTTTGACGATGCCCAGGTAGACCAGCAGGCCGCCGATGGCCCACATGACGACCATCTGCCAGGTCAGGTTGCCAAAGTTGGCAAACAGCCCGGCAAACGTTTGCAAAACATCCATAACAGGGGTTCCTCCTTACAAATTGGGTGCAGGGGGGCAAAGCGGCAATAAAAAAGGCTTTTACCGCAGCCGGGCGGGCCGCGGCAAAAGTCTCAGTGCTTGGGTGTGGCCCGGGGCGGACTGCCCGTGGTGACGAAGCCAAACGCAGGCCCCGCGCCCCGGCCGGCCCTGCCGCTTACTCCCTTTTGCCTTTCCTGCCCAGTATAACAGGTTGCCGGCGGGAATACAAGCCCCCGCCGCCGCAAAATTCGCGCCGGCGCCATGCAGCAAATTGCCCAAAAACAGGTTGACAAACCGCGCCCGTACGGGTATTATAAAGGTGTTCGTATCTGCCGGTGGAGAAGATCGCATGCAGAACATCGATGACGATATGCTGGTTCGCGCACAGCGCGGGGACGAAACGGCGCTTGCCGCGCTGATCGCCCGGTTGATGCCGGCCATCCGCAAAGGGGCGGCCGCCTGCCAGGCACCCGGCCTCGACTTTGAGGACGCCGTGCAGGAGGGGCTGATCGGCCTGTTCCAGGCCGTGCGCAGCTACCGCCCGGCGGCCGGCGCGCCGTTTGCATCCTATGCCGCGGCGTGTATCCGCCACGCCCAGCAGGACGCCCGCCGCGCCGCGCTGCGCAAAAAGCACGCGCCGCTCAATTTCAGCGTGCCGCTGCCGGACGCCGAAAACATCCCCCAGCCCGGGCCGGAGGAACTGGCCATCGCGGGGGAGCGCTGGGCCGCCACGCTGGGCCGCATGCAGACCGAACTTTCCCCGCTGGAGCGCCGCGCCCTGGTGGCCAGCCTGCATGGGCAGCCCGCCGCGCGCACGGCGCAGCAGCTTGGCATCACGCCCAAAGGCGTGGCCAACGCATTGGCACGCGCCCGCCGCAAACTGCGCGGGTGAGCCGTTTTTGGATCTAGGCATCTGCCTGGTCATATATCAACCTGCCCCCAGTAGCGCCTAAAATCAGTTCGTTGGTCCATTCCATATGCGTTGGTTTAGATTCTTCCGCGGGCAAATACAAACAGAGGAGATACCCACTATGTTCGAAGACAAGACTTTGGTATGCAAGGATTGCGGCAAAGAGTTCGTCTGGACCGCCGGCGAGCAGGAGTTCTACGCCAGCCGTGGTTTCGAGAACCAGCCCCAGCGCTGCAAGCCCTGCCGCGATGCCCGCAAGAACGCCACCCGTGGCGAGCGCCAGATGTTTGACGCGGTCTGCGCCAACTGCGGCAAGGCCTGCAAGGTGCCTTTCCAGCCGCGGGAGGACCGCCCGGTCTACTGCAGCGAGTGCTTCGCCCAGATGAAAGAGAACGGCTGATCTACGCGCCTGTACGTGTAACGCAAGTTTGATTTCCACGCCGCGCCCCGGTCCAGCGGACCGGGACGCGGTTTGTTTTAGGGGGTGTGCGGGTTGGCCTGGCAGGCAAAAACCAAACGGGCGCTGTGGTACCTGGCCATAGCCGCCGCGGTCTTGCTGCTGTGCAGCAAATCGTCGCCGCTGTTTGCGTTCAACGACTGGATGGACGCCAACATCTTTTTTACCATGGGCAAGTCGATGTTCAGCGGCAAGGTGCTGTACCGCGATGTGTTCGACCACAAAGGCCCCGTGATCTACCTGCTGTACGGGCTGGGGTCCCTGGCGGACCGCACCGGCTTCACCGGCGTTTTTGCGCTGGAAGTGATTTCCTTCGCGCTGTTCCTGGCGCTGGGGGTGCGCACGGCGGCCGCCTTGTGCGGCCGGGCGCTGCACCCGGCGTGGGCGGCGCTGCCGGCGGCCGCCGTCGCGGCAGGGCGCGCGTTTTTCCACGGCGGCAGCGCTGAGGAGTTTCTGCTGCCGTTTTTGGCGGCCGCGCTGTACGGCGGCCTGCGGGCGCTGTGCGCCGGGCGGCGCATGCCGCTGTCTGCCGTGGCGATGCAGGGCTTTTTGGCCGGGTGCGCGCTGTGGCTCAAATACACCGTGCTGGGGTTCTACCTGGCGTGGGCGGCGCTGCTGGCGCTTTGGTATGTGCGCCGCGGCTGGGGCCGGGCGCTGGCGCAAAGCTGCGGGGCGTACCTGGGCGGCATGGCGCTGGCTGCGCTGCCGTGGGCCGTCTACTTTGGCGTGCACGGCGCGCTGGGGGACTGGTTCACCGCCTATTTTTACGACAACCTGTTCCTGTACCATGGCAGCGGCGGCCCGGCCGCCCTGGTGCAGCACCTGTGGTGGGCGGCGCGCGACGCGCTGCCGGCCGTGGCGCTGTTTGCCCTTTTTCTGGTCTGGGCGTTTGCGGCGCGCCGCCGCGCGGCGGCGGCCTGGGCCGCCGTGCTGGCGGCCGGCCTGACGCTGACCAGCCTGCTGGGCGGGTATCTTGTGTATTACAGCCTGGTGCTGGCCGTCTTTGCGCCGCTGGGCCTGGCGCCGCTGGCATCGTGGGCGGCGCGGCGGCCGCTGCCCCGCTGGCTGCGGTGCGCGGCCCCGTGGGCGGCGCTGGCGGCTGCGGCGCTGTTTTGCTGGGCGGCCAGCCCCAACCGCAATTTGCGCGGCCGCGCGGCCGATACGCTGCCGCAAATCCGCTTTGCGGCGCAGATCAACGCGCAGCTGGGGGCGAGCCTGCTCAACTACGGCACGCTGGACGGCGGCTTTTACACGGCCGCCGGCGTGCTGCCGCCATGCCGGTATTTCTGTGTCACCAACATGCCGCTGGAAGCCCAGTGGGCCGAGCAAAACACCCTGCTGCAGACCGGCGCCGTCGACTACGCCGTGGCGCTGGTCGACGACCTGCAGACACGTTTCCCGCGGTATGTCTGCATCGACGCCTGCCGCTATGACGGCGGCGAGGGCGAAGTGACCTGGTACCTCTACCAGAAACAGGGTTGATTTGCGCTTTTGCCGCGCTTGCGGTATAATAGCCGCAGGGCGGCTGTCATCCCGTTTTTTGCCGGGCGCCTTGCCGTTCTGGCGTAGCGCCGGTCCGGCAAAGCTTTGGATGCGCAATTCTGCCATTCCGCTGCGCGTCATGGTATAATAAGACTGTCCCCCGCAGAACCTACAGGAAAGGCGGCGAGAGCCGGATGTCCAAATTTTTACGCGCACACCGGGTGTTTGCCGCCCTGCTGGCGGCGGCGCTGGCGGCTGCCGCGGTATGGCTGGCCTGCCGCTGGGTGGGGTATGACCTGCAGCAGCGGCTGGGCAACGAACCTGTGTATGAGATCGTCAACGACGAATACAGCCAGATCGTCGACCTGCCGGAGGACGGCGGCCTGATCCAGGAGATCCCGCTGCAGGCCGGGCAGGCGTTTTACGGCGTGCGGCTGCGCTTCAGCACCCATGACCAGCTGTATAAATCCGGCATGGTGATGGTGGATGTCTACAATGCGCAGGGCGAGCAGCTGCTGCAAAGCGCCGGCAATTTTTTGAACATCTTCAACGATACGTTTACCGAGTTCACGACCGAGCGCCCCTATATGGCCGCGCAGGACGAAACGCTGACCGTGCACCTGTACAACGCCGTGCCGTGGGACGGCCCGCTGGGCCTGTGGGCCAGCGAAGGCGAAGTGGACGGCATGGCGCTGTATAACGGGGCGGACGGCGCGCAGGCGCTGGACGCCACGCTGGCGGTACAGCGCGTGCGCGATTATTCCGGCAGCTGGCCGGCCGAACTGGCCGCGCAGCTGGCGCTGCCGCTGGCGGCGGCCGCTTTTGCGGCGGTGTTTTTGGCGGTGCTGCATGCGCCGCTGGCGCTGCTGGCAGCGGCGGCCGGGCTGTGTTTGGGGCTGGGCTTTCTGCGCGTCACGCCCGCCCTTGTCGCGCCGGACGAATACACCCACCTGGCCGCTGCGTATGAGCTGGCCAGCGTCTGGGGCGGGCAGCAGCCGTCGCAGGGCGGCAAGCTGCTGGTGCGCAGCTGCGACGCGCCGTATTTTGGCACCAAGACTGGCGAGATCGGCATTTTTGCCTACAAAGCGCAGGCCCAGGCCCGCCAGAGCGAGCCGGACGGCCCCGACAGGCTGACTGAGATCAGCGGCGCCGAGGCCGGGCAGGGCAGCGGCAGCTATTGGGCGCAGGCGGCCGGCATCCGGCTGGCGCGCAGCCAGGGCAAAAACTTTTACACGATGCTGGACTGGGGCCGCGCCGCCAACCTGCTGGTCTATCTGGCGCTGGCGGCCGCGGCGGTCGCATTAGCGCCCGCCGCGCTGCGCGGGTTGTTTGCCGCCGCAGCGCTGCTGCCCATGCCGCTGCAGCTGGCGGCCAGCCTTTCGCCCGACGCCGCCGTGCTGGGCACGGTGTTCCTGTTCACGGCGCTGTGTCTTTCGCTGCGCGCGCAGCCGGGCCGGCGCTGGCAGCTGGCGCTGCTGGTGCTGCTGGGGGCCGCCGTGGCCCCGGCCAAGGCGATCTACCTGCCGGTGGTGCTGCTGTGCCTGGCCATCCCGCCCGAACATCTTGATCCGCGCCGCGCCCCGGCGCAGGCGTCGGTCTCGCTGCATGGCGTTTCGGTCCGGCCGGGCCGCCTGGTGCAGGCGGCTGTGCTGGCGCTGGCGGCCGGCCTGTGGGTCGTGTCCAACGCTTCGGCGCTGGGGTACGCCGCGCGCGATATGAGCACCCCGATGCTCGCCGCGGCCGCGCTGGCGGCGCTGGCGGCGTTGGCGGTGCTCTGCGCGCTGTACCTGCGCGTGCGGGCGGACGCCGCCAAGCGGCGGCGGTTCTGGCGCGGCGTGGCCGTGGCGGCGGTGCTGGCCGTGGCCGGCGGGCTGTTCGCATTCTCCCGCATGGGCGGCGGCCTGACGCCCGACCAGTTGCTGGAAGTCCAGCCCAACGGCGACTCGGTGTGGACGTTCTCGTTCGGGTATATCTGCCGCAACCTGCCCGCCACCCTCAAACTGCTGCTGCGCACCCTGCCGGAGCAGGGCGCGCTGTGGCTGCAGGGGCTGCTGGGCACGACGCTGGGCGAGCCCATCGTCTACCGCATCGACGTCAGCTGGCTGCTGGGCGTCGGCCTGGTGCTGGCGCTGCTGGCGGCTGCCCTGCCCACTGCAGAAAGCGCCCCCCTGGGCCGCTGCATGGCGTGGGGCACAGCGGGCATGCTGGCCTGCGTGGCGCTGGCGGTGCTGGCTGCGGCGCTCAACTGGACGCCCATCAACTACCAGACGCTGTTCGGCATGCAGGGGCGCTACCTGCTGCCGGTGCTGCCGCTGGCGCTGTTGCTGCTGCGGGCCCAGCGCCTGGTGGCTTTGCGCCGCAGCGCTGCCCACGGGGCCGCGCTGGCTGTGGCGCTGCTGACTTTGTTGACCCAGCTGCAAGGCTTTGCGCTGTACGCTGCCTGGCAGCCGGTATCATAAACATCCCGTTTTATCAGAAAGGAACGTACTGCCATGACTGTTACCAAAGATACCATCATTGCCGAGATCCTCAACAACGACCCCGCCCAGGGCTGCGTGCCCATCTTCCTGGCCACGGGCATGCACTGCCTGGGCTGCATGGCCGCCCATGGCGAGACTGTCGAGCAGGCCTGCGCCGTGCACGGCGTCGACGCCGACGCGCTGGTGGCCCAGCTCAACGAGTATTTTGGCCGTCAGTAACACGCCGCGGCTGGACGCCCGCCTGGCGGCGGCCTTCGGCTATGTGCGGCCGGGGCACGTCGCGGCGGACATCGGCTGCGACCACGGCAAATTAAGTGCCGCACTGGCGGGCAGCGGTCGCTGCCCGCTTGTTTTGGCGTGCGACCTGCGCCCTGACCCGCTGGCCAAAGCCCGCCAGCGCTGCGCGCCCTACGGGGACAAAGTGCAGTGCCGGCTGGGCAGCGGGCTCTCGGTGCTGCGCCCCGGCGAGGCCGACGACATCATCATCGCCGGCATGGGGGCCGAGACCATCATCGAAATCCTGGAAGCTGCGCCCTGGGTGTTCGACGCGCGCTACAACCTGGTATTGGTGCCGGCCACCAAGCACAGCGTGCTGCGCCGCTGGCTGGCGCGCCGCGGCTTTGCGCTGGCGGGCGAAACGCTGTGCCAGGCGGCCGGGCGGTGGTACGCCGTTATGAACGCCCGCTATACCGGCGCCGCGCACGAGCCCGACGGCCTTGCATGCCTGTGCGGCCAAACGGCCGGGCGGCCCGGCTTTGCCGCCTACTGCGCGCAGCAGAACGCCAAGCTCAAAAAATACCGCCGCGGCCTGCCGCCCGGCCCCGAGGCCGACGCGGTGGACGCCCTGATTTTGGAACTGGAGGAACGCTCATGTCTGTGACTGTACAAGAGGTCTTGCGGCAGCTGCAAGCCTTCGCCCCGCCGGAGCTGGCCTGCGCCTGGGACAACGTCGGCCTGCTCGTCGACGCCGGGGCCCCGGTGGACGGCGTGCTGACGGCGCTCGACATCACCCCCGCCGTCGTGAGGGAGGCCGCCGCGTCCGGCTGCACGCTCATCGTCAGCCACCACCCGGTCATCTTTGACGCGCTCAAGCGCATCGCGGCAGACGACGTCCCGGCGCTGCTTTTGCAAAACGGCATCTCCGCCATCTGCATGCACACCAACCTTGATGCGGCCGAGGGCGGCGTCAACGACCTGTTGGCCGACACCCTGGGCATCGCGCGCGAAGGCCGCCGCGCGTTTGCCGACGGCTGCGGGCGCATCGGCGCGGTGCCGCCCACCACCGTCGAGGCCCTGGCGCGCCACTGCGCCGCGACGCTGCACAGCGGCGTCAAATATGTTGCAAGCCCCAGGCCCGTGGCCTGCCTGGCCGAGGTCAGCGGCGCGGGCGGCAGCTACCTGCAGCAGGCCATCGACGAGGGGGCCGACTGCCTGGTCACCGGCGAGGGCGCGCACCACATCGCGCTGTTGGCACAGCAAAAAGGCGTCGGGCTCATCGTGGCCGGCCACTGGGGCACCGAGCATGCCATCGCCGACGTGCTGGCCGCGCGGCTGGCTGCGGCGTTCCCGCAGCTGGCCGTGCGCCACGCCGCCGCCGACACCGACCCCTATACCTACTTATAAAAGGAGAACCCCATGGCTCTGGATGCCGCCACGCTGGCGCTCGTCGCCGGTGAACTGAACAAGACGCTGCTGGACGCCAAGATCGACAAGATCTTTGAGCCGACGCGCGACGAAGTCGTGCTGACACTGCGCACCCGCACCGATACGTTCCGGCTGCTGCTGTCGGCGCGCAGCGGCTCGGCCCGCGTCTGCCTGACGAAAGAAACGTTTGAAAACCCGCTCACGCCGCCGGGCTTTTGCATGCTGCTGCGCAAACACCTCACAGGCGGGCGGCTCATCGCGCTGCGGCGCGAACCCGGCGACCGCATCGTCTATTTTGACTTCCGCTGCACCAACGAGATGGGCGACCTTGTCACCAACACGCTGGCGGCCGAGCTGATGGGCCGCTACTCCAACCTCGTGCTGGTGCAAAACGGCCGCATCATCGACGCGCTCAAGCGCGTGGACTTTGAGGACAGCGAGGTCCGCCAGCTGCTGCCGGGCCTGCCCTACACACTGCCGCCCAAACCGGCCCGGCCGGATTTTCTGGCAGCGGACGCCGCCGCGCTGGTGGCCGCCGCCTGCCAAAAAGAGCTGCCGGTGGCCGCGGCGCTGGGCAAAACGGTGTCCGGCGTGGGGCCCATCGTCATGCGGGAGGCCGTCTGCCGCGCCCTGGGCGAGACCCCGGCCCTGGCCAGCGAGCTGGACGAGCGTGAACGCGCCGCGCTGGCCGCCGCGCTCGACGCCCTCAAACAGGAACACGCCGCCGGCGGCACGCCCACGGCGGTGCGCCTGCCCCAGGCCGACGGCGCGCCCAAACCGGTGGAGTTCAGCTTTTTTGTGCCGCGGCAGTACGGGGCTCAGGCCATCCTGACGCAGTACGCCACCTACAGCGAACTGCTGGAGGATTACTACGCCACCAAGGACCGCGCCGAGCGCCTACGCCAGAAAAGCCGCGAGCTGTACAAGGCCGTGCACAATATGCACGAGCGCGCCGTGCGCAAGCAGGCCGCCCGGCGCGAGGAGCTGGCCCAGTCCAGCAAGGCCGACACGCTGCGCCTGTACGGCGAGCTGCTGCAAGCCAACCTCTGGGCCATGCACAAGGGCGACCGCCAGGTGACCGTGCAGAACTACTACACCGGCGAGGATGTCACCATCCGGCTGGACCCGCGTCTCGGCCCCAACGAGAACGCGCAGAAATATTTCAAGGACTATAAAAAGAAGCAGACCGCCCACGCCATGCTGCAAAAACTGCTGGTGGAGGGGGAAGCCGAGATCGAATACCTGGCCACCGTGCTGTACGAGGTCGAAGCCGCCCCCGGCGAGGCCGCCCTCAACGAGATCCGCGCCGAGCTGAAAAGCCAGGGCTACTTAAAATACTACAAACCGCGCGACAAACGCCAGAAACCGGCCGATTTCCTGCGCTATACATCCAGCGACGGGTTCGAAATTTTGGTGGGCCGCAACAATTTGCAAAACGATAAACTCACGCTGCACACCGCCCGCGGCAAGGACCTGTGGTTCCACGTGCAAAAAGCCCCCGGCAGCCACTGCGTCGTCATGAGCCGCGGCGAGACGATCCCTGACGCCACCCGGCAGGAAGCCGCCGAGCTGGCGGTGCTGCATTCCAGCCAGAACGCCGGGGCCAAGGTGGCGGTGGACACCACCGAGGTCAAAAACATCTGGAAAGCAAACGGCGCCAAACCCGGCATGGTGCTGTACAACGTCTACACCACCGTCTACGTCACGCCGCGCCCCGGGCTGGAAGAACAGCTCAAAAAGCGCTGAGTTGTAAATTTTATTACAAAGCCACATGCCGCCTGTGCGGTGTGTGGCTTTTGTGCTATACTGGAAAAAACGGCCGCTTTTGCCGCAAAAAGGGAGGTCACACCCCATGAGACGCCGTCTGCAACCTCTTCGCGCCTTGCCCGCGCTGGCCCTGGCCGCCGCGCTGCTGGCGGCCTGCGCCCCGGCACAGCCTGCCGCCACCTCTGCGCCCACGGCATCCGCCGCCCCGGCGGCGACGCCCGCGCCCACCGCGACGCCGCAGCCTTCGCCGCTGGCTGCCCCGCCGGCAGGCTGCCCGGACTACGCGCAGGCGATGGCCGCGGTGGAAGGGTGCGGCTATACGCAGCAGGAGCTGGACTCGATGTACACCGACGCCGAGACCTGCCTGCAAAACGCCTATGCGCTGGCGGCGGCGCTCTATACCGGGGACGCCCGCGCGGCGGCGCAGGCGTGCGATTTTGACCCCGATACCTTCACCCGTGCGGCAAGCGGCAAGGAAAGCCGGGACGACGTCTTTCCCTTTACCGACCTGGCCGGCCTGACGGTGGAGGGGGTCGCTTTCTCCGGCGGCGGGGCAGGGGAGCCGCTGTGGCTGACGATCTCGGTCACCGACCCCGGCGCGACGCCGCTGCCCGCCGGCGTCACCACCTATGCCGTAACGTTCGGCAACGGGTTTTATACCGCTTCCGGCTGTGTGGAAGCACTGGTGCCGCAGGGCAGCTACCTGCCCCAAAGCGGCAGCGCGTATACCGCGGTCAACAGCTTCCGCACTTGGGTCACCACCCAGCCCTGGCAGGACGCCGACGACCTGCCCCCGGTGTCGACCACCTACTATCTGGCCGGTTTTGCGTCCGGCCGCGGGCTGGAACCGGCCGGCGCAGCCTGGTCCGGCGAAGAACTGGCGCAGCAGGCGCAGGACGCGTTCGGCGTCACCCCGTATTTCTTCCAGCACCGCTCGGCTGCGGCTTTCACGCAGGAGGATTACGGCGCGATCTACGAGGAAGCGACCGACACTTTCGACTTCGCCGCCAGCCCCGGGTATACCGGCCGCAACCAGCGCATGACCGCCTTCACCCAAAACGCCGACGGCACCGCCGCGCTGACCATCGCCCGTGGGGCCAACGGGCTGTGGATGCAGCCCGGTCAGCAGGTGACGTACACGATGCGCCCCAACGACGACGGCAGCTGGGCCATCCTGCACGCCGATTGGACCGGCGGCGATAAAACGCCGGAGTATCAGACCTGGGAGACACGCGTCCGCCTGAAAAACGGGCAGCCTCTGCCGGCTGCATTGCCGCTGGTGGCCAACCTGACCGGCACGGAAAACGGCAGCGGGCTGACTTGGCAGCAGGCTGCCGAACGGTTTGGCGTCCCGGCGGCGGACCTGCAGGCGCGGAACCCCGAGGTGCAGCCTGATGAAAACGGCCTGCTCGGCGCCGGCACGCTGCTGGTCGACCCGGACTATCCGCTGCCCGATACCACCCAGCGGGTGGTGCAGATCGTCCTCCCATGGGAGGATCACCAGGGTATCCACCGCTACTGCCTGCCCGCACAGCTCGACCACCAGGCGGCCGTTACAGTGGCCGAAGCGCTGGACTTCCTGTGGCATTACAACGTCCGCCTTGGGTATTTCCCGGCGGAGCCGTTGGAAGGCGAAAACGGCGCGGAACTGTACCAGGCGGCCGAGGGCGCGCGCTTTACCCGTTACAGCGAACTCAAAGCCCACCTGGAGCAGATTTTTACCCCGGAACTGGCCGCAGCCTACGCCAGCGGCGGGTACGACGAACAAAACGGGTATTATACCGGCTACCTGCCCGGCGAAAACGACGAACTCTGCTTTGGCAACGGCGCGCGCGGCGCAAACCTGCTGGTGCTGGCGCAGCTGTGCACCGCGCCCCAAACGCAGCCAGACGGCAGCATCGTCTTTGGCCTGCTGGGGCTGGAGCGCGGCACACAGGCCGACCTCCTTGACAATGAGGCCGCGCCGGTGCAGGCCGTGTGGCATACCATCCGCCTGGCGCCCGCCGCCGACGGTTGGCGGGTGGCCGAGATCGAACTGGCCGTGTAAAGGTTTCTCTATATAAGAGGTAGAAGGCGCAACAGCAAAGTTTGGTGCGCCGCAGGAACAGGAGGTCATGTATGAAACGCCGCCTGCAAACCGTTCGCGCCCTGCCCGCGCTGGCCCTGGCCGCCGCGCTGCTGGCGGCCTGCGCCCCGGCGCAGCCTGCCGCCACGCCTGCGCCCGCGGCATCCGCCGCCCCAGCGGCGACGCCCGCGCCCACCGCGTCCCCGGCAGCCACGGCGGAGCCAAGCCCTACGCCGGAGCCCGGTTTGGACTACGACGAGATGCGCAGCGTGGCGGTGCACGACGCCGTGCCGTCCACCGCCCTTGAGGGGTACTTTACCGTCAGCAAAGACGGCAAATGGGGGCTGATCCGCGCTGACGGCACCGAACTGCTGCCCTGCCGGGCCGATACGCCGGTGAGCAGCTGCGGGCAGCATTGGATCTGGGATGTTACCGGCATGAGTTGGGCGGAGATCGACGAGCTCACGGCCCGCCTGGACGCCGGGGGCGAGCCTGCGATCTGCGGCGGGCATGGCGGGGTACAGGTCCGTTTCGTGTACGATCTGGATGCCCCCGGCAGGGACGTCCATGCCTACGACCCCGGGGCGCTGCGGGTCTATGTGGAGCCGGACGGTCCGGGCACCTTCCAGGAGATCACCGAAGAAATGTGGGCTGCCTACGGCGACCCGCTTCCGGTCAGCACGGTACATGAAGTGCAGGAAACGGGGGAGGACTCCCTCTACCCGCCCTCTCCCTCGGAGCCGTTTTATCCCTCCGACCCGGTCGTAACGGAGATGGACGACGGTCAGATCATTTACCAGTATGCGTCGCGTGCGGGAAGCCTGTACAGCCCCCGCGACGTACAGCTTGCCGGCTTCTTTTTTGACGAAGCGCTGGCCCCCATCCGGCTGACCAGCGGTTCGTGGGCTTACCTGGGCCGCGACAGCCAGGAACCGGTGACCGATGCCGTCTACGACGCTACCTACGACCGCACCCGCGACCCCGACACCGGGGACTTTACCGCGGTGCCGCTCTATGCCGCGCCGCTGCAAAACGGCTATGCGGCCGTGCGCCGCGGCGACGCCTGGGGCCTGCTGGATTCCACCGGCGCCGAGGTCATCCCCTGCGCGGAACCGGGCGTTGCCTGGGAGGGCACGACCCTCTGGGTCAAGGATGCTGGCGGCTGGCACAGGCGGGAACTGCCATAATGCGACGCCGATTTGTATTTTTTTAAGAAAATATACATAATGTATACTGCGAAACAGACTGCCCCGGCGCAAAACCGCATGGGCTTCGCTGCTTTGCGAGGCGGCGGGGGCGATTTTCGGCAAAACGCAGAAATTTCAGAAAAAAATTTAGAAAAACGCCCAAAAAACACTTGCAACGCCGGGGGACGTGTGCTATAATCAATCACGGCTGCGAAAGGCTTGGGCAGATTGCTGCAAGCGTTCTGCGCAAGCCGCGATATGCGTTGATGCGGGAGGTTGCCGCCGCTACGCCTTAGGGCAGGCGGGTTTTTCCGCGGAGTATGTCCGATCTTAGAACCGGGCGAAAGAATTACGGAAACAAAGGGATATGTACGGCGCTGCATTCTGCGGCACGGACCAATGTTCAGCTACTTTGTGATGATTCTTTCCGGGAGAACTGCGCACAGCGGTTCACCGGATTTTGTCATGCGAAGCAGTGAAACACCCGGAAACGTGTGTGATTTATCGGCTCGCCTAAGGCACAAATTTTAGTAGGAGGCGAAAGTAATGGCAGTCAAAGAAAAAATCAGAATCCGTCTTAAGAGCTACGATGCGTCCCTCATCGATGCAGCGGCGCAGAAGATCGTGGAGACCGCAAAGCGCACCGGCGCCCGCGTGTCCGGCCCGATCCCCCTGCCCACCGATAAGGAGATCGTCACGATCCTGCGCGCGGTCCACAAATACAAGGACAGCCGCGAGCAGTTCGAGACCCGCACCCACAAGCGTCTGATCGACATTCTGAAGCCGTCCAACAAGACGGTCGAGGCTCTTATGAGCCTGCAGCTCCCCGCGGGCGTCGACATCGAGATCAAGCTGTGAGAGCTTTCCGTTTTACATTATAATGCCGGCACGCGCAGCCGTGATCTGCGAACGGCCGGCGCGTAAAACCAAAGCGCTGCCGCAACATCTCGCTGCCGCAAGCAGCGGAGAGGTCATGTTGATGGGAAACCACCAACCAATAACCTTTACAGGAGGAAACAACAATGCAAAAAGGTATCATCGGCAAGAAGCTGGGCATGACCCAGCTGTTCGACGCCAACGGCAAGGTCGTTCCGGTCACCATCATCGAGGCCGGCCCCTGCACCGTCGTGCAGAAAAAGACCGTCGAGTCTGACGGCTACCAGGCCGTGCAGATGGGCTACGGCGAAGTGAGCGCCAAGAAAGTCAACAAGGCCGCCAAGGGTCACTTCGACAAGGCCGACGTCGCCCCCAAGCGCACCCTGCGCGAGTTCCGTTTCGAGGACATCTCCGCCATGAACGTCGGCGACATCCTCAAGGCGGACGTCTTCGCCGAGGGCGACAAGGTCGACGTTGTCGGCACCAGCAAGGGCAAGGGCTACCAGGGCGTTATCAAGCGTTTCGGCCAGCACCGCCTGCGCGAGAGCCACGGCACCGGCCCGGTGGCCCGTCATGCCGGTTCTAACGGCTCCACCTCCACCCCGTCCCGCGTGTTCAAGGGCAAAAAGCTGCCCGGCCACATGGGCGCTGTGCGTGTGACCGTGCAGAACCTCAGCGTCGTCAAGGTCGACGCCGAGAACAATCTCATCGCCATCAAGGGTGCGATCCCCGGCCCCAAGGGCTCGGTCGTGACCATCCACGACAGCGTGAAAGCGTAAAGGAGGAAAACACAATGGCACAGTTTACTGTCGTCGATATGAACGGCAAGAAGGTTTCCACCGTTGAGCTTTCCGACGCCGTGTTCGGCATCACCCCGAACGAGAAGGCTGTCCACGAGGCAGTCGTCAACTTCCTGGCCAACCAGCGCCAGGGCACCCAGAACACCAAGATCCGCAAGGAAGTGCGCGGCGGCGGCAAGAAGCCTTGGCGCCAGAAGGGCACCGGCCATGCGCGCCAGGGTTCCATCCGCGCGCCGCAGTGGACCCACGGCGGCGTTGCGCTCGGCCCCAAGCCCCGCAGCTACTACTACACCATCAACAAAAAGGTCAAGCGCCTGGCGCTGCTCAGCGCGCTGTCTGACAAGGCTGCCAACGGCAACCTGATCATCGTCGACAAGATCGCCGCCGATGAATACAAGACCAAGACCGTCGTCGCCTTCCTGGCGGCCGTCGGCGCCGGCAAAAAGAACCTGATCGTCAACGACACCCTGGACGAGAAGTTCGTCAAGAGCGCCGCCAACATCCCCGGCGTCAAGACCGCCGCGACCGGCGTCAACACCTACGACGTGGTCAACGCCGACAAGCTGATCCTCAGCCTGGACGCCGCCAAGAAACTTGAGGAGGTATATGCGTGATGAAATTCGCACAGGACATCGTTCTCGCCCCCGTCATCACCGAGAACTCCATGGCCGGCATCGCCGATAAGAAGTACACCTTCAAGGTCGCGACCGACGCCACCAAGGTCGACATCGCCAACGCGGTCGAAGAGCTGTTCGGTGTCAAGGTCGCCAAGGTCAACACCATCTCGGTGCGCGGCCGTTACCGCCGCCAGGGCATGCATGCCGGTTACACCGCCAAGAGCAAAAAGGCCATCGTGACCCTGACGCCCGACTCCAAGGAGATCGAGTTCTTCAACAGCATGGTCTGATGACCGCTGCGGCAGCAAAGTCTGCCGCCCCGGGCCCCAGCGGCCCGCTTTATGGAGCCCCGCCGAGGGACTCAGCTATGGGGATATGACCCCGACAAAAATTCATCCGATGTTTCGCATTTTTTGCGCAGCAAAAAATCCAGAAACATCGCATATCGGCTTTTGGCCGATATACCTTACGGAGCCCCGCCGAGGGACTCAGCTATGGGGATATGACCCCGACAAAAATTCATAAGATACTAAAAAGGAGAGCACCATGGCTATTAAAAAGTACAAGCCGACTACCCCCGGCCGCCGCGGCATGACTGTGACTGACTACAGCGTGCTGAGCAAGGTCGAGCCGGAGCGCAGCCTGCTCGAGCCCAAGAAAAAGCATGCCGGCCGCAACAACACCGGCAAGATCACCGTCCGCCACCACGGCGGCGGCAACCGCGTCAAGTACCGCGTCATCGACTTCAAGCGCAACAAGTTTGACGTCCCCGCCACGGTCAAGACGCTGGAATACGACCCGAACCGCTCCGCGTTCATCGCCCTCATCGAGTATGAGGACGGCGTCAAGAGCTACATCCTGGCGCCCGACGGCCTCAAGGTCGGCGACACCGTGATGGCCGGCCCCAACGCCGACATCAAGCCCGGCAACGCCCTGCCGTTTGAGAACATCCCCGTCGGTACCATGATCCACAACATCGAGCTCTACCCCGGCAAGGGCGGCCAGCTGGTCCGTTCCGCCGGCGTCATGGCGCAGCTGATGGCGAAAGAGAACGGCTACGCGCTGGTGCGTCTGCCCTCCGGCGAGATGCGCAACGTCCGCCTGAACTGCATCGCCACCGTGGGCGTCGTTTCCAACCTCGACCACGAGAACGTCAACCTGGGCAAGGCCGGCCGTAAGCGCCACATGGGCGTGCGTCCCGGCAGCCGCGGTTCCGTCATGAACCCCTGCGACCACCCGCACGGCGGCGGCGAGGGCCGCGCCCCGGTCGGTCACTCCAGCCCGCGTACCCCGTGGGGCAAGCCCGCTCTGGGCCTGAAGACCCGCAAACACAAAGCGCGCAGCGACAAGTTTATCGTCAAGCGCGCCAACGGCTAAGGGAGGTAATTGAACAATGTCTAGAAGCACCAAGAAGGGCCCTTACGTTCTGCCTTCCCTGATGAAAAAGGTCGAGGCCATGAACGAGAGCGGCAAAAAGAGCGTCGTCAAGACCTGGAGCCGTTCCTCCACCATCTTCCCCGAGTTTGTCGGCCACACCTTCGCCGTCCATGACGGTCGCAAGCATGTGCCCGTCTATGTCACCGAGGATATGGTCGGCCACAAGCTGGGCGAGTTTGCCCCCACCCGCAAATTCACCGGCCACGGCGGCGGCAAGACCGCCGGCAAATAAGAGAGGAGGAACATCGAATGGAAGCACGGGCTATTCTCCGTTACGCCCGCATCAGTCCCCGCAAGGTTTCGATCGTGATGGACCTCATCCGTAACAAACCCCTGGACGAAGCGCTGGCTATCCTGCAGTACACCCCGAAGGCCGCCTGCGAGCCCCTTCTCAAACTGGTGAACTCTGCCGCCGCGAACGCGGAAAACAATTTCCAAATGGACCGCAACAACCTGTACGTCGCAGAATGCTATGTCTGCCCCGGCCCCACGCTCAAGCGCATCATGCCGCGCGACCATGGCCGTGCGTACCGCATCCTCAAGCGCACCAGCCACATGACGGTCGTGCTGAAAGAGAAAGAGTAAGGAGGTAAACAAATGGGCCAGAAAGTCAATCCCCACGGCATGCGCGTGGGTGTTATCAAAGATTGGGACAGCCGCTGGTTTACCTCTAAGCAGGCCTTCGGCGACACCCTGGTCGAGGATCACAAGATCCGCAAGACCCTGAAAAAGCAGCTCTACTCCGCCGGTATCCCCAAGATCGAGATCGAGCGTACCGTGGACAGCCAAACCGGCGCCCCCCGCGTCAAGGTCAACGTCTTCTGCGCCAAGCCCGGCATGGTCATCGGCAAGGGCGGTGCTGAGAGCGCCAAGCTCGAAAAGCAGCTCGCCAAGCTGACCGGCAAAGCCGTCAACCTCAACATCATCGAGGTCAAAGGCACCACCACCAACGCCCAGCTCGTGGCCGAGGACGTCGCTTCCCAGCTGGAGCGCCGCATCGCCTTCCGCCGCGCTATGAAGCAGGCCATCCGCAACGCCATGCAGCCGCGTGACCGCAGCGCCACGCCGGCCAAGGGCATCAAGGTCACCTGCTCCGGCCGTCTGGCCGGCGCCGACATCGCCCGCACCGAAAGCTACCACGAGGGTACCATCCCCCTGCAGACGCTGCGCGCCGATATCGACTACGGCTTTGCCGAGGCCAACACCACCTACGGCAAGGTCGGCGTCAAAGTGTGGGTCTACAAAGGCGAGATCCTGAAGGGCGCCAAAGCCCCCGCCAAGAAGGAAGGAGGCAAACAGTAATGTTACTGCCCAAACGTGTTAAGTACCGCCGCGTGCAGCGCGGCCGCATGACCGGCAAGGCCATGCGCGGCAACAAAGTCAATCAGGGCGATTACGGCCTGATCGCGCTGGAGCCGGCCTGGATCACCTCCAACCAGATCGAGGCGGCCCGTGTTGCCATGACCCGTTATATCAAGCGCGGCGGCAAGGTCTGGATCAAGATCTTCCCCGACAAGCCTGTTACCGAAAAGCCCGCCGGCACCCGCATGGGTTCCGGTAAAGGCAGCCCCGAGTACTGGGTGGCCGTCGTCAAGCCGGGCCGCGTGCTCTTTGAGCTGGCCGACGTCAGCGAGGAGACCGCCCGCGAGGCCCTGCGCCTGGCCAGCCACAAGCTGCCGGTGCGCTGCAAATTCGTCAAGCGTGAAGAGCTTGGCACCGTAAAGGAGGGTGACGCTGAATGAAAGCCACGGAACTGCGTGAAATGACCGACGTCGAGCTGAACAAGCAGCTCAAAGACCTGAAGGCCGAGCTCTTCAACCTGCGCTTTCAGCACGCCATCAACCAGTTGGACAACCCCATTCGGATCGATACCGTCAAGAAGGACATCGCCCGCGTGATGACCGTCCTGGCCGAGAAGAATGCCAAAAACGCGTAAGAGGGAGGGTAAGACATGGAACGTAATCTGAGAAAGACCCGTGTGGGCACCGTTGTCTCCGACAAGATGGACAAGACCATCGTCGTCGCCGTCAAGGACAGTGTCCAGCACCCCCTCTACAAAAAGATCTTGAAGCGTACCAAGAAGTTCAAGGCCCATGACGAAAACAACGAAGCCGGCATCGGCGACCGCGTCGAGATCATGGAGACCCGCAAACTTTCCAAGGATGTCAACTGGCGCCTGGTCAAGATCGTCGAGAAAGCGAAATAATCAGCCTGGTACTTTGAAAGGAGGACCTGAAAGATGGTTCAGATGCAAACTTATCTCAAAGTGGCCGACAATACCGGTGCCAAGGAGTTAATGTGCTTCCGTGTACTGGGCGGTACCCGCAAGAGATATGCCAACATCGGCGACATCGTGGTCTGCAGCGTCAAAAAGGCTGCGCCCGGTGGCACCGTGAAGAAGGGCGACGTGGTCAAGGCCGTCATCGTCCGTAGCAAGCACGGCCTGCGCCGCGACGACGGCAGCTACATCCGTTTTGATGAGAACGCCGCCGTCATCGTCATGGCCGACAAGAGCCCCAAGGGCACCCGTATCTTTGGACCTGTGGCGCGCGAGCTGCGCGACGCCGGCTTCACCAAGATCCTGTCCCTGGCTCCCGAATCGCTGTAAGGAGGTTTTAATAAGAATGAACGATCTTCATGTTAAAACCGGCGACAACGTTATGATCATCTCCGGCAAGGATAAGGGCAAGACCGGCAAGGTCCTGCAGGCCTCCCCCAAAGAGGGCAAGGTCATCGTCGAGGGCCTGAACATGGTCACCAAGCACGTCAAGCCTCGCCGTCAGGGCGAGCAGGGCGGCATCGTCAAGGCCGAGGGCGCCATCTACGCCTGCAAGGTGCAGCCTGTCTGCCCCAAGTGCGGCAAGCCGACCCGCGTTGCCCACACCGTCAAGGACGGCAAGAACGTCCGCGTCTGCCGCAAGTGCGGCGCTGAACTGTAAGGGAGGAGTACACAATGGCACGTTTGAAAGAACAGTATGTCAACGAGATCGCTCCGGCCCTGAACAAAAAGTTCGGCTACAAGAGCGTGATGCAGATCCCCAAGCTGGACAAGGTCATCATCAATGTTGCCGCCGGCGAAGCCAAAGAGAATGCCAAGGTCATTGACGCCATCGTCAAGGACCTGGGCCAGATCACCGGCCAGAAGGCCATCGTCTGCAAAGCCAAAAAGAGCGTTGCGAACTTCAAGCTGCGCCAGGGCATGCCCATCGGCGCCAAGGTCACCCTGCGTGGTGAGCGTATGTACGAGTTTGTCGACCGCCTGTTCAACGTTGCGCTGCCCCGCGTGCGCGACTTCCGCGGCATCAACGGCAACTCCTTCGACGGCCGCGGCAACTACGCCTTCGGCCTGAAAGAGCAGATCATCTTCCCCGAGATCGACTTCGACAAGGTCGACGCCATCCGCGGCATGGACATCTGCTTCGTCACCACCGCCAAGACCGACGAGGAAGCCAAGGAGCTGCTCAAGGCTCTGGGCGCCCCGTTCGCTAACTAAGGGAGGGAACTTACCATGGCAAAAACTTCTATGAAGCTCAAACAGCAGCGCCCCGCCAAGTTCTCGACCCGCGCGTACAACCGCTGCAAGATCTGCGGCCGTCCCCACGCTTACCTGCGCAAGTATGGCATCTGCCGTATCTGCTTCCGTGAGCTGGCCTACAAGGGCGAGATCCCCGGCGTCAAGAAGGCTTCCTGGTAAGCCCTTGGCTGCTTGTTAGAACGAAACAACACACTCAACACAACCTAAGGAGGTTAGTGGCATGCAAATCACCGATCCCATCGCGGACCTGCTCACCCGCATCCGCAACGCGAGCACTGCCAAACACCCTTCCGTGGATATTCCCGCTTCCAACCTGAAGAAGGCGATCTGCCAGATCCTGGTTGATGAGGGCTACATCAAGGGTATGAAAGTGACCGAGGACAACAAGCAGGGGACCATCACCCTGACCCTCAAGTACCAGGACGACGGTATGCCGGTCATCGCCGGCCTCAAGCGCGTGTCCAAGCCGGGCCTGCGCATCTACACCAACTGCGAAGATATGCCCAAGGTCATGAAAGGCCTGGGCACCGCGATCATCTCCACCTCGAAAGGCGTCATGACCGACAAGGCTGCCCGTGCGGCGCATGTCGGCGGTGAAGTCCTCGCCTTTGTGTGGTAAGAAAGGGGCAACAGACAATGTCGAGAATTGGAAGAAAACCCATCGTCATTCCCGCGGGGGTGGAAGTCAAGGTCGACGAGGCCGAGCACACCATCACCGTGAAGGGCCCCAAGGGTACCCTGCATTCCAAATACCATCCCCTCATGAACATCAAGATCGAGGGCAATGAGATTTTGGTTACCCGCCCCAATGACGAGAAGGAGGCCCGCAGCCTCCACGGCCTGACCCGCACCATCGTCCACAACATGGTCGTCGGTGTCACCGAAGGCTTCAAGAAAGACCTCGAGATCCAGGGCGTCGGCTACCGTGCCGCCAAGCAGGGCAACAAGCTGGTCCTGACGCTGGGCTTCTCTCATCCCGTTGAGGTCGAGGAGACCGACACCATCAAGATCGAGCTCAAAGACGCGCTGCATTTCAGCATCGTCGGTATCGACAAGCAGGAAGTCGGTCAGTTTGCCGCCGAAGTGCGCGGCAAGCGCCCGCCCGAGCCGTACAAGGGCAAGGGCATCCGCTATGTTGGCGAGTATGTCATCCGCAAGGAAGGCAAAGCCGGCAAGGGTAAATAATAGGAGGGGAGAAGCATTATGGTCAACAAGCCTGATAAGAACGAAGCTCGTCTTCGCCGTCACCGCCGTGTTCGCGGTAAGATCAGCGGCACTGCCGAGCGTCCCCGTCTGGATGTTTTCCGCTCTGCCAAGCACATCTACGCTCAGGTCATCGACGATACCAAGGGCGTGACCCTGGCCAGCGCGTCCAGCATGGACAAGGACTTCGGCGCTTACGGCGGCAACATTGAGGCTGCCAAGAAAGTCGGCGAAGCCATCGCCAAAAAGTGCCTGGAAAAAGGCATCACCGAAGTGGTCTACGACCGCGGCGGTTTCATCTACCAGGGCCGCGTCCAGGCGCTTGCTGAGGGCGCCCGCGAAGCCGGCCTGAAACTGTAAAAGGAGGGAGAAGATACAATGGCCATGCGTAATAGAGAACAAGATGACGGCATGATCACCAAGGTCGTCTCCATCAACCGCGTTTCCAAGACCGTCAAGGGCGGCCGCGTCATGAAGTTTGCCGCGCTGATCGTCGTCGGCGACGGCAAGGGCAACATCGGCTACGGTGTCGGCAAGTCCGGCGAAGTGCCCGAGGCCATCCGCAAGGGCGAAGGCGCCGCCAAGAAGAATATGCACAAGGTCGCCATGAAAGGCACCACGATCCCCCATGAGATCGTCGGCGTCTTTGGCGCGGGCCGCGTCCTGATGCGCCCCGCTGCCCCCGGTACCGGCGTTCTGGCCGGCGGCCCGGTGCGTGCGGTGCTGGAATGCGCCGGCATCAAGGACATCCGTGCCAAGAGCCTGCGCTCCAACAACCCCATCAACGTGACCGCCGCCACCTTCGCGGGTCTGTGCGGCCTGACCGACGCCGAGAGCGTCGCGGCCAAGCGCGGCAAGACCGTTGCCGAGATCCTGGGTTAAGGAGGCTACCACAATGGAGAAACTTACCATTCGTCTTGCCAAAAGCCTGATCGGCCGCGGCAAAGAGCAGATCGCCGTTGCGCACTCTCTGGGCCTCAACCGCCCTGGTGAGGTCACCGAGCAGCCTGACAACGCGGCCACCCGTGGCAAGATCGCCAAGATCTCCCACCTGGTCGAAGTGACCAAGGCGTAACGCAAGGAGGTGCAAGCATGAAACTTCATGAACTCAAAGCGTCCGCGGGCGCCCGCAAGGCCGTGACCCGCAAGGGCCGCGGCGCCGGCTCCGGCAACGGCAAGACCGCCGGCTACGGCCACAAGGGCCAGAAAGCCCGCTCCGGCGTCAAGAAGGCCGGCTTCGAAGGCGGCCAGATGCCGCTGCAGCGCCGCCTGCCGAAACGCGGTTTCAACAACATTTTTGCCACCAAGTATGTTACCATCAAGGTGTCTGACCTCGAGAAGTTCGAGGCCGGCGCCACCGTCGACGCCGAGGCCCTGCTGAAGGCCGGCGTCATCTCCAAGACGCTGGACGGCGTCAAGGTGCTGGGCAACGGCGAGCTGACCAAGGCTGTCAACGTCAAAGCGGCTGCCTACACTGCCTCTGCCAAAGAAAAGATCGAGAAAGCGGGCGGGAAGGCTGAGGTGATGTAAGGTGTTTGAAACCTTCCGCAATGCCTGGAAGATCGACGATCTTCGCAAGCGGCTCCTGTTCACCTTCCTGATCCTGGTCCTGTTCCGCCTGGGCTGCGCGACCCCCGTGCCCTACATCACGGCCGACGCGCTGTCCGCCATGTTTGCCGGTGGTACCGGCGACATGCTGGAGTACCTGAACATGATGTCTGGCGGCGCCCTGAGCGAGTGCACCATCTTCGCCCTCGGCGTGCAGCCCGCCATCAACGCGTCCATCATCATGCAGCTGCTGGCGGTGGCCATCCCGTACCTGGAAAACCTCACCAAAGAGGGTGAGGAAGGCCAGCGCAAGATGCGCCGCATCACCAACTACGTGGGCGCGGGCATCGGCCTGATGCTGTCCATCGGCTACTACTTCATCATCCGCAACATGGGCGCGCTTTCCTACACCGAAGGCTTCGCAGGCATCTTCAGCGCCGTGGTCATCATTCTGGCGTTCACCGCCGGTTCGCAGCTGTGCACCTGGCTGGGCAACCAGATCGATACCAAGGGCATCGGCAACGGCCTTTCCATGCTGATCTTTGCCGGCATCGTGGCCCGCTGGTCCTCCATCTACAGCGCAGTGACCAACATCGTGGGCCGCGCGCAGAACGGGGAACCCCAGTTCTACGTCTTCCTGCCGGTGCTCATCGTGCTGGCGCTGGTCGCGGTGGTCTTTGTGGTCATCCTGACCAATGCCGAGCGCCGCATCCCGGTGCAGTACGCCAAGCGCGTTGTCGGCCGTAAGATGTACGGCGGCCAGGCCAGCTACATCCCCATCAAGGTCAATATGTCCGGCGTTATGCCGATCATCTTTGCCTCGACGCTGTGCAGCCTGCCCGGCATGATCTTCCGTTTCATCAACATCGACGCCGCGGCCCATCCGCTTCTGTATGGGTTCTTCAGCGCGTTCAACTACAACAGCGTTCTCTACCTCATCGTTTACGTGCTGTTGATCGTCGCGTTCAACTACTTCTACGTTGCGATCCAGTACAATCCCGTTGACATCGCCAACCAGCTGCGCAAAAACAACGGCACCATCCCCGGCATCCGCCCGGGCAAGCCTACCAGTGATTTCATCACCAAGACGCTGTCCAAGATCACCCTCATCGGCGCGATCTTCCTGGCCATCGTCGCGGGCCTGCCCATCATCCTCGGCAACGTCACCGGCACGTCCATCCAGCTGGGTGGTACCAGCCTGCTGATCGTCGTCGGCGTGGCGCTGGAGACCGGCCGTTCGCTGGAAGGCTACATGACCGCCCGTCACCACAAAGGGTTCCTGGAATAACAGAAAGGGAATGTGCGATGAAATTGATCCTTTTGGGCGCCCCTGGCGCCGGTAAGGGCACCCAGGCAGAGATCCTCTGCGACAAGCTGGGTATCCCCACCATTTCGACCGGTAATATCCTGCGCGCCGCCGTCAAGGAAGGCACGCCGATGGGCCAAAAGGCAAAGAGCTTTATGGACGCTGGCGCTCTGGTGCCCGACGACGTCATCGTCGGCATCGTCAAAGAGCGTCTGGCGCAGCCGGACTGCGCGAACGGCTTTATCCTCGACGGTATGCCGCGCACCATCGCCCAGGGCGAAGCCCTGGAGAAGATGGGCGTGGAGATCGACAAGGTCATCGACCTGGTCGTGTCCGACGAGGCGATCACCCGGCGCATGTCGGGCCGCCGCGTCTGTGCCCAGTGCGGCGCAAGCTATCATATCATCAACAAACCCAGCGCCAAAGAAGGCGTGTGCGACCGCTGCGGCGGCGCGCTCGTCATCCGCAAGGACGACGAGCCCGCCACCGTGCTGGAGCGCCTGAAAGCCTACCACGAGCAGACCGAGCCGCTGGTCGCGTTCTACCGCCAGCGCGGCAAGCTCGTCGAGGTGCCCGACCAGGGTTCCATCGAGGCCACCACCGCGTTCCTTCTCAAGCTTTTGGAGGCTTGATCGATCCATGATCCAAATCAAAAATGCCGCTGAGCTGGAAAAGATGCGCAAAGCCTGCGCCATCAGCGCGGCTGCGCTCAAAGCCGGCGGCGAGGCGATCGAACCCGGGATCACCACGGCGGAGATCGACAAAATCATCTACGACTTTATCGTGCGCCACGGTGCCAGGCCCAACTTCCTGCACCTGTACGGCTTCCCGGCCACGGCGTGCATCAGCGTGAATGACACCGTCATCCACGGCATCCCCAACCACCAGCAGCAGATCCGCCCCGGCGACATCGTATCCATCGACACCGGCTGCAAGATCGACGGCTTCAACGGCGACAACGCCTGCACCTACGGCTGCGGCAAGCTCGACCTCGAAGCACAGCGCCTGCTGGACGTCACCAAAGAGAGCCTGCACCGCGGCATTGCGATGGCCTGCGGCGGCAACCGCATCGGCGACATCAGCCATGCCGTCCAGGCCTATGTCGAGGAAAACGGCTTCTCTGTGGTGCGCAGCTTTGTCGGCCACGGCGTCGGCAAAGAGCTGCATGAGGACCCCGAGGTCCCCAACTACGGCAACGCCGGGCGCGGCCCGCGCCTGGTGCCGGGGATGTGCATCGCCATCGAGCCGATGGTGTGCCAGTACAAGTACGCGGTAAAGACGCTGAAGGACGGTTGGACCGTCAAAACCTGCGACGGCGGCCTGGCGGCTCATTTTGAGCATACCGTCGCCATCACCGCAGGCGGGGCGGAGATCCTGACCCAAGGCTGGGAGGAACCGGGATGGACTTTGTAAGAGGTCAACTGGTGCGCTCCAAGGCCGGGCGGGACAAGACCCGCATCCTGGCGGTCCTGGCGGTAGAGGGGCCGATGCTCTGGCTGGCGGACGGGGACCTGCGCAAAGTCGGGGACCCCAAGCGCAAAAAAGCCAGGCATGTGGCGCCCACGTCCACCGTCCTGGAAAACGAGCTTCTGAATAGCGACCAATCACTCAGGAATGCCATCGCCGCCTACGAGGCGGGCTGTGCAAACTGACGCAACCCTTCCAAGGAGGCAATCAGCTTGTCTAAAGAAGATGTCATCGAAGTAGAAGGTATCGTACGGGAGGCCATGCCCAACACCGTGTTCAAGGTCGAGCTGCTCAACAAAGAGGGCAAGCCCAACGGCCACACCGTGTTGGCCCACATTTCCGGCAAACTGCGGACGAACTTCATCCGCATCCTGCCCGGGGATAAGGTCACGATGGAAATGTCGCCCTACGACCTGACCAAGGCCCGGATCACCTGGCGTTCCAAATAAACGCCTTGTGTTATAGAAGGAGGTTAACATCATGAAGGTAAAACCTTCCGTGAAACCCATTTGCGAGAAGTGCAAGGTCATCAAGCGCAAAGGTCGCGTGATGGTCATCTGCGCCAATCCGAAGCATAAGCAGCGTCAGGGCTAAAGGTCCGCGGTCCCTACCGCGGAAACCGTACCCAAAACGCTTGGGGGCCAAGTGCGTAGATTCCCGGCGCAGGCCCCGACTAGGACATGGGATGTTATCTATGGAGGTGCTTTATGGCACGTATTGCTGGTGTTGATCTGCCTCGCGAGAAGCGGATCGAGGTTGGTCTGACTTATGTTTACGGTATTGGTCAGTCCACTGCCGACGAGATCCTCGCCGGGACCGGAATTAACCCTGATACCCGCGTCAAGGACCTGACTTCTGAGGAAGAAGCCAAGATCCGTGACTACATCGACAAAAACAACATCATGGTGGAAGGCGACCTGCGCCGCAATGTGGCGCTGGACATCAAGCGCCTGACGGAGATCCAGTGCTACCGTGGTGTGCGCCATCGCAAGGGCCTTCCTTGCCGCGGCCAGCGCACGAAGACCAATGCGCGTACCCGCAAAGGTCCCAAACGCACTGTCGCGAATAAGAAGAAGTAAGGAGGAACGCAAGACATGGCTGCTAATAAAGCTACTGCGGCAAAAGCCCGCACCAAGAAAAGAGAGCGCAAGAATATCAGCGCCGGTGCTGCTCACATCCAGAGCACGTTCAACAACACCATTGTGACCATCACCGATACCCAGGGCAACACCGTCTCCTGGTGCAGCACGGGCGCGCTGAACTTCCGCGGCTCCCGCAAGAGCACCCCTTACGCCGCCCAGAGCGCCGCTGAGGTCGCCGCCAAGGCCGCCATCGAGCATGGCATGAAGACCGTCGAGGTCTACGTCAAAGGCCCCGGCTCCGGCCGTGAAAGTGCCATCCGCGCCCTGCAGGCCACCGGCCTGGAAGTCACCATGATCCGTGATGTGACCCCCATCCCGCACAATGGCTGCCGCCCGCCCAAACGCCGCCGCGTTTGATTGAAAGGAGAATTTGAGTTATGGCTAAGAATACCCAACCGATCGCCAAGCGCTGCCGTGCTCTCGGCATTTCTCCTGCTGTTATGGGGTATGGCAAAAAGACCACCAACCGTAACCCCGGCGGCCAGATGAGAAAGAAAAAGAGCGAGTACGCCACCCAGCTGAATGAAAAGCAGAAGGTCAAGTTCGTCTACGGTATCCTGGAGAACCAGTTCCATACCTACTACGAAAAGGCCGCCCGCATGCCGGGCCAGACCGGCGTCAACCTGCTGGTCCTCGTCGAGCGCCGCCTCGACAACGTCGTCTACCGTCTGGGCTTTGCCAAGACCCGCCGCGACGCCCGCCAGCTGGTCTCCCACAACCATTTCACTGTGAATGGCAAGCGTGTCAACATCCCCTCCTACCAGGTCAAGCCGGGCGATGTGATCGAAGTCATCGAGTCCAGCCGTTCTTCCGTCAAGTTCAGCAAACTGCTGGGCGAGGACGCCCCCGTCGTGCTGCTGCCCTCCTGGCTGGAGCGTGACAAGAACGCCCTGAAAGGCACCGTCGTCAAGATGCCCGTGCGTGAGGACATCGATGTGCCCATTGCCGAGCACCTCATCGTCGAGTTGTACTCCAAGTAATCCTCTCAGCTTGCTTCTACGTCTTTTACAACCTGCCTGGCGCCGCTGTGCGCCAGCGAAACAAGGAGGGTTTTTATGATGGAGATCGAACGCCCCAAGATCGAGACGGTCAGCCTTTCGCCGGACGGCCGTTACGGGAAGTTCGTCGTCGAGCCGCTGGAACGCGGTTTCGGCACGACTTTGGGCAACAGCTTGCGTCGTGTGCTTTTGTCCTCGCTGCCCGGTGTGGCGGTCACCAGCGTCAAGATCGACGGCGTGGTGCATGAGTTTTCCACCATCGAGGGCGTGCGTGAGGATGTGACCGAGATCGTCCTCAACCTCAAGGGCATTGCCGCCAAGATCTACGGCGACGGCCCCAAGACCGTCCGTGTAGAGGCCGCCGGCCCCTGCGAGCTCACCGCCGGTTCCATCAAGGGCGGCGATGATCTCGAGATCCTCAACCCCGAGTGGCACATCGCCACCCTGGGCGAGGGTGCCAAGCTCGTCATGGAGCTGACGTTCGACAAAGGCCGCGGTTATGTGCCGGCCGAGCGCAACAAACTGGCGCTGGTCGAAAAGAACGACGTCAGCACCCTGCCGGTCGACAGCATCTACACCCCGGTGCTCAAGGCCAACTACACGGTGGACAACACCCGCGTAGGCCAGATCACCGACTATGACAAGCTCATCATCGAAGTCTGGACCGACGGCACCTGCAACGCGCAGGAAGCCCTGAGCCTGGCGGCCCGCGTACTGACCGAGCACCTGAACCTGTTTGTCAACCTCAGCGATGATACCGGCGAGACCGAGATCATGGTCGACAACGACAACCAGGGCCGCGAGAAAGCGCTGGAGATGACCATTGAGGAGCTGGATCTCAGCGTGCGTTCCTTCAACTGCCTCAAGCGTGCCGGCATCAACACCGTCGGCGACCTCATCAACAAGAGCGAGGACGAGATGATGAAGGTGCGCAACCTGGGCCGCAAGAGCCTGGAGGAGGTCATGTCCAAGCTGGACAGCCTTGGTTTCTCTTTGACCAAAGAGGAAGAAAACTAACCCCCCGCGACACGCGGATACCAATTCATAAGGAGTGAAACGGAATGCCCGGTACCAGAAAACTCGGTCGTACCACCGACAGCCGCAACGCCATGCTGCGCGCGATGGTGACCTATCTGTTTGAGAACGGCAAGATCGAGACCACCGTTACCCGCGCCAAGGAAGTTCGTTCCATGGCCGAAAAGATGGTCACCCTTGGCAAGCAGGAAGGCCTGCACGCCAAGCGCCAGATCTTCTCCTACATCACCAAGGAGGATGTCGCCAAGAAGGTCATCGACGAGTACGGCCCCAAATATGCCGACCGCAACGGCGGTTACACCCGCATCTACAAGATCGGCCCCCGCCGCGGCGATGCCGCCGAGATGGCCATCCTGGAGCTGGTCTGATCAGCCCTGACGGCAAAACCAAACAGCGCCTGCCCACCGGCAGGCGCTGTTTTTTTGGCGCGCGCAGCCGCCACCCCATAACCTACCCTGCAAGAAAGGCGCCCTGTGAACGAATTGCAAATTTTTTGTAAAATGCGACAGATTTCGCGCCAGGGCGGCAAACAAGGGCTGGGTAAAACGCAGAAAATGCCGTAAACGCACAAAAACTTGCGCCGCAGGGCTGGTTTTATTTGGCCGCTGTGTTACAATATTGGTAGGTGGGGCAGTGCGCCTGCCCTAACAACATCTTGTCATGGAAGTAAGGAGCAAACACGTATGGCTGAACAAAACCTTGGCCCGCGCGATTTCTTTGCCAAAGAAGATGCGATCGCCGACCTGGGGCTGATCGCCTGCCCCGGCGCCGAAGAACTCTGCAAACTGGTGGACGGCCACCTCGTCCGCTGGGCGCAGGAAGTCGGCATGAACGTCGACACCTTTATCATCCCGTCCGACTGCCCGCGTTTCCAGTCCGGCGACGCCAAGGGCCTCGTCAAGACCTCGACCCGCGGCGACGACCTGTTCCTGTTCGTCGACCCGGGCAACTACAGCGTTACCTACCAGCTCTTCGGGTACGAGAACCATCTCTCGCCCGACGACCATTTCCAGAACCTGCTGCGCCTGATCCAGGCTGTGGCCGGCCGCGCCCACCGCATCAGCGTCATCATGCCCAGCCTGTACGGCGGCCGTCAGCACCGCCGCGTCAGCCGCGAAAGCCTCGACTGCGCGTTCGCGCTGCAGCAGCT
>DXEI01000075.1 GCA_019115045.1 Candidatus Gemmiger excrementipullorum | reverse complement strand
CCGACGTGTGGGAAAAACGCATCGGCCTGCGCACGCTGACCGTCTGCCGTGACCCCGACGCCTGGGGCGAGCAGTTTGCCCTGTGCGTCAACGGGGTCAAGGTCTTTGCCATGGGCGCCAACTATATCCCCGAGGATCACCTGCTGGGCCGCACCAGCGCCGCGCGCACCCGCCGCCTGCTGGCGGACTGCCGCGACGCGCATTTTAACTGCGTGCGGGTCTGGGGCGGCGGCTGTTACCCGGAGGATTGGTTCTACGACGCCTGCGACGAGTTCGGCCTGCTGGTCTGGCAGGACTGCATGTTCGCCTGCGGCATGTATGAGCTGACGCCGGAATTTGAGGAAAACGTCCGTGCCGAGCTGGCCGACAACATCCGCCGCCTGCGCCACCACGCCAGCCTGGCGCTGTGGTGCGGCAACAACGAGATGGAGATGTTCACCCAGTCCCGCGCGTGGGTGGACCGCGAGGCCCAGGTGCGCGACTACCTGTTTTTGTTTGAGCGCGTCATCCCCGAGGTCGTCCGCGCGCTGGACCCCGACCGCTTTTACTGGCCGGCGAGCCCGTCCTCGGGCGGGGCGTTCGATGAGCCCAACGCCCCCGACCGCGGCGACGTGCATTACTGGGAGGTCTGGCACGGCGACCAGCCGTTTTCGGCCTACCGGCAGTTCTATTTCCGCTTTGTGTCGGAGTTTGGGTTCCAGTCCTTCCCCTGCCTGAGCACGGTCAAAACCTTTACCGAGCCGCAGGACCGCAACATCTTCTCCTACGTGATGGAGCGCCACCAGCGCAACGGCCGCGCCAACGGCAAGATCTTGAGCTACCTGCAGCAGACCTACCGTTACCCCGGCGGCTTTGACGAGCTGCTCTACGCCTCGCAGATGCTGCAGGCCGACGCCATCCGCTATGGCGTCGAGCATTTCCGCCGCAACCGCGGGCGCTGCATGGGCGCGGTGTACTGGCAGCTCAACGACTGCTGGCCGGTGGCGTCGTGGTCCTCCATTGACTATACCGGCCGGTGGAAAGCCCTGCACTATGCCGCCAAGCGCTTTTTTGCGCCGGTGCTGCTCTCTTGCGAGGAGGAGGGCTGGCTCACCGAGCCGACGCCGATGAACTGGCAGCATTTTGCGCCGCGCAAGTCCATCCGGCTCAACCTTTCCAACGAGACGCGCTGCCCCCAGACCGTCACGGTGCGCTGGGCGGTGCGCCGCAATACCGGCGCGGCCCTGCGCGAAAGCGAGCAGACCGTCACGGTGCCGCCGCTCTCGGCGCTGTGGCTGGACCGTGTCGAGCTGCCGGACCTCGACGAACAGCGCGAGTATATCAGCTACGAGGCCGAGCAGGCAGGGGCGGTCATTTCGCAGGGCACGGTGCTGCTCAGCCTGCCCAAGTATTTCCACTACCGGGACCCCCACCTGCGCTGCACGGTCGACGGCGACCGCCTGACGGTGACCGCCGACGCCTACGCCCGCGGCGTCGAGATCCGCAACGCCGACGAGACGCTGCGGCTTTCGGACAATTATTTCGACATGAACGCCGGCAGCCGCACCGTGCGCATCCTGGCGGGCGACGCCACGGCGCTGCGCTGCCGCAGCGTGTATGACATCGGGCGGCAGCCCCCCGCCGACCCCTGACGGGCAGGCATGCGGCCCGCGAAACGTTGCCCCCGCCTCTCGTTGCCGGGCCGGCATGGTGTTTATCTCACATTGTAGGGCGGGGTCTTGACCCCGCCGCACCCGTTTGCCCCATAACACGGTTTTTGCGCTGCGACCGCGTTCGGTCCATGCGTAGGGGCGGCATACAGGCCGTGCCACATTCCCATTGGCAGAAACGGTATGGAATGTGATTTGCACGCACCGTCCGTACACGGTTCGGCATGGTGTGTACCTCACATGGTAGGGCGGGCGCTGCGCCCGCAGGCGCGTTTCGAAGGCCAACCGCCGCGCAGCGGCGGCTCTTAGGCCGGAGATAAATCGCCCGCCCTACAAACCGACGGGAACGGGCAATGAACCGCGAACCCCGCGTGGGGCGCACCCCTGCCGGGAGGCATATATGCCTCCCCTACAAACACCCGGTACCGCGTACACGAACCCAAAATGTTACCGTGAGGCAGACGCCCACGGCGGGGCCTTGACCCCGCCGCAAAACGATACCCCCGCCGCCCGTTCACGGTTTGTGGGGCGTTTTCCTCGCATTGTAGGGCAGGTAAGGCCCCCCTACAATATAAGGCATACACCATACAAACCATAGCGCCCCTCCCCCACCTGGCTTTTTCACCAAAAAAGCCGGGCGGGTTTTGTCTGAATCGCCGATTTTTTCAAAAATTAACAATTTGTTCATACTTTCACGGATTTCTCCACCGTAACTCCACTTTCGTTTTGTATGATAGGGGCAAAGAAACCCTGCCCACATACGAAGGAGGAGATACTATGAAAAAAACGCACGTACAATGCCTCTGCTTGCCGCTGGCCTGCCTGGTCGCGCTTTCTGCCTGCGCGCCGGGCGGCGCCGACGCCGAACCGCGCCCCATCGAGGTCCCCCCGCCGGTGGAGCAGACGAACGAGGGGTTGACGATATTCTATACAGACGCCATTCCGTTACAGGCCACAATACTAGATATGGCGGTACGAGGATGCGGTCGACGCCGCCGAAAGCCAGCTCAACATCTACCTCTCGGAATGAACTTACAGGGGGTGCCTTTATGAAACTGAAAACCCGTAACGCCGTGGCCGGGTACCTGCTGGCGCTGCCCTTTTTGCTGGGCTTCGCCGGGTTTTACCTGCTCCCTTTTTTGTGGAGCGTCCGCTTCACCTTTACCAGCGGCTCCGGCG
>DXEI01000074.1 GCA_019115045.1 Candidatus Gemmiger excrementipullorum | reverse complement strand
GTCGCCGTCGGTGTTGAAGTCCACGGTAACGGCTGCTTTCTGCGGCAGTTTTTCGGCGGCGTAGTCGTCGAGCGCCCGGCGCAGCAGCGCCCGGAACGCCGCGTCGTTGCGGCATTTGAGCGTCAGCTTGTAGCGATATTTGCCGCCCAGCATCGCGATCGCCATCGGCGCCGGGCCCAAGATGCGCAGCGGCAGCTGCGGGTGCTGCGCCGCATGCTGTGCCAGCAGTGCGCCGAAGCGCTGCGCGGCCAGGGCGACCGCGCCCTCCTGCGCGCCGGTGAAACCGATGACGCAGAACGCACAGAACGGCGGGTAGAGGCCGTATTTGCGGAAGGCGATCTCCTCGCGGTAGAAATCCTCGTACCCCTGCGCGGCGGCCAACTGCAAGACCGGGTGGTTCGGCACCGCCGTCTGGATCAGCGCGCGGCCCGGCAGGCTGGCGCGCCCGCCGCGGCCGATGACCTGCGTGACAAGGCTGAACACGCTTTCATACGCGCGGAAGCCCTGCCCAAACAGCAGCGAGTCGATGCCCAAAACGCCGACGAGGGTGACTTTTTCAAAGTCCAGCCCCTTGGCGACCATCTGCGTGCCCAGCAGGATGTCGTATTCCTGCCGGCCAAACTGGGCCAGCATCGTTTCGTGGGCGTTTTTCTGCCCTGTAGAGTCCTGGTCCATGCGCAGGATGCGCGCGTCCGGCAGCAGTTCGTGCAGTTCCTCTTCCACGCGCTGGGTGCCAAACCCGCTGTAGCGGATCTTGCCGCCGCACGCGGGGCAAAGCTGCGGCAGCGGGCGCACCGTATGCCCGCAGTGGTGGCACATCAGCGCCTGCTGCGGTTTGTGGTAGACCATCGGCACGCTGCAGTTGGGGCATTTGAGCACCTGCCCGCAGGCCGTGCACATGCCCACCGTGTGGTAGCCGCGCCGGTTCAGCAGCAGGATGCTCTGTTCCCCGTTTTGCAGGTTGGCTTTGAGTTCCTGCACCATGCGGGCGCTGACCTCCCGCGGGTTGCCGGCGGCAAGTTCAGCGCGCATATCAATGAAATCGACGTTCGGCAGCGGGCGGCCGCCGTAGCGGTGGGTCAGCGTGACGAGCTGGTATTTGCCGGTTTTGGCCGCGTGGTAGGTCTCGGTGCGCGGCGTGGCCGAAGCGAACACCAGCAGCGCGTTTTCCATCGCCGCGCGCTTTTTGGCGACGTCGTGCGCGTCATAGCGCGGGGCGGACTCGCTCTGGTAGGTGTGTTCCTGCTCCTCATCCACAATGATGAGCCCCAGGTTTTGCAGCGGCGCAAACACGGCGCTGCGCGTGCCGACGACGATGTCGGCGTCGCCCTGCTGGATCATGCGCCACTGCAGCAGGCGCTCGGTATTATTGAGGGCGGAATGCTGCACAGCCAACCGGCTGCCGAACGTTGATTTCAGGCGGCGGATCATCTGCGGCGTCAGGCCAATCTCCGGCACCAGCACCAGCGCCTTGCGGCCCAGTTCCAGCGTGCGCTCGATGAGTTTTAAAAACACGACCGTCTTGCCGCTGCCCGTCACGCCGTGCAGCAGCGCCGCATGGGGCTGCCCGTCGGCCAGGTGGGGCGCCAGCGCGTCGTACGCCTGCTGCTGCTCGGCCGAAAGTGCCAGCGGCTGCGGGTCAAACGGGATGGCCGCAAACAGGTCCAGCGTTTTGTCCTGCCGGGCGGCCGTCAGCACGCCTTTTTGGCACAGTGTGTCCAGCGTCGGTTTGGAGATGCCGGCGGTTTCCAGCTGGCGGCCGGTCAATGGGCCGGCGCGCAGGGCTTCCACCGCCGCGAGTTGCCGCGGGCCGGGCTTGGGTTTGGCGGGCAGCTCCCCGGTGAGCGTGTAGACCCATTCCGTCGCGCGCTGCAGCCGGTTTTTCATCCGCGGCTTGCCGCCGGCGGCGACCGCCGTATACTGCGCGCCGTACGGGATGACGGCTTTGACGGCCTCGAACCAGGTGCAGAAGGTACGGTCTTTTAAAAACCGCACGAGTTCCAGCAGGTCGGGCGTCAGGCGCGCCTGCTCGGGCGCGGCGTCATACAGCGCTTTCAGGCGGGGCGGGGCGTCGGCTTCTTCCACTGCGGCCACCGCCAGCACCACGGCCATACGCGCATGGTCGCCGCGGCCAAACGGCACCAGCACCATGCTGCCCGGCCAAACATGGTCCTGCAGCTCCGCCGGCACCCGGTAGGAGTAAAGTTTATCGAAATGGATGGTCGCCTGGTCGACGGCCACCTGCGCGATGGGCAGCGTCATGCGTCTTGGCCGTGTTGGAGACGGGACTGGATGATGGAATACAGCGCTTCGGCGCAAGCCTCGACCTGGTCGTTGACGACGTGCTCGTCATACTCGACCGAGTGAGCGATCTCTTCCTGCGCCCGTTTCAGCCGGCGCTGGACGGTGTCCTCGCTCTCGGTGCCGCGGTTGCGCAAGCGGCGTTCCAGCTCCTGCATGTCGGGCGGCAGCACAAAGACCGTCGTGGCGCCGGGGTACAGGCGCTTGATGTTGCCTGCGCCCTCGACCTCGATGACCAGGATCACCGGGATGCCCTGCGCCATGCGGCGCTCGATCTCGCTGCGCAGCGTGCCGTAGTAGTTGCCGCAGTACTGCGTATGCTCGACGATCTGGTCCTGCGCGAGATGATCCTCAAAATCCGCGACCGACATAAAGTGGTAGTTGATACCGTTCTTTTCGCCTTCGCGCGGCGCGCGCGTCGTAGCCGAGACCGTGTGCTGGATCTCGGGGTGGTCTTTCAGCAGCCGCGCCACCACGGTGTCCTTGCCGGTGCCCGACGGGCCCGATACGACAAACAGATACTTTTCGCCTTTCATAATTCCCTGCTCCCCTTTATCCTTCCTCTTGTTCCTGTGCAAAGCGGCCGGTCACGCTTTCCAGCGCGATGCCCGACAAAATGACATGGTCGGAGTCCATGATGAGCACCGCCTGCGTGCGCCGCCCGTAGGAGGCGTCGATGAGCGCGCCTTTCTCGCGCGCGTCCTGGATCAGGCGCTTGACCGGCGCTGAATCCGGGCTGATGACGGCGATGACGCGGTCGGCATTTACCATGTTGCCGAAGCCGATGTTGATGAGTTTCATGGGCGCCTCACTCGATGTTCTGGATCTGCTCGCGGATCTTCTCGATCTCGGACTTCAGTTCCACCACCAGCCGGGTGACCGCCACGTCCTGGCACTTGGAGCCGATGGTGTTGGCTTCGCGGTTGAGCTCCTGCGTCAAAAAGTCCAGCTTGCGGCCGATGGGCTCATCCAGCGCCAGGATCTCGCGGTACTGGGCCACATGGCTGTGCAGGCGCACGGTCTCCTCGTCGATGGCGGTCTTGTCGGCAAAGATCGCAGCCTCGGTCACAAGGCGGCCCTCGTCGATGCTGCGGTCGCCCAGCAGCTCCTGCAGGCGGGCGTAGAGTTTTTCGCTGTACGCCTGCACGCGCCCGGCGCTCTGCTGTTCGATCTGCCCGACGAGCGTTTCCACCGCCGCCAGGCGGTTCTCCACGTCGGCCCTGAGCTTTTCACCCTCGGCCGCGCGCATGGCCACAAAAGCGTCCAGCGCCTGCTGTGCCACCGTCTGCACGTCCTGCCACAGTTCGTCCTCATTGGCGGGCGCGGCGGTCTGCGCCAGCACATCGGGGAAACGCGCCACCATGCCCGCCGTCAGGTCGTCGGGCAGTTCCATGCGCTGCGCCAGGTCGCGCAGCGCGTCGCGGTAGCCCTGCGCCAGCGGCCAGTTGACCGTGACGACGGTGTCGGCCGCCGTGACAGCCTGGATGGAGAGGTTGAGCTCCACCTTGCCGCGGCTGACGCGCGCCGCCACCAGCTTTTTGAGTTTGTCCTGCAAAAACGCGCAGGAACGCGGCAGCCGGTCGGAATACTCCAAAAAGCGCGCGTTGACGCTGCGCAGCTCCACTTTGATGTCCCGCCCATGCAGCAGCGCGCCGGCGCGGCCATAGCCTGTCATGCTCAATACCATATCCTGCACCTCAAACCTCGGCGTGGGCCGCCGATGAACATATATTGTATATTGTACTATTTTTGCCGCCAAGATGCAAGGCTGCCGCGCGTTTTTGCCCGCAAACGCAAAAACCGCCCCCGCGGCAGCGGGGACGGTGCGGTTACCGGATCAAACCGGGTGGGATCTCTTTTCGTAGTCGGCATGCAGCGCGTCGACGCCCTGGATGCGGGCGTTGCGCTTCTCAAAGAATTTGGGCGCGACCTGCGGGAACATCGCGTAGGTCAGCACGTCCTCCTCCTGGATGGCGTACTTGGCGGCCTCGGCTTTGAGTTTGTCCATCTCGGGCTCCAGCGTGTCGGCAAAGCGGCAGGTGATGGGCTCCTCGCCTTTCAGGATAAAGTCGCTGAACTCTTTCTTGATGGGCGCGGGGGTCTTGCCGTAATCGCCGTGCACAAGGCCCTTGAACTCTTTGGTGACCATCTTGTAGCGCTCGCCCATGATGACGTTGAATACTGCCTGGGTGCCGACGATCTGGCTGGTGGGCGTGACGAGCGGCGGGTAGCCGGCATCCTCGCGCACGCGCGGGATCTCGGCCAGCACGTCGTCGAGCTTGTCCTCTTTGCCGGCGTCCTTGAGCTGTTTGAGCATGTTGGAGAACATGCCGCCCGGCACCTGGTACAGCAGCGTGTTGGCGTCGACGCCCAGCGATTTGGGGCTGATCTGGCCGTTGGCGATGTATTTTTCACGCAGCTTGGCAAAGTAGGCGCGCACGACGTTGAGCTGGTTGAGGTCGAGGCCGGTGTCGTAGTCGGTGTCCTGCAGCGCGGCCACGAGGCTCTCGGTCGGCATGTGGGATGTGCCCAGCGCCAGCGGGCTCATGGCCGTGTCGATGATGTCGGCGCCGGCCTCGATGCCCTTGAGGACGGACATCGAAGCGAGGCCCGCCGTATAGTGGCTGTGGATGTCGATGGGGATGTCGACGGTCTCTTTGAGTTTCTTGACCAGGTCGTAGCAGGTGTAGGGCTTGAGCAGGCCGGCCATATCCTTGATGCAGATGGAATCGGCGCCCATCTCCTCCAGGGTCTTGGCGTACTCGGCAAAATACTCGTTGTTGTGCACCGGGCTCAAGGTGTAGCTGATGCACGCCTGCACGTGCGCGCCTTCCTTGTTGGCGGCCTTGATGGCCGTCTGCAGGTTGCGCGGGTCGTTGAGCGCGTCAAAGATGCGGATGACGTCGATGCCGTTGGCGACGGATTTCTGCACGAAATACTCGACCGCGTCGTCGGCATAGGGGCGGTAGCCCAGCATGTTCTGGCCGCGGAACAGCATCTGCAGTTTCTGGTGCGGCAGCTCGCGGCGCAGGGTGCGCAGACGCTCCCACGGGTCCTCGTCGAGGAAACGGATGCAGGAGTCAAACGTCGCGCCGCCCCAGCATTCGACCGAGAAATACGGGATCTTGTCCATCTCGGGCAAAATGGGCCGCATCTCGTCCATCGTCATGCGGGTAGCCAGCAGAGACTGGTGTGCATCGCGCAGAACGACCTCGGTAATTTTGATCGGTTTCTTAGCCAATGGTGTTCACCTCGCTTCTGGTTCAGTTCATCGTGCACAGCAGCGTGCCGGAGTCGACCACATCGCCCTTGCGCACATCGATGGTGGCGACGGTGCCGTCCTGCGGGGCGCTGATCTCGTTTTCCATCTTCATCGCTTCGAGGATCAGCAGCGTATCGCCCGCCTTGACCGAATCGCCGGGTTTCACCTTGACGTCCAGGATGTTGCCGGGCATGGGGGCGTTGACGGCGACCGCACCGGCAGGGCCGGCAGGAGCCACCGGAGCAGCAGGCGCGGCGGCCGGGGCGGGTGCAGCCGGGGCAGCAGGCGCGGGGGCCGCGGGCGCAGCCGGGGCGGCGGCAGGCGCCGGGGCACCGGTGCCTTCCTCCACCGTGACATTGTAGGCAACACCGTTGACGGTAACGATCAGGTTTTTCATAGGAAGTTCCTCCTTATACTCAAGGTCCGTAAAGTTGGGTAGGGCGATTTACAGGGCGATGTTGCCGTGTTTCTTGGCCAGGCGCGTCGCGCGCTTGCTGGCCAGCATATCCAGCGCCTGCACGACGGCGCTGCGCACGCCGGCCGCGTCGGCGACGGCATCGGCTGCGCCGTTGGCGGCGGCCGCCTGCGCGCCGCAGACATCCTTGGCGTAGGCCGCCGCTTTGGCTTTGGTCGCCTCGGCGATGTTGTCCGAAGCGTAGATCTCATCTTTGTACAGCACGCTGACGGCGGTCTCGGGCGCCAGCGGGGCGACGGTGCAGCCCTGCATGGCCACGCGCCAGTCGGCGCAGGCCGCAAACACCGTGTAGACCGGGCCGATCACCTCGCCGGTCAGCACGGCGACCTTGGCGGTCGTCGCTTCGGCGTACACACCGGCCATGCGGGCCGCCTGGCGGATGCCGCCGGCCTGGTCGTCGCCTTCGCTCTTGCCGAAGCCGTCGCTGTTGACGATGGTCACGACGGGGATGCTGTACGCGTCGCACAGGCGGACAAAACGCGCCGCCTTGGCCGTGCATTTATGGCAAAGGGCCGCTTTCTCGGTCGCCAGGATGCCGACGGCGCTGCCGTTGACGGTAGCCAGCGCCGTGACGATGCGCTTGCCGTAGCCGCTGTACAGTTCCACGGCGCTGCCCTCGTCCGCCAGCGCTTCCACCGCGGCGGCGGCCGTGTAGTTGGCGGTGGGCATCGGTTTAGCGGGCGCCGTGAAATCAAACAGTGCCGGGCCCGCCAGGTTGTTGGCCGGCAGCAGCGCCGCCACGTTGGCGGCCTGCTTGGCCGCCGCCACAGCGTCTTTGGCGACCAGCGCCGCCACACCGGCCTTGGCCGCAAAGGCAGCCGTACCGGCGCCGCTGACGGTCTCCTCGGCCGTGAAGGGCGCATGCAGGAACAGCTCGGCATCCTCGGCCATGATGCACAGATCGGCCGCCGCCGCGTTGATGGCGTTGGTGCCCGCGCAGGTGCCAGTGATGACCGCGATCTGCGGCACGACGCCGGACACCCGCGCGATCTGCGCCGTCAGCGCGGCCGTCGCGTTGAGCAGGTCCAGGCCGCCGTCGAGTTTGGCGCCGGTGGAGTTATAGAACGTCACGACCGGGGCGCCGGTCTCGGCCGCCATCTCCAGCACGCGGATCTTGCGCTGAATGTCTGCCACCGCTACCGGCTCGCCGTTTTCGTACAGGACATACACGCTCTGGCCGTTGGCACAGCCGTACGCCGCGCTGACGGGGCCGTCGGTGTACAGCGGCGAAAAAGCGCCATCGTCAAAAAATGCTGCAAGAAGTTCTTCCTTGCCGGGTTTGTTTGCTGCCATACAGTGACCTCCTAGGATAAGATTGACTGTTTTTTATACATGATCTGCAAAAAATCTGTCGTTTGTCACGATTATACTACGTTGTTCAGATTTTCACAAGTGGAAACTCCACAGGTTTTGGCAGAATTTCTTGGCCGTGCAAAGCCTTGTTCACTTTCTGCGCGGGCGCAGCGGGCCGGGGCGGCGCGGCGCGGTCTGCGGGCCTTCCGCCGCAGGCGTGCGGCTGCTTTTGAGCGCGGCGTTGCGCAGGGCGTTGACCTCGGACTTTTTCAGTTCGCGGTACTCCCCCGGCTGCAGCATGCCCAGCTTGACGGGGCCTTCGGCGCTGCGCTTCAGGCGCACGACCTGCAGACCCACCGCCGAGCACATGCGGCGGATCTGGCGGTTGCGCCCCTCGTGCAGCGTGATCTCCAGCACGGTGCGCCCCGGTTCGTCGGTGACGACATGGATGACGCAGGGCTGCGTGCGCACGCCGTCGTCCAGCACGACGCCGGACGCCATCGTGACGATCTGCTCCTCGGTCGCGCGGGGGTTGACCGTCACGCGGTACAGCTTGCCCACCCCGCCCGAGGGATGCGTCAGCAGGTTGATGAACGCACCGTCGTCGCTCATCAGCAGCAGGCCCTCGCTGTCTTTGTCCAGCCGTCCGACCGGGCGCAGCATCGCCGGCACGTCGGCCACCAGTTCCATCACGGTCTTGCGGCCGCGGTCGTCGCTGCGCGTCGTCAGGTAGCCGCGCGGCTTGTGCAGCATGATATAGGTGTACTGCCGCTTGCGCACGATGCGCACGTTTTTGCCGTCGATGGAGACCTTGTCGTAATCGGGGTCCATCTTGTCCCCCAGGCCGACCGGGTGCCCGTTGACCTTGACTTTGCCGGCCGCGATCAGGCGCTCCGCCTCCCTGCGGGAGCAGATGCCCTGGTCCGCCAGCACTTTTTGTATCCGTTGTTCCGCCATACTGACTCCTTATACTTTCCTGCCGGCGGCCATTTATGCCTCGGGGGCCGCCGTTTCCGCCTCGGCTTTTTCGCGCTTGAGCATTGCCGCGATCTTGTCCACCAGTTCCGGCAGCGCGCCGATGGCGTTATCCACCGCCGTAACTTTTTCGACCAGCTGCACCGTGCGCACATTGCCGCCCGAAATGACCAGGAACGCCACCGGCGTGACCGAAACGCCGGCGCCGGTGCCGCCGCCGAACATGGCCTTTTCCGCCTTGGGGGCCACGTCGGAGCCGCCCGACGCAAAACCGAACGTCACGCGGGAGACCGGGATGATGGTGGTCGCCTCGTCGACATGGATGGGGTCGCCGATGATGGTGCTGGTATCGACCATTTCGCGGATCTTGTCGATGGTCACGCCCATCAGGCCTTGGATCGGATGTTCTGCCATAAGTCAATTCCTCCTAAAAAAGAAATGTACGATCTATTTCTGCGTGGCGGCGCTCTGCGCCGTCTGCGCGGTGTCGGTTTGCGGCTGCAGCAGCGGGTCGTTCCAGACCCGGTACAGCAGGTGCAGCATGAGGATCGCGCGGGCCTGCACAATGCCAAAGATGTGCCGGTCCGCCCGGCGCGCGCCGGTAAAATCCGGTTCCAGCCACAACCCCTCGCTTTGCAGCGGGATCGACTGCTGTACGGCCGCCAAAGCGGTGTTCAACGCCGTCATGGCCGCGCCAAAGGCGATGGCGGTAGCGGCGGCGTCCTCACAGGTAACGGTCCAGAACACATGCAGGCGGCGCACCCGCATCTTGAAAGGCGAATGCCGCCCAAGCCAGCGCACATGCCGCCACAGGCAGGCGGCGACCGCCGCGGGGTCCTCCTCCAGCAGCGCAAGGATGCGCTCCAGCTTCCCGTCCTTGGGCCCGGCTTCTTCCGCCGGCGCGGCGTGTTCCGGTTCTTCCGGCGGCGGTTCGGGCGGCGCTGGCTGCGGGCGCTCCCCCACGCCGGGCGGCACGTTTGTTTCAGTTGTTTCCGGCGCAGGGGCCGCGCCCGGGGTTTCCTGTTTCTTCTGGCCGCCCGGTTTGGCCGCGGGCGTCCGGTAGGTGCGCAGCGAGCGGCGCACCGGGCCGCAGACCGCCGCGATCTCGACACGGCCGGGGCGGTATTCCACCGCGATGCCCAGCGGCAGCAGCAGCGCCGCTGCCAGCAAAACCAATACAGCCAGCAGCAGCCCGGCCAGGATCTTTAGCGCCAGCAGCAAAACCGGCATCATCGCTCACTCCCATTCCAGCTGCTCGGCCGCGCCCTCCGGCTGTTGCTCCGGCGGGGCGGCGGCATCCATCCCCTCCTCGTCGTGCAGCGGCGGCAGGTCGCGCAGGCTGCCCAGCCCAAACACGCGCAGGAAGTTGTCGGTGACCTGGAACGCGACCGGTTTGCCCGGCAGGTCCAGGCGGCCGGCCTCCTCGATGAGGCCTTTTTCCAGCAGCTTGGTGACGGTGGAAGAGGAATCCACGCCGCGCACCTGCTCGATAAAACTGCGCGAGACCGGCTGGTTGTAGGCGATGACCGCCAATACCTCCAGCGCAGCCGGCGAAAGCGGCGCGTTGCGGCGGGTATCCAGGATGCGCTTGACCAGCTCGCCATAATACGGGCGGGTCGTCATCTGCCAGCGCCCGCCGTCAAAACGCAGCAGCGCCAGGCCGCTTTCCTCTTCATCGTAGCGCTGCTGCAGGCGCTGCAGCAGCTGTTCTGTCCGCTCCGGGTCCAGGCGCAAGGCGTCGGCCAGGCGCTCGGTCTCCACCGGTTCCGCGTGGGCAAAAAGCATGGCTTCCAGCCCCCCGGTCAGCTGTGCGTCATTCATGGGCGGCGCCCTCCTTTCTTCTGCGGTGGCGGCGGTCCAGGTCCAGCGCACCGTCCCCCTGCACCCGCACGCGGCCGGCGCGGATCAGTTCCAGCAGGGCCAAAAACGTCGCCACATGGGTGCTGCGGCTATCTTCTTTATGGAAGAGCTGCCCGATGCCGCGGATACTGCCCCGCAAAAGCCCGCGCAGCATGTTGCTGACACGGCTTGCCACCGATACGAACGGCGCTGTGACCAGCGGCTCGAACCGTTCCTGGTCGGGTTTTCTCTTGCGCAGGCTGCGGCCCATCAGGTTGAACCATGCCTGCAGCAGCAGGTTGGCGTCATGGCGGCGGGTATATTCTGCCGCGCCCACCAGCGGCATCGGTTCGCGCACGGCGGTAAACAAGTCGCGCGCACGGCCGCCCAGGCGGGCCGCCACCTCTTTGCAGGCGCTGTATTCGATCAGGCGGCCAGTTAGTTCTTCTTTCATGCGCTCGGCCTCGGGGCTGCGCGGCAGCAGCAGGGCGCTTTTCATCTGCACCAGGTGCGCGGCCATGTCGATGAACTCGCTGGAAACTTCCATCCGGTTTTCTTCCAGCGTGCGGATGGCCGCTGTGTATTGGTCGATCAGCTCCATGATGTTGACATCATAGAGGTTCATTTTATTCTTGCCCACCAGATACAATAAAAGATCCAGCGGCCCCTCAAAATCTTCCAGCTTAAACGTCAGTGTGTCTTGCAAAGTTACCCCCAGAAGAAGCCGTCCACAAAGCCCGTCCACGCGACAAGGCGGTCCCAGCAGAAATTGACCGCCAGCGAAAGCGGCACATCCAGCGCGCCCAAAAACACCAGCAGCAGGACCGCCAGCATGATATAGCGCTCATACTGCATGGCCTTGAAATACAGCCGCGGCGGCAGCACCAGCAATACGATGCGGCTGCCGTCGAACGGCGGCACCGGGATCAGGTTGAACACCGCCAGGCTCAGGTTCATAACGATCATGTCATACAAAAACAGCGGCAGCGCCTGCACGGCCTGCGCCGCGCCCGTGTAATATACGATCTTATACAGGATCATCGACACAAACGCCAGCAAAAAATTGCTCAGCGGCCCGGCCGCGGCCGAGACTGCCATGCCGACTTTGGGATCTTTGTAATTGCGCGGGTTTACGCCGACCGGCCGCGCCCAGCCGATGCCGCCCACCAGCATGCACAGCGCGCCCAAAGGGTCGAAATGGCGCATCGGGTTGAGCGAGAGCCGCCCGGCACGCACGGCGGTGTCATCCCCCAGCCAATGGCTGACGAGCGCGTGGGCCGCCTCATGGAACGGGATGGCGATGAGCACGACGACGGCCCGCAAAAGATACGCCAGGATCTGATAGGGCGAAAGCAGGCCCTGCAACGGCAAACACGCTCCTTACACAAAATATCACTTTATTATATCGTATTAAATGGCGCAAAACAAGCCCTTTTGGCGCGCAGCCGCTGCCCGACGGCCCCCTGCCCTGCCTGCACGGGCTGTTTTCACAAAAAAATCCAACTTTTTTGTGCAAAAGGCTTGCATTTACAGCCGGCATCCGTTATAATAGTACAGCTATTGAGAAGGAGGTGCAAGCAATTATGGCCAAATGTTCTTGCTGTGGCAAAGGTGTCACGTTCGGTATCAAAGTCTCCCACTCCCATCGTCGGAGCAACCGTACCTGGAACCCCAATGTCAAGCGCGTGAAGGCGATCGTGGACGGTTCCCCGAAGTATATCTACGCCTGCACCCGCTGCCTGCGCTCTGGTAAAGTTACCCGCGCGGTCTGATTGGAAGGAAAAATTGCCGGTCACGTCCGTGGCCGGCATTTTCTCTTTTCCCTGCCCGCTGCACAAAAGGAGTACGCCATGCTGCCCCGTGACCCCATCATACTGCTGAGTTATGTAAACACCAAACTGCGCGACCGCGACGCGGACCTGGCCATGTTCTGCGAGGAGGAGGACGCCGACGAGGCGGCCCTTTGTGCGACCCTGGCAGAGGCCGGCTACACCTACGACGCGGCCCGCAACCAGTTTGTGTGATATTGTCTTGTGAGAGAGGAAGTCGATCTTGCCATGAACTTTATCTTTGTCAGCCCGCATTTCCCCAAAACGTACTGGAATTTCTGCGACCGCCTGCGCTGCAACGGCGTCAACGTGCTGGGCATCGGCGACGCGCCGTATGATGAGATCCCGGACGAGCTCAAATACTGCCTGACCGAATATTACCGCGTGGACGACCTGGGCAACTACGACGAGATGGTGCGGGCCGTCGGGTATTTCACCTTCCACTACGGCAAGATCGACTGGCTGGAGTCCAACAACGAATACTGGCTGGAGATGGACGCCCAGCTGCGCACCGATTTCAACATCACCACCGGCGCGCAGAACGACTTTATCCAGCGCATCAAGTTCAAGAGCCAGATGAAGGAGAGCTACCGCCGTGCCGGCGTGCCGGTGGCGCGCCACCACATGGTCAGCACGCTGGAAGCGGCGCGCGATTTTATCCGCGAAGTCGGCTACCCCGTTATCGTCAAGCCGGACAACGGCTGCGGCGCCGAGGCCACTTACAAGCTGAAAAACGACGAAGACTTGCAGGCGTTTTACGCCAGCGCCCCCGCCGTGCAGTATATCATGGAGGAATACATCAGCGGCAGCATCGTCAGCTTTGACGGCGTGGCCGATTCCCACTGCGTACCGCTCTTCTACACCTCCAACGTCTTCCCGGTACCGGTGCTGGACATCGTCAACCAGCAGGGCGACCTTGCGTACTGGACGCAGAAATCGGTGCCCGCGGCGCTCAAAGACGTCGGGTTCCGCACCATCAAAGCCTTTGGCGCCAAGAGCCGGTTCTTCCACTGCGAATTCTTCCAGCTGAACGAGGACAAACCCGGCCTGGGCAAAGCCGGCGACTATGTGGCGCTGGAAGTCAACATGCGCCCGGCCGGCGGCTATACCCCGGACATGATCAACTACGCCAACTCGGTAGACTGCTACCAGATCTGGGCCGACATGGTCTGCTATGACAAGGTGCGCAACCTCGACCTGAACGGTCCCAAGTACTTCTGCGTCTATGCGGCGCGCCGCGACTGCCACACCTACAAGCACACCCATGAGCAGATCATGAAGCGCTACGGCAGCCGCATGAAGATGTACGACGAGCTGCCCCCTGCCCTGCGCCTGGATATGGGCGACCGCATGTACACGGCCAACCTCAAGACTGCCGCCGAGCGCGACGCCTTCATCCGCTATGTGCAGGAGAAAGCCTGAGCGGCCATTCTTCTGCCCTGCCCCTTTGCTTTTCTTATGCCCTGGCTTTGCCAGGGCTTTTTGTTTGCAACCAGGGCAGCCGACAAAAAGCGCCCTGCCGGGCGCAGCCAAACGGCCGCCCCGGCAGGGCGAATTGATTTTTGCAGGCAACGGTTTACAGTTCCGGCGTGACCGGCACCGCGCCATAGTTGCGGATGTTGAGCACATGGCAGCTGCCCGCGCCAAAGCAGCCGTCGATGGCGGCGCGGTAGGCGTCCACGAGATCTTCCGGCACAAACGCCTGGATGGTACCGGCAAAGCCGCCGCCCTGCAGGCGCCACGCACCGCGGCCGTTGAGGATGTTCTGGCTCAGCGCCAGCGCCAGCGAGACGCCCTGCTCTTTGGGGTTCTTGATGCTGTAGGCGTTCTGGTTGAACTCAAAGCTGGAATGCCCGCCCTCGATGATCAGGCGCAGGAACTTGTCAAATTCATCGTTCTGCACAGCCTGGCACAGCTCGGCGGCGCGGCGGCAGTCGTTGTAGAAATGGATCGCACGCACAACGGCGCGGTCCCCCACTTTTTTGCGCACATCGGGGATGGCGGCATAGAAGTCCGCCTCCGGCACGTCGCGCAGGACCTTCTGGCCAAAACAGGCGGCCACGCTCTCCATCTCGCGGCGGATGGCGGCGTAGTCGTCGGTCAGGTCTGCATGGCTGCCCTTAGTGTCGCTGATGCACAGCACATACCCGTGCTTGGCCAGGTCGAGCTTGGCCTGCCCAACAACGGGATGCGCAGGGTCTTTAAAGTCGATGGTGATGACGCCGCCCACCGCGCACGCCGTCTGGTCCATCAGGCCGCAGGGTTTGCCGAAAAAGACGTTCTCGGCATACTGGCCGATCTGCGCGATGCGCACCTGGCTGAATTTTTCCATATCGTTGCCGTTGTACTCGCCGCGCAAAATCGCGCCGATGCACACCTCAAACGCCGCCGAGCTGGAAAGCCCCGACCCGCGCAGCACATCGCTGGTGGTGTATGCGTCAAAACCGCCGACCTGCCCCCCGTCGTTGAGGATGCCGACCGCCACGCCGCGGATCAGCGAAGCGGAATGCTCAGCCTCCTTCGGCTGCGGGGTGCGGATGCTCAGGTCCACATCGCTGATGCGGCCAAAGCCTTCCGATTTCACGCGGATGACGTTGTCCGCATTGGGCGAAACGACCGCCACGATGTCCAGGTTGACCGAACCGGCCAGCACAACGCCGTTGTTGTGGTCGGTGTGGTTGCCGCCGATCTCGGTACGGCCGGGGGCCGAGTAGAGGCGCACCGTGCGGTCGGGGCCAAACTCCTCGGCAAAATGGTCGACCGCCTGCATGTACCGCGCGCGCTGGGCCGCCAGCGTCGCGTCGTCCCCGCCGTACAATTTGGCAAGAGCGCCGTCATACAAGCCCTGTGCGATCTGCTGTTTCAATTCACGGGTGTTCGCCATAACTTCAACTCGCCTTTCCTGTGGGCGGCGCTTTTGCCAATATGCACAAAAAGCGCCACGCTGTTTTGGGTAAACAGCCAAAATCCAGGCTGTCCCCCGCGGTTCTTGTACCCAGTATAACAAATTTTGGCGGGAAGTAAACATTTTTTTACTGCGCCTTTATGGACTTTTGATGAATCGTCTGCTATAATGGAAAGGAAAAGATCTTGGGGCCTGCCCGCCAGGCGCCCGGCGAGGTGTGATACCATGAGCAACGTCAGCAAACAGTCCTACAAGCAGAGCTATACGGACAATGTCGAATTGTCCATCTTCAACTGCGGGCATGAGTATTGCCAGCCCGGCCACACCTGGGGCCCGGGCGTGCGGGACCATTACCTGATCCACCTGGTGGTCGCCGGGCGCGGCGTGTACCAGGTGGGCGGCATTTCGTATACTTTGCAGGAGGGCGACCTGTTTTTGGCCAAGCCCAACCAGCTCATCACCTATGCGGCCGACGAGACCGACCCGTGGGAGTACTATTGGGTCGGTTTTAACGGCGCGTGCGCCAACCGCCTGGTGCAACAGACGCCGTTCAGCGACCAACGGCCCGTGCACCGCTGCAAGGACCCCCAGACCGTGCGCGAAGCGCTGTACCAGATCTACCTGGCGCGCGGGGCCGACCCGCAGAGCGAAGCGCTGATGACCGGTTACCTGTATATTTTTATGGCGCACCTGATGAAAGAAGCCCGCGACGCCATGCCCAACATCGGTTCGTCCAGCAGCCAGTATGTGTTGTCGGCCATCAAGTACATCCAGTTCAACTATTCGCACGACATCTCGGTCGATGACATCGCCAAAGCCGTGGGCGTCAGCCGCAGCCACCTCTACCGCGTGTTTATGTCCAACGTCGGGCAAAGCCCCATCGACTACCTGACCAACTACCGCATCAGCGAGGCGTGCAGCCTGCTGAAAAATTCCAACCTTTCCATCGCCGAGATCGCGGTCTCGGTCGGCTTTTTTGACCAGTTCTATTTCTCGCGGGTCTTTAAAAAGGTCAAGGGCGTGCCGCCCAGCCGCTATTTGGCCACGCTGGAAAAAGACCCCGCCAAACTGACCGAACTGTAAGGAGTTTCCATGCCTTTTACCAAAAACCAGATCCTGCGCCTGACAGTGGAGTCGCTTTCCAGCGACGGCAGCGGCGTCGCACACTGTGACGGGCAGGCCGTCTTTGTGCCCGGCACCGCCCCCGGCGACGCTGCCGAGGTGCGCATCGTCAAAGCGCTGAAACACTATGCCTTCGGCCGCCTGGAGCGGCTGCTGACCCCCGGCCCCGGCCGCATCGCAGTGGACTGCCCGGTCGCCGGCCCCTGCGGCGGCTGCGGGCTGCGGCATATTTCTTATGAAGCCGAATGCGCCGCCAAAACGCAGTTTGTGCAGGACGCCTTTGCCCGCCTGGGCAAGCTGGACGCGCCGGTGCACCCCGCGCTGCCTGCGCCGCTGACCGAGCGGTACCGCAACAAAGTGCAGCTGCCGGTGGGCACGGACGAGGACGGCCGCCTTGTGACGGGCTTTTATGCGGGGCGCAGCCACCGCATCGTCGCCTGCCGGGACTGCCGCCTGCAGCCGGATTGGATGAACCGCCTGGCGGCGCGCGCCTGCGCCTTACTGCAGGACGCCGGCGCGACTGCCTATGACGAGGCGCGCCACGCCGGCCTGGTGCGCCACCTGTACATGCGCCAGGGCTGGCACAGCGGGCAGCGCCTTTTGTGCTTTGTGCTCAACGGCCGCGCGCTGCCGCAGGAGCGTGCCCTGTGCGAGGCTTTGCAGCGGGAATTTGACTTGACGACAGTGCTCGTCAACCGCAACACCAAACGCACCAACGTCATCCTGGGTGAGGAAACGCGCACCGTGCTGGGCCCCGGCTTTATTGAGGATACGCTGGCCGGCGTAGCGCTGCGCATGGGCGTGCATGAGTTCTACCAGGTCAACACCCCGGCCGCCGAGGTGCTGTACGCAAAGGCACGCACCTTTGCCGCGCTGCGCCCCGATGATTTTTTGCTGGACCTGTACTGCGGCATGGGCACGATCGGCCTTTCGATGCTGCCGGACTGCCGCCGCCTGCTGGGCGTGGAGATCGTGCCGCAGGCCGTGGAAGGCGCCCAAGCGACCGCCGCGCGGCTGGGCCTGCCCGGCGAAAAAGCGGACTTCCGCTGCCAGGACGCCGGCGCCGCTGCGGCACAGCTGGCCGCCGAAGGCGCCCGCCCCGATGTGATCGTGGTGGACCCGCCGCGCAAAGGCTGCGATGAAGCCACGCTGCAGGCCATCGTGCAGATGGCCCCGCGCACCGTGGTCATGGTCAGCTGCAACGCCGCCACCGCCGCGCGCGACACGCGCTGGCTGGTGGAACACGGCTACTGCGCGCAGCAGGTGCAGCCGGTGGACCTTTTCCCGCGCACCAAGCATGTAGAGACGGTTGTTCTTTTGTCCCAACAAAAGCCGGATGACACCATAGAGATCGACCTGGACCTGGATGAGCTGGACGCTACTGCTGCCGAGACCAAAGCTACCTATGAAGAAATCAAGGCATATGCCTGGGATAAGCACCATTTGAAAGTATCCAGCCTGTATATCTCACAGATTAAACGCAAGTGCGGATTAGAGGTTGGCCAGAATTATAACCTGTCCAAATCTGAAAATCCGAAAGTGCCAAAGTGTCCGCCAGAAAAGGAAGCGGCCATTATGGATGCACTGAAACATTTTCAAATGATTTGAGGGAGGTTGATGAATATGGCAAAGAATATGACAGAAGATGCTGTTCGCGACTTAGCTCGTGAAGCTCTTGGTTTGGTTGATAGTGAAATTGCGCGTGCTGGTGTGGGGCAGCTTACTACATTCAATCAGCTTGGGTTCCCGGGAGTAGCCGATAAACCAGATGGTTGGTATCTACCGAATAATAAAAATGAGGTTGCAGTTGTTCTGGAAACGAAAGCAACTCGTATTACTCTTGGGCAAGCGCAGGTTGAGGAAGTTCTGAAAAACGTGCGCATTATGCAAACACAATATAAGAAGGTTGTAGGAATTCTATATAACGGAGAAGATATTCGTGTTTTCAAAGGTGAAGAGGAAGTAAAGACACCCACCAAGTTGCAGAGTGTTAGCTATTATCTGTCGCTGTATACCGTGGATAGTATTGATAAAGAGCGAATCTATGAATTAACTGCAAAGATCAATAATGGACTGCATTTTGAATTCGGTATTAAAAACCTGTATCATCGCATGATTTTTACTGCATGCGCTTT
>DXEI01000073.1 GCA_019115045.1 Candidatus Gemmiger excrementipullorum | reverse complement strand
GCCACGACCTCGTTGATGCGGTCCGCCCCCAGGCTGCCGCCGAAACTCAAAATGACGGTGCGGTCCCCTGCGTTCAGCTGGCGGCGCGCGGCGGCACGGTCCGCGGCCAGCACTTCGGGCCGGACCGGGTTGCCGACGACAAACGTTTTATCCGGCGCGCCGAGCTTTTCCACCGCGTCGGCGCTGGCCGCCAACACCAGGTCGACATCTTTGGCCAGTAGCTTGTTGGTCACACCGGGGAAGGCGTTTTGCTCATGGATGGCCGTCTTTATGCCGCGTTTGGCGGCCGCCCGCACCACCGGGCCGCTGACATACCCGCCGCAGCCGATGACAAGGTCCGGCTGGACCTCATTGAGGATCTTGCGCGTGCGCGGGCCGGAAAGCGCCAGATGCCACACCGCCACCACGTTGCGGGCGATGTTCTCGGCATTGAGGCGGCGCTGGAAGCCGTTGATCTCGATATGGTGGAAGGGGTACCCCGCCTTGGTGACAAGGCCGTACTCCATGCCTTCCCGCCGGCCGGCAAAGTGGATCTCGGCCTGCGGGTCGGCCGCTTTCAGCGCCCCGGCAATGGCCAGCGCCGGGTTGATATGCCCGGCCGTGCCGCCGGCTGCGATCAAAACGCGCATGCGCGTCGCCCCTTTCTGTGTCGTATGTATCCGTCAGACGCGCTGGCGGCGGTAAACCGTGCGCTGCGGCGTGCGGCCCAGCCTGCGGTCGATCTCCGCCTGCTGGCGCCGTTTCTGGGCTTCCATCCGCGCGTTGCCGGCGCGGGAGATGCTCAGCAGCACCCCCATCTCGCACAAAAGCAGCAGCAAACTGGTACCGCCCGAGGAAAAGAACGGCAGGCTGATGCCGGTGTTGGGGATCAGCGCCGTGGCGACGCCGATGTGGCAGAATGCCTGCCAGGCCACCTGCGCCGCAATACCGACGCCCAGCAGCGTGCCGAAGAGATCCGGCGATTTGAGCGCGATGAAAATGCCCTGCAGCAGCAGCGCCGCAAACAGAACGATCAGCGCCATGGCGCCGATAAAGCCCAGTTCCTCGCAGATGACGGAAAAGATAAAGTCGTTTTCGGCATAGGGCAGCCACTGGTGCTTTTGCACGCTGTTGCCGATGCCGACGCCGAACATGCCGCCGGAACAGATGGCATACAGGCTCTGCTGGGTCTGCCAGTCCATGTTGGAGGTATCGCTGGGCGTCAGGCCCCAGACGCCGCCCAAACGCTCGGAGGCATAGCCCTCGCTGCCGGCAAGGTAGTTCAAAAAAAACAGCCCGATGCCGCCGCAGGCCAGCAGGAACGGCCAGAACGCAGCCCCGCCGCCGCCCGCGCAGAACAAAATGGTGACGAAGATCGCACACATTAAGATCATAGCTGAATAGTGCGGTTCCATAAACAGCAAAAACAGCACCGGGATCAGCGGCAAAGCCGGCAACAGCATGCCGTACAGCGGGTTTTTGATGCGGTCTTTGTTGCGGTCCAGCAGATACGCCGTGCTGAGGATGATGGAAAACTTGGCGACCTCGGACGGCTGCAGCGACATGCCGCCCGGGAAATACACCCAGCGGTAGCAGCCGTTGTTATCGCTGGGCATAAACAGCGCCACCACCAGCAGTACCAGCGTCACGGCATACAAGATCTCGCACAGGTACCGCAGCGCGCGGTAGTTGATGCGCGAGATGAACAGCATCAGGGCAAAGCCTGCCAGCGCCACGATGACCTGCGGTTTGATGAAGTGGTAGATGTCCTCATACCGGTTGTAGCCGCTGGAATAACTGGCCGAGAACAGCATGATGAGCCCATAGGCCAGCGTAACGGCCAACGTGGCGACGAAGCCCCACGAGACACGGCCGCGTTCCTCGCGCGGGAGGCGGATGACCTGCATCATGCGCAGGATGTTGCCGACCGTGCGGTCCAAAAGCAGGGTCAGCAGGCTGGTAGAAGTGGTATGCATGGCGCCGGCCCTCCTTTCCGGTCAAAACAAACGGCCGCGCGGCGCGCGGTCACACCAGGCAGATGTACAGGATGCCCATCGCGACGCCCACCGCGGCCAGCAGCGCAAAAAATCCGTCGATCTTGACTTCGCGCCAGCCGCGCATCTCAAACGCGTGGTGGATGGGCGTCATCTTAAAGATGCGCTTGCCGTGGGTCGCCTTAAAATACAAACGCTGGATCACCACCGTGATGGCGTCCCAGATATAGACGATGCCAAAGAACAGCACCAGTTCCGGGCGGTCCATGACGAACGCCAGCGCCGTGACCAGGCCGCCAAAGAACATGCTGCCGGTATCGCCCATAAACACTTTGGCCGGGTAAAAGTTCCACAGCAGGAACCCGGCGCAGGCGCCGGCCGCCGCCGACGCGATGACCGACACATGTACAAACCCCAGCAGGCTGCCCGCCAGCAGATACCCCAGCATCGACACAAAGGTCACGCTGGTGCAAAGGCCGTCCAGGCCGTCGGTCAGGTTGACGGCGTTGACCATAAAAATGGTACCGAAGAACGCGATGGGGTAAAAGAACACGCCCAGCTCCACCGTGCCGAAGACCGGCAGCATGACCTGGGTGGAAAGCAGCCCCAGCGCGTGCAGGCCGACCAGGAACCCAACGGTGACGGCCACCTGCAAGACGATTTTTTGCGGGGCGGTCAGGCCCAGGTTGCGGTGCTTGACGACCTTGATGAAGTCGTCCAAAAAGCCGATCACCCCGGAGCCGAACGCCAGAAACAGCACCATCATGCCGGCAGCCAGCTGCTGCGGGCCCAAGACTTGCGGCGCACGGCTGTGGAAGATCACCCACACCAGCCCCAGCGTGACCAGGATGCCAAAGATAAAGCCCAGGCCGCCCATGGTGGGGGTGCCGTTTTTCTTGTTGTGCCAGGTGGGGCCTTCCTCGCGGATCGTCTGGCCAAAATGCAGGCGGTGCAAAGCAGGGATCAGCAGCCAGCAGGTCACAGCGGTCACGGCAAAGCCGCCGACCGCCGCGGCGGCCAACAGAGCGGAGACAGTTTGCTCCATGCAGTCATTCCTCCAAACCATGTGCGGCATGACTGCGCAAACGCACTGTCACGCCTGTGGCAGCCCGGCGTAGTAGGCCTGCAGCAGATCTTCAAGCTGCATGGCATGGCTGGCTTTCGCCAGCAGCGCGTCACCGGGCTGTACAAATTGCTCTAAACATTGTAACACCTCTTGGGCAGTTTGGCAATGCACAGTTGTTACGCCCTTTGTTTGGGCGGCCTGCGCCATGGCGGCGCTGCGCGGCCCGTAGGCGATCAGCACGTCGACGCCGGCCTCGGCGGCCCATTCACCGGTCTGGCGGTGGCCCTGCTCGCTGGCATCGCCCAGTTCCAGCATATCGCCCAGCAGGGCGATCTTGTGCGCGTTGGGCAGCGACTGCAAAACCGAGAGCGCCGCTTTCATGCTGTCGGGGCTGGCATTGTAGCAATCCTCAATGACGGTGACGCCGCCCTTTTGCACGATGTGCTGGCGCATGCCGGTCGTCTGGTAGTTGGCCAGCGCGTCGGCACACGCCGCGGGGTCCAGCCCCAGGCGGGTGGCGGCCGCGTAGGCGGAAAGCGCGTCATAGACGGTATGCTGCCCCACGGTGGGGATGTGTGCCGCAAACGTGCCGTACGCTTTATCAACGATAGTAAAGGCCGTACCGCCGCCCTGCATCACGATATCTTTCGCGCGGACGTCGGCGTCCTGCTCGATGCCGAACCAGACCGGGCGCAGCCGCGCCGGGACCTGTGCCGTGGGCAGCAGGTCGTTGTCGGCATTGAGGGCGAGCGGCGCGCCGTCGGGCAGGCCGGTGCAGATCTCCATCTTTGCTTTCAGTATATTCTCGCGCGTGCCTAAATTTTCCAGGTGCGAGACGCCGATCGTCGTGATGATGCCCGCCGACGGCCGCACGCAGCGGCTTAAACGGGTGATCTCGCCGGCATGGTCCATGCCCATCTCCACCACGGCGTATTCGGTGGCGGTTTCCAGGCGGAACAGCGTGTTGGGCACGCCGATGTCGTTGTTCTGGTTGCCCTCGGTCTTAAGGGTGCTGCCAAACGCCGAAAGCACCGCGTAGCAAAATTCTTTGGTCGTCGTCTTGCCGACGCTGCCCGTGACGCCGATGATGCGCGGGCTGAACAGCATGCGGTAGTTGGATGCCATGCGCACCATGGCCAGGGCGCTGTCGGGTACGATGACCGTGCGCTCCGCAGGCACCCCTTCTACCGGGTGGTTGGCGACGATATAGGCCGCGCCGTCCCGGTAGGCGCCGGCGGCAAAGGCATGGCCGTCGACCCGCTCGCCGGGGAAGCAGACAAACACACAGCCCGGCGCCACGTTGCGGCTGTCGGTCACAACAGCATGGATGGGGACCGGTTCGGCCAGGCTCAGCCCGGCAAACAGTTCATTGGCGGGGATCGGTTGCATAAAGATGCCTCCTTTTGGTTTGGTCGCGCGCGGCGCGAGGGGTTACCCGGCCGCTTCTTCCGGCGGGGTCTCGGCGTTTTCTGCGGCGGGTTGCTGTGCAGGCTCTTCCGCCGGCGCTTCTTCCGCCGCAGTCGCATCCGTCGTCAGCGTGACGATGGTGCCGTAGGCGGTGCTGGCGCCCGGCTCGACGCTTTGCGCCGTGACCTTGCCGCCGCTGTCGCCCTCAAACTGCACATTGAGGTTGGCGGCGCGCAGCATCTGCTCGGCAAAGGTGCCGCTCTTGCCGGTCACGTCGGGCACGGTGGTCATGCTGTCCTGGTCGGTGGTCGTGTACAGGTAGACCGTAGACCCGGCCGGCACCTTGCTGCCGCCGTAGGGGTACTGGTAGACGATGGTGCCGCTGGGACCGATGAGCTTGTGCTTGAGGCCCAGCCGGTTCAGGGTGACCTGGGCGTTGGTCCAGGTGTAGTTCAGGCAGGTCTGCACGGTGACGGTGCCTGTGGGGTTGTAGTCGGGGTCCTGCTCGATGCCCAGGTAGGGCGCCACCTCGCTGATGATGTTGCCCATCACAGGCGCCACTACCTCGCTGGCGAAATCGCGGCTCACCCGCGGGTCGTCCAGCACCACGAAGATCTCGATCTCGGGGTCGTCCACGGGCAGCACGGCGGCAAAACTCATGGCCTTGTAGTAGTCGCCGTCAAAACGCCAATCACGGTCGGTGCGTTCCGTCGTGCCGGACTTGCCGCCGATGCGGTAGCCCGCCACATAGGCGTTCTTGTTGGAATGATAGTCGCCCTCGGTGGGGATGTTGGGGTCCACGCTGGTCTCCATCATGGACAGCAGCTGTTCGCTGACTTCCTCCGAGATGACCTGGCGGCGGATGGTGGGCTCGGTCTTTTGCACCACGTTGCCGTCGGCGTCGGTGATGGAATCCACCACATAGGGGGTGACCAGGTAGCCGCCGTTGGCGATGGCCGCCACCGCGGTGGCCATCTGCATCGGCGTGATAGACTCGTTCTGGCCGAAGGCCGCCGTATACAGGTTGGTATCCACTTCGGCCATTTCCTCAGCGTCGTAAACGCTGGTCCAGCGGGTCTCGTTGGGCAGGTCGATGCCGGTGGGCTGGGTGAAGCCGAAGGCCTGGATATAGTCGTAAAAGACCGTGGGCTGCAGGGTCTGGGCCGCCTGGATGAACCAGAGGTTGCAGCTGTGGTTGAGCGCGCCGGCCATATCCAGCAGGCCGTGGGCGGCGTTGTTGGCGCAGTGGTAGGTGTGCTCCCAGAGCTGTGAACCCTCGTTGACGGTGAATTCACCGTTGCAGTAGAAGGTCTGTTCCGCCGTCATGATGCCGGAGTCAAGCCCCGCCGACGCGGTGATGAGTTTGAACACCGAGCCGGGCATATACAGTTCGGTGATGTTCTTATTCTTCCACTGGGCCTCGCGCATCATACCCTGCAGACGGGTATACTCGCTGCTGACCTCGTTGCCGTCCTCGTCGACGGTCATCTCGCGGCTGATCTTGGCGTCCTCAATGATGTCGGCGACTTCATCCTCGCCCAGGCGGCTCTTGAGCCAGTCGACGTCCTCCTCGTTGAGTTCCTCTTTGTCGAGAATGGCCTGCATTTTTTCGTCGTAGATCTTGTAGGGGTCGTTGGGGTCGAACTGTTCCAGCGACGCCATCGCCAAAATCGCGCCGGTATTGACGTCCATGACGATGGCGCTGCCGCGGCCGTGTACCGAGAAGGTCTCCATCGCCTCGGCCAGGTATTCCTCCACGATGGCCTGCACGTTCTCGTCGATGGTCAGGATCAAATTGCTGCCGTCCACGGCCGGGTAGACGTCGGTCTCAGCGTTGGCAAGCACGTCGCCGCCGCCGTCGGTCTCGGCAATGCTGCGCCCCGGTGTGCCGGAAAGGACCTCTTCATACGATTTTTCCAGCCCGTAGGCGCCGGAACCGTCGGCATTGCAAAAGCCGAGCACCGAGGACGCGAATGCCCCGTACGGGTAGCTGCGGGTGGACGTCTGCTCGGTGCGCAGCACCACGATGCGGTACCCCTGCTTCTGCCCGTCCTCCGGCTCGGTGCGGTAGTTCATGGAATATTCCAGGATCGCATCGGCGACCGGCTTCTCCACACCGCGGGCTACGACGCGGTACTCATACAGTTCGCCGTTGGCGTTGGCGGCGGTCAGCACCGAGAACACGTCCTCGGCCGTCGTGCCGTCGCCCAGCAGGGCGGCGATCTCCTCGGCTGCCTGCTGCAGCTGCGCGGTCGTCGCGCCGTTTTCCTGCGATTGTTTGGGGTCGGCGATGATGTTCCA
>DXEI01000072.1 GCA_019115045.1 Candidatus Gemmiger excrementipullorum | reverse complement strand
CGTGCAGTCGGTGGACGCGGCCATGGACGTTCCCTTTATCAACGGGAGATCCCTGCACGATCTGTGCGAGCAGTTGGAACTCTAAGCGTTCCAACCATCAAACCATCGGGGAAAGTGTGGTTTTATGCCGGCCCCGTCTGCCTTGGCAAAGCGGGCGCGGCCCTCGGGCGTATGCGCGAGACCGGCGCATAAGCGCAGCCCGGGGTGCGCCGGCATAAGAAAAAACCCCACGTTTTCACGTGGGGTTTTTGGTGCGCCCGCAGGAACTCGAATCCTGGGCCCTCTGATTAAAAGTCAGATGCTCTACCAACTGAGCTACGGGCACATAGCGGGTGCTGTGTGTTCACAGCCTAAATATTATAACAGGGGGCGCACGGCTTGTCAACGCTTTTGGCAAAATAATTTGTACACGCCAGGGGGGCTGCGCATTGGTCCGGTAAAAGAAAGGCCAGCCACGACATTTCTATTGACCGGCGAAAAACGGTTTGTTATAATCTGCTGTAGTTATGATATAAACCCCGCAAGTGTGAAAGTGAAGGCGCTATGGTTTTCTCAAGTTCGATTTTTGTGTTTGCGTTTCTGCCCATCGTGCTGGCAGTATACTATGCGGCGCAGCGCAAATACCAAAATGGCATCTTGCTGCTGGCCAGCTTGATGTTCTATGCCTATGGCGAACCAAAGTTTGTTTTTGTCATGCTGGCATCCATCGTGCTGAACTACTTGTTCGCGCTGCTGCTGGGCCGTACCGAGAAAAAGCGCAGCCGCCTGCTGGTTTTGTGGGGCGCGGTCGTCGTCAATATGGGGCTGCTGTTTGTCTATAAGTATCTGGGCCTGACACAGGACATCCTGAACCGCCTGGCGGGGCATGAACGCTTTACCTGGGCGGTGCCGGCGCTGCCCATCGGCATTTCTTTCTTTACGTTCCAAGCACTTTCGTACGTGATCGATGTATACTACCGCCACGTACCGGTGCAGAAAAACCCGTTTTATGTGGCGCTGTACATCTCCTTTTTCCCGCAGCTGATCGCGGGGCCGATCGTGCGCTACAACACCATTGCCGAGCAGATCGAGCACCGCGCCGTCACTTGGGAAAAATTCAGCGATGGCGTGCACCGTTTTATTCTCGGTTTCGGCAAAAAGGTCATCATTGCAAACAATGTGGCCGTGATCGCGCGCGAAGCGTTCGCAGACCCGCAGCAGGATTCGCTGCTTATGCTTTGGCTGGGCGCCCTTGCCTTTACGCTACAGATCTTCTTTGATTTCGGCGGTTACTCAGACATGGCCATCGGTCTGGGTAAAATGTTCGGCTTTACGTTTGAGGAAAACTTCAACTACCCCTATATTTCCGGCTCGATCACCGAGTTCTGGCGCCGCTGGCACATGTCGTTGAGCCAGTGGTTTCGCGATTACGTCTATATCCCGCTGGGCGGGTCCCGTGTGGGCAAAGTGCGCAACATCCTCAACTTGTTCCTGGTGTGGCTGTTTACCGGTATCTGGCACGGCGCCAACTACACGTTTATTGTTTGGGGGCTTTTACAGTTCGTTGTCCAGTTGGTGGAAAAAGTGCTGATCCACCCGGAAAAACGCCGCTTCTTTCTGCTGCGCGGCGCTTGGCGGCTGGTGACGCTGCTGACCATCGTGCTGGGCTGGGTCATTTTCAATTCTGCAAGCCTGTCGCAAGCCGGGGCATATATTGCTTCGATGTTTGGCGCCGGCGCCCTCTCCCTTGCCGACAACCAGGCGCTGCACCTGTGGCGAGAATATGGCGCCTATATGGTCATGGGCATCGCCTTCTCGACGCCGGTGGCAAAGGTATGCGGGCAAAAACTGCAGGCGCGTTTTCCCGCGCGGCGCACGCTGCTGTTCAACCTGCGCACAGCAGGGGAGCTGTTCATCTTTTTGTGGGCGGCGTCCTTTGTCTTGCTGGGCTCGTACAATCCGTTTATCTATTTCAACTTCTAACATGTTACGGAGATGGCACGCATGCGCTCGATACGTTCGTTTTTCCAAAGTTTGAGATCGCCGGAAAAACTGCAGGTCACAGTGTTTGTGGCGCTGCTGGCGGTGGTTTCGTTTTTCAGCCTGTGCAGCCTGTTGATGGCCTATAAAACCGACACAGTCATCAACAATCAGGCGACCGGGGACGACCGCCTGGAAAGTGATCTGAATGCCAATATCCTGGGCACCGAAGTGCTGATGAACTTGAACGGCACTATGCACCGGCTGCTGGGTCACGATCAGATGAACGGCGTTACCCGCCTGCAAAACGGGTATCTGACAGAGCTGCAGGGCTCGGTATGGCCCGAAACGCTGCAGGATAATGCCGAGAAAATCGCTGAAGTCCAGCAAAAGCTGGCGGAACGGGGGATCCCGTTCTTGTACGCGGTCACGCCGTACAAGATCCAGGCGGAGGATCCGGAGCTGCCGCCCTACACGGAGGACCACACCAACGAGGCGCTGGATCTGTATGTGCAGGATTTGCAGAACCTTGGCGTGCCAGTGCTGGATCTGCGGCAGGCCTTTGCCGCGCAGGAAGCAGACCCCTACACGCTGTTTTACCGCACCGACCACCACTGGAACGTACACGGCGGATTTTTTGCCTATACGCAGCTGGCGCAGCGTATGCAGCAGATGCTGGGGGTCCAGGTGGACCCGGCCCTGCTGACAGAGGATTCTTTTCACGAGGAAGTGTACCCGGCCTGGCACCTGGGCACGCACGGGCAGCGCACCGGCACGGTGTTTGCCGGCGGCGCCGATGACTTTGCAATCCTTGTGCCGGATTTTGAAACGCGGATCCTTGATGAAGGCAGCGGGAAGGCGGGGACGTTTGAGGAGATCCTGCTGGACACCTCGGTACTGCAGAGCAGGGATCTTGCCTCCCGCTATACCTACGACACCGTTTTCCGCTTTGCAGATTTTCAGTCGCAGAACACCGGGTGCGGCAAAAAGGTGCTGTTCTTGAGCGATTCGATGGGGCGGGCGGTCCTGCCGTTTTTGACACTGGCGTTTACTGAGGTGCGCACCATTGAAGCCTACAGCCCGCAGAATGTAACGATGGAATATATCGAGGCATACCAGCCGGACATCGTGGTCTTTATGCACTATGCGACCGTCACTTTTAACGCCGGATGCTTTGCGTTCTCGCTGTAAAGCCGTGCAGACGGCGCCCGCAAAGCATTGTACCGCGCGCCCTTGCCAAAGCCGGGGGCGCGCGGTATAATATATCGTTAGAACAAACCATAAAGGGGATAAGGAAACTATGGAAACTTTGGGCAGCCTGCGCCGTACCCGTTACTGCGGGGAGGTCACCCTGGCCGACGCCGGGCAGGAGATGACCGTCTGCGGCTCCATCGCCCGTGCGCGCGACAAAGGCGGCATCATTTTTGCCGACCTGCGCGATACCACCGGCATCTTGCAGCTGGTGTTCGACGAAGATACGCCGAAAGACGTGTTTGCCAAGGCCGAAAGCCTGAAAAGCGAGTACGTCGTCATCTGCCGCGGCGTTTTGCGCGAGCGCGCCGCCAAGACCGACAAGATCGCCACCGGCGACGTGGAGCTGTATGTCGGCGAGCTGCGCATTTTGAGCGAGGCGCAGACCCCGCCGTTTGAGATCCGCGACGAGATCAACGTCAACGACGATCTGCGCCTGCGCTACCGCTACCTGGACCTGCGCCGCCCGTCGATGCACGAACCCATCGTGCTGCGCAGCAAGATCATGCAGATCATCCGCAGCTATTTCTGCGACAACCATTTTACCGAGATCGAGACCCCGACGCTGATCAAATCGACGCCGGAGGGCGCGCGCGACTACCTGGTGCCCAGCCGCGTGCAGCCGGGGCATTTCTACGCCTTGCCGCAAAGCCCGCAGCTGTACAAGCAGATCTTGATGCTGTCGGGGTTTGACCGCTATTTCCAGATCGCGCGCTGCTACCGCGACGAGGACCTGCGCGCCGACCGCCAGCCCGAGTTCACCCAGGTGGACGAGGAGATGTCCTTTGTCACCGAGGACGACATCATCACCGTCAACGAGGGGCTGCTCAAACGCCTGTGGAAAGAAGTCCTCGGCGTTGAGCTGGCCACGCCGTTTGTGCGCATGCCCTGGGACGAGGCGATGGCCCGTTTCGGCTCCGACAAGCCGGACACCCGCTTCGGCCTCGAGATCCAGGACGTGACCGAGGTGTTCCGCGGCACCGGGTTCAAGCCGTTTGCCGCCGTGCTGGAGGCGGGCGGTTCCATCCGCGCCGTCAACGCCAAGGGCCTGGCCGACAAGCTGACCCGCAAAAACATCGACAAACTGGGCGAGGTCGCCAAGACCTACGGCGCCAAGGGCCTGGCCTACAGCCGCCTGACGGCCGAGGGCACCTCCTCCAGCTTTGAAAAGTTCCTGACCGAGGCGGAAAAGGCCGCTCTGTACGCGGCGCTGGGCGCCGAGACCGGCGACGTGCTGCTGCTCGTCAGCGACAACGACTGGGTCAAGGCCTGCACGGCGCTGGGCCAGGTGCGCCTGGACATCGCGCGCAAGCATGGGCTGATCGACCCCGGCAAGTTCAACTTCCTGTGGGTGGTGGACTTCCCGCTGTTTGAGTACAGCGAGCAGGAAGGCCGCTGGATGGCCATGCACCACCCGTTCACGATGCCCAAGGCCGACGACCTCGACAAGATCGAGAGCGACCCCGGCGCCTGCCATGCCGTGGCCTACGACATCGTGCTCAACGGCGTCGAGCTGGGCGGCGGTTCGATGCGCATCAACGACCCTGCGCTGCAGGACCGCATGTTCCACGCCCTCGGTTTTACCGAGGAAAAGGCCCGCGCCAGCTTCGGCTTCCTGATGGACGCCTACAAGTACGGCGCGCCGCCGCACGGCGGCATGGCCTACGGCCTGGACCGCATGGTGATGCTGATGCTGGGGCGCGATTCCATCCGCGACGTCATCGCCTTCCCCAAAGTGCAGAACGCCGGCGAGCCGATGAGCGGCGCGCCCGACGTGGTGGACGAAAAACAGCTGGGCGAGCTTTCCATCGCCCTGGCCCTGCCGCCGAAAGATTGATCTTTCGGTTCAATATATGCAACAGAAAACAGCGCCGGCGGCAGCCGGCGCTGTTTTGCTGTATACGGGGGATGGAAAAAAACACAGGGGGTGCTTACCGCAAAAAGACGCGCAGAAAACGGTCTTTCAGTGTGCCGTAGGGTTGGTAGCGCACCGGCATATCCATCCAGGTCTTTTTGTCCACGATGCTGCGCAGGTGGCTGAACGCCTCAAACCCGGCTTTGCCGTGGTAGCCGCCCATGCCGCTGTCGCCCACGCCGCCAAACGGCATGGCACTGGTGGCCAGGTGGATGATGGTATCGTTCAGGCAGCCGCCGCCAAAATGGCAGCGGTCCAGCACGGTGCGCTGCACGGCCTTGTCCTCGCTGAACAGGTACAGCGCCAGCGGGTGGGGCCGCGCTTCGATCTCGGCCAGCGCGGCGTCCAGGTCGTCGTAGGTCAGCACCGGCAGGATGGGGCCAAAGATCTCCTCGCCCATCACGGCGTCGTCCCACGTCACATCTTGCAAAATCGTCGGCGCAATGCGCAGCGCGGCCTCGTCGCCCTGGCCGCCGCACACGACTTTGGCGGGGTCGATGAGCCCCAGCAGGCGGCGGTAGTGCTTTTCGTTGATGATCTTGCCGTAGGCGGGGTTTTGCAGCGGGTCGGCGCCAAACTGGGCCGCGATCTCCTTTTGCAGCGCGGCGACCAGCTCGTCGCGCACGGCGGCGTCGCACAAAATGTAGTCGGGCGCTACGCAGGTCTGCCCGCAGTTGAGGTATTTGCCAAACACGATGCGCTTGGCCGCCAGGCCGATCTTGGCCGTGCGCTCCACGATGCAGGGGCTTTTGCCGCCCAGTTCCAGCACGGCAGGGGTCAGGTGCTCTGCCGCGCAGCGCAGCACCTCTTTGCCCACGGCCTTGCTGCCGGTGAAAAAGATCATATCGAACTTCTGGTGCAGCAAGGCCTGGTTCTCGGCGCGGCCGCCGGTCACCACGCAGACATACTCGGGCGGGAAACATTCCCCAATGATCTGCGCCAGCACGGCGGCGCTGGCCGGGGCGTAGGCGCTGGGCTTGACGACGGCGGTGTTGCCGGCCGCCAGCGCGTCGATCAGCGGGTCCAGCGTCAGCAGCACGGGGTAGTTCCACGGGCTCATGATCAGCACGTTGCCGTAGGGCGACGGCGACCGGAAACTGTGCGCCGCAAACTGGGCCAGCGGGGTGGGCACCGTGCGGCGGCGCATCAGCCCGCGCAGGTGGCGCAGCATCCAGCTCAGCTCCGAAAGCGTCAGCCCGATCTCGCACATATAGCTCTCGGCGGCCGATTTGCCCAGGTCCTGCCGCAGCGCTTCGCTCAAATCGGCCTCATGCCGGCGCAGCGCGTCCTGCAGTTTGCGCAGCGCGCTGCGGCGCGCTGCATAAGAAAGCGTGTGCCCGGCGGCGTAATACTCACGCTGCCGTGTCAGTATGGTCTCGATCTCGTTTTGCGTCATGGCCGGGCGCCTCCTGCACCAGTTCGTACATTTTCTGCAATTCTTCGGGGCCCCACAGCACCGGCACCGGGTACAGCGGGTTGGCTTCGTGGTCGGCGTAGCGGGCCAGCTGGGGGATATCCTCGCTCAAAATGCCGGGCAGCGTCTCGGGGATGTCCATGGCGGCGTTCATCGCCTCAATGGCCTCAATAAACGCTTTGGCGGCTTCCTCGTCGCGGGCGGCGCTGCTGACGCCGACGGCCCGGGCCAGTTCGGCCAGCTTTTTCCAGGCGGCGGGGCCGTAGGCTTTCAGCACCACGGGCAGCAGCACGCTGTTGGCCAGCCCGTGGGCGATGCCGTACCGCCCACCCAGGCTGTGCGCTACGGCGTGCACATAACCCACGTAGCTTTTGGTAAACGCCGTGCCTGCCAGGTAGGCCGCGCGCAGCATGTTGGCGCGGGCGTCGCGGTCGTGGCCGTTAAAGTAAGCCTCGGGCAGGTTGGCAAAGATCAGCTGTACGGCCTCGATGGCGGCGGCGCGGGTGCCCTTGGTGGTGGAACGGCCAATGTAGGCTTCCACCGCGTGGGTCAGCGCGTCCATGCCGGTGGTGGCCGTCAGGTGCGGCGGCAGGCCCAGCGTCACGTCGGGGTCCAGCACCGCATAATGCGGGATCAGCGCAAAATCGTTGATGGGGTATTTGTGGTGGATCTTTTCGTCGGTGATCACGGCGGCCAGCGTCGTCTCGCTGCCGGTGCCGGCCGTCGTCGGCACGGCGATCAGCAGCGGCAGGCGGCGCAGCACCTGCAGCAGCCCCTCCATGCGGGCCAGCGGCTTGTTGGGCCGCACAATGCGCGCGCCCAGCGCTTTGGCGCAGTCCATCGAGGAACCGCCGCCGAACGCGATCAGGCCCTGGCAGCCGTTTTCCAGGTAGAGCATGCGCGCCTGCTCGACGTTGGCCACCGTGGGGTTGGCCACGGTGCCGTCGTACACCACGCAGCGGATGTGCGCGGCTTTCAGCAGTTCTTCCAGGTGGGCGGTCAGGCCCAGCCCGCGCACGCCGGCGTCGGTCACCAGCATCACGCAGTCGATGTCGTGCGTGCGCAGCACGGCGGGCACGCCGCCCACGCCGCGGATCAGCTCCGGCTCACGGTAGGGCAAAAACGGCAGGGCGATGCGCATGCCGGCCTGAAACACGCGGCAAAACACTTTTTTTAAAACGTTCACAAAACGTCATCCTTTCCTTGGCGCGCCCGGGGCGCGTCCTTGTAAAGGATAGGACAAAAACCGCCAAAGTGTCAAGTAGAACTTTCTAAAACAAAGCCGTTGTTTTTGGTAAAATTGACGAATAGCCGTACATCTGTACAAAGTTGAAGCTGCCGGGCAGAAAAAGCCCCGCCGGGCGCACGGTTCGGCGCGCTCGGCGGGGCGATGCGGCAGGGGGTCATTCGCTTTGCAGGGCGTGGGCGGCCAGGCAGGCCAGGCCCAGGCCCAGCAGCGGCATGGCCTGCTGCGGCGTCAGCGCGCCCAGCGCCGAAAGCGCCGCCACGGCCACGCCCATGGCCAGCGCCACCGCTTTCAAGATGGTGCCCGCCAGTGCGCCGGGCGTTTTGCCGGGCTGTTTTTCGCTGCGGCCCTGCATCAGTTCGTCCAGCGTCAAGCCCAGCGCGTCGGCCAGCGCGGGCAGCGTGTTGATGTCGGGGCAGGCCAGGTCGCGCTCCCATTTGCTCACGGCCTTGTCGGTCACGCCCAGCTGCGCGGCCAGGTCCAGTTGGGTCAGGCCTTTCTGTTTGCGGTTCTCGGCGATCAAAGCGCCCAGGGTCTTTTTGGCGTTCATAGCGGCAGTCTCCTTTTGCTTTTTGCTTGCCCCTATTGTACCGGCAACGGGCCAAAACCGCAACCGACCAGCGGTTTCCCGCGCTCGACCGTTGGTAGAGCGGCGGCAGAATGGCGAAGCGGCGCGCTTTTTGGTGCGGCGCGGCATACGGCGCGCCGCGGGCGCATAGGCTTGGCGGGGGTGAAACGTATGTTGCCATTGTTGACGGTGTTTTTGCAGGCGGCGGCCTCGCACATCCTGTATCTGGCGCTGCATCTCGAGACCGGCAGCTTCCCGCGGCCGCTGCCGCCCGCCAGAGAGCGCGCGGCTTTTGCGGCGCTGCGCGCCGGCGGGGCGGAAAGCGCCACCGCGCGCGACTTGCTGATCCGCCACAACCTGCGCCTGGTGGCGCACGTGGCCAAAAAATATTACGCGGCCAGCGCCGGGCAGGACGACCTGATCTCCATCGGCACCATCGGGCTCATCAAGGCCGTCGATACCTTCGACCCTGCGCGCGCCAGCAAATTTTCCAGCTACGCCAGCCGCTGCATCGAAAACGAACTGCGCATGGAGCTGCGCCGCATCCGGCGGCAGGGGCAGCCGGTCTCTCTGCAGGAGCCGCTTGAGGGCAGCGCCCAGCTGACGCTGGCCGACACGCTGCCCGACCCCGAGGATATGGCCGGCGGCTGCGAGCAGCGCGCCGACGCCGCGCGCCTGCGCGAACTGGTGCGCCGCCTGCCTGCGCGCGACGCACGCATTTTGGCGCTGCGCTACGGG
>DXEI01000071.1 GCA_019115045.1 Candidatus Gemmiger excrementipullorum | reverse complement strand
CATGGTCGGCGCCGACTTCCTGTACAACTTCGTGCACGATACGCTCAACTGCCAGTATATCGACGCGGAACTCGATATGGACCTCGGCCCGCTGGTGCTCGGCTCGCAGAGCCGCGGCATGACGACGGTGGAACTGGCCGGTGCGCACAGCATCTTCTACGACGGTACCTTTACCACGCCGCACTATTATACCGAGATCACCGACTACCGCGGCAACGAAGTGCTGGACAACACCAAGTATATCAACACCATCCAGGCCATTGAGCCGACGACGGCCTATATCATGAACCGCATGATGGCCAACGTCCTTAGAAGCGGCGGTACCGCCAGCGGCATGGCCCCCAACAGCGAGGGCATCGAAGCCGTGGCCAAGACCGGTACCACCAGCAACTACAAGGACTATACCTTCGCGGGCATGACGCCCTACTACGTCACCGCCCTGTGGTGGGGCTTTGACCGGCCGACGAATATGTATGACCTGGGCGGCCGCAACGGCAGCCCCATCCAGCGTGTCTGGAAGAGCCTGATGGAGGAACTGCAGGCCGACAAGGAGCCCGCCGAGTTCCCCATGCCGGACGGCGTCATCACCCGCCAGTTCGATACCACGACGGGTGCGATCGTTTCCGGCGGCGGCGCGACCGGCTATTATACCGAGGATAACCTCCCCGACGACAGCTACGCAGCGCCGGAAGTCGATCCGTTCGCCGAGCTGGCCCAGCAGGCCGCCGAGGGCGCGACGGCAGCCACCGACCCCGCAGCCCAGCCTGCGGCGTAACACCCAACCCGCAAAACCCATCCCCCGTCCATGGACGGGGGATGGGTTGTTTTTGTGGCGCGCACACGTGACCGCTGCACAAAAACAGGGGCGCCTTGCGGGCCTGCCGCTGTGCAAAATGCCGAAAACCGCGCCCGGCGTGCGGCAAACGCTTGCGCGGCGGCGGTTTCGGTGGTATGATGTAGCTTGTCGAGACTACAACTGTATGCAAGGAGGGGACAATATGCCCGATCGCCGCTTTTTACTGGTGGATGCGGCCGTCCTGCCCGATGTGTTCCTGAAAGTGCTGCAAGCCAAGGAGCTGCTGGCCTCCGGCGCGGTGAACAATATCTCCACCGCGGCCCGGCAGGCGGGCATCTCCCGCAGCGCGTTCTATAAATATAAAGACACCGTCTTTGACGCCGAGGCCGGGCGCGAGTCCATCACCGTCGTAGCCACCCTGCTGGATAAGACCGGCGCGCTGCAAAGCCTGCTTTCGGGCATTTCGGCGGCGGGGGCGTCCATCGTCACCATCACGCAGTCCCGGCCGGAAAACGGCGCCGCCCAGGTCGAGGTCACCATCCGCACCGGCACCATGCAGATGCCGGTCGAGGAGATGCTCACGCGGCTGTCGCACCAGCCCTGCGTGGTCGAGGTACACCGCGGGGCGTAACGCCGCGCTGCCGGGCGCGGCCCGGCGCATAGAAAGGGGAAACACCATGGCAAAAATCGCGATCCTGGGTTTTGGTACCGTGGGCAGCGGCGTGCTGGAAGTCTGCCGCCGCAACGCGGCGTCCATCGCCCGCCGTGCCGGCGAGCCGGTCGAAGTCAAATATATCCTCGACGTGCGGGATTTCTCGTCCTCGCCCGACGCGGCGCTGTTTACAAACTCGCTGGACACCATCCTCGCCGACCCCGAGGTCCGCGTCGTGGTCGAAACGATCGGCGGCACCAAATTCGCCTACCCGTATGTGCGCCAATGCCTGGAAAGCGGCCGCAGCGTCTGCACCTCCAACAAAGAGATGGTCGCCACCTACGGCGCCGAGCTGCTGGCCCTGGCCAAGGCGCACGGCGCGGCCTTCCTGTTTGAGGCCAGCGTCGGCGGCGGCACGCCGATCATCACCCCCATGCACCAGTGCCTGGCGGCCAACCATATCAGCCGCATCGAGGGCATCGTCAACGGCACCACCAACTTCATGCTCACCAAGATGAAGCACGAGGGCATGGATTTTGCGCAGGCGCTCAAGATCGCGCAGCAGCTCGGCTATGCCGAGACCAAGGACCCCGGCGACGACGTCGACGGGCGCGACGCCTGCCGCAAGATCGCCATCCTGGCAAGTTTGGCCTGCGGGCACCATATCTACCCCGACGCCATCCCCACCCGCGGCATCCGCGACATCACGGTGGCCGATGTGCAGGCGGCCGAAAAGCTGGACTGCGCCATCAAGCTCATCGCCTGGTACGACGAGGGGGCGAACGGCGCCATGGCCGCCGGCGTCGAGCCGATGCTGGTGCCCGAGCACAACCAGCTCGCCGGCGTCGAGGATGTGTTCAACGCCGTGCTCATGCGCGGCGATATGCTGGGCGACGTCGTGTTTTACGGCAAAGGCGCGGGCAAGCTGCCCACGGCCAGCGCCGTTGTGGCCGACGTCATCGACGCGCTCAAAGAGGGCGCGCAGGTCCACGACAGCCTGTTCTGGAGACCGGCCCCAAAACCGGCCGCCCCCCTGCAGGACCCCGGCGTCTACAGCTGGTACATCCGTGTGCGCGGCGTCGCCGCGGCGCTGCTGCCCAGCGTGGCCGGGGCCGGCACGCCGGTGTTTGAAGCCGGCGGTGAGGCCGGGTACTGCATCGGGGCCGCCACCGCCGCGCAGGTAGAAGCGCTGCGCAGCAAGCTGCAGGTGCTGGGCGGCGAGCTGATGCTGGCGCTCAAGCAGCTGGACGATTGACTTCACCAAAGCGAGGGGGACCTCATATGATACAAGTAAGCGTTCCGGCCACCAGCGCCAACGTCGGCGCCGGGTTCGACTCTCTGGGCCTGGCGCTCTCGATGCACAATGTCTTTACGTTTGAAGAGTGCGACGGCATCCAGATCTCGTCGGTGGACGGCACCCACGTGCCGGCCGGTTCCAACAACCTGGTCTACCGCGCGGCGCGCGTCGTCTACGACCAGCTGGGCATCCCGCTGCGCGGGCTGCGCATCACCCAAAAAAACGATATCCCCATGGCGCGGGGTCTGGGTTCCAGCTCGGCGTGTATCGTGGCGGGCATCCTGGGCGCCAACGCGCTGCTGGGCGGCAAGCTCACCAAGCGCCAGATGCTGACGCTGGCCACCGCCATCGAGGGCCACCCCGACAACGTGGCCCCCGCCATGCTGGGCGGCTTTGTCACCAGCGTCCTGGACGAAGGCCAGGTCTACAGCGTCAAAAAGGACATTGACCCCGAGCTGGCGTTCGCGGCTTTCGTGCCGGACTTTCCGCTGCTGACGGCCAAGGCCCGCGCGGCGCTGCCGCAGATGGTCAGCCACAAGGACGCCGTCTACAACCTTTCGCGCGCGGCGCTGGCCACGGCGGCGTTTTGCGACGGCGACTATGCGCTGCTTGGCGTGGCCACCAAGGACGCGCTGCACCAGCAGTACCGCCTGCCGCTGATCCGCGGCGGCGACGAGGTGTTTGAGCTGGCGCTGGACCTCGGCGCGCTGGCGGCATATATTTCGGGCGCGGGGCCCACCATCATGGCGGTCGTCCATAAAGAGGACACGGCCTTTTTTGACCGGGCCGCCGCCGCATTGCAGCAAAGCGAACTGCTGCGCCACTTTACCGTGTACCGCCTTCTGGCGGATAACACCGGTGCGGTCGTCCACTGACGTCCGCGCTGTATAGAGGAGGAAAGGGAACCCTTATGGCATTGATCGTGCAAAAATTCGGCGGCACGTCGGTCAAGGACCGCAGCCGCATCTTCAACGTCGCGCGCATCATCATGAACACGCGCAACGCCGGCCACGACGTGGTGGTCGTGGTGTCCGCCCAGGGCGACACCACCGACGACCTCATCGCCAAAGCGGCCGAGATCAGCTCCAGCCCCTCCCGGCGGGAGATGGATATGCTGCTGGCCTCCGGCGAGCAGATCTCCATCGCGCTGCTGGCGATGGCGCTGCAGGAGCTCGGCGTCTCGGCCGTCAGCCTGACAGGCTGGCAGGCCGGTTTCAACACCGACCGCGCATATTCCCGCGCGCGCATCAAGCGCATGGATACCGAGCGTGTCGAAAGCGAACTCGCCCGCAACCGCGTCGTCGTGGTGGCAGGGTTCCAGGGGCTCAACCGCTCTGACGACATCACCACGCTGGGCCGCGGCGGCAGCGATACCTCGGCCGTCGCGCTGGCGGCCGCGCTGCACGCCGACCGCTGCCAGATCTACACCGACGTCGAGGGCGTCTACACCGCCGACCCGCGCAAGATCCCCAAAGCGACCAAACTCAAAGAGATCACCTTTGACGAGATGCTGGAGCTTGCCTCGCTGGGTGCGCAGGTGCTCAACAACCGCAGCGTAGAGCTGGCCAAAAAGTACAACGTCGAGCTGGAAGTTATCTCCAGCATCAACCCGGTGCCCGGCACCGTCGTGAAGGAGGAAGCAAACGTGGAAGGTATGCTCATCAAAGGCGTGGCCAAGGACAGCGACGTCGCCGTGATCTCGGTCAAAAATGTCCCGGACGTGCCCGGCATGTCCTTTAAGGTGTTCAGCCTGCTGGCGCAGCGCAACATCAACGTCGATATCATCCTGCAAAGCTCCGGGGCCGAGGGCAAAAAGGACCTCAGCTTCACGGTGCCGCTGGGCGACGCCGAAAGCGCCGTGGCCGCGCTGCAAAACGGCGCGTCCCGCTTTGGCGGCGGTGAGATCAGCGTCGACAAAAACTGCGCCAAGGTCTCCATCGTCGGCGCCGGTATGCAGAGCCACTCCGGCGTGGCGTCCACGATGTTTGAAGCACTGTTCAGCCAGAACATCAACATCAAGATGATCTCCACCAGCGAGATCAAGATCAGCGTCATCATCGACGAGCAGGACGCCGACAAGGCCGTCGCCGCCATCCATGACGCGTTTATCAACTGACCCGCCGGCCATCCAAACCAAAATCATAGAGGGAACGTGGAACGCCCCCGTGCAGCGGTTGCTGCGCGGGGGCGCTGGCGTTGTTAGCTTCAGTGAAAAAGCAACCCCCCGGCTCGGCAGGGGGCGTAAATAGGCGTTAGGGCAAACAAGTCACAGGCGTGCGGAGGGCCGGCCGCCAAACGCACCGCGGCGCTGCAAAATGCGGTAGGCGGCGCAGCACACGGCGACCGACAGCGCCGAACCGGCGGCCGTCGCCAGGCCCATCGGCAGCAGCGTGTCGGCAAATAAGGTCGAGGTCAGCGCCACGCCGGGCACGCGCACCAGCAAAATCGCCAGGATGTTGTGCAAAAACGAGAGTTCCGCCCGCCCGTAGGCGCAGAAATACCCGCTGAAACTGAAATGGATGCCGGCAAAAATGCAGTCCCAGATATAGCCGCGCATATACTGCCCGCCGGCCGCCGCCACGGCCGCATCGGCGGTGAACAGCCCCACGACGCCCTCGGCCGCAAACTGCATCGCCACGCTGACGCACAGCCCGAACCCGGCGGCGATGGCAATGGCCCAGCGCAGCGTCTGCGCGGCGCGGTCGTGCCTGCCGGCGCCGATGTTCTGCGCGCCCAGCGCCGACACGGTGGAGAGCATCGACGACGGCACCAGGAACAAAAAGCTGATGATCTTTTCCACAATGCCCACGGCCGCCGCATCAGTCAGGCCGCGCCGGTTGGCAAGTACGGTAATGAGCAAAAACGCGATCTGGATACACCCGTCCTGCAGCGCCACCGGCAAACCGATCTTCAGCAGTGCGCGCAGCACGCGGCGCTGCGGACGCAGGTCGGCGCGCCGCAACGCGAGGCCGGCACGCCGCCGCAGCATCGCCGCCAGCGCAACCACTACGCTGAGCGCCTGGGACAGCGTCGTGCCCAGCGCCGCGCCGGCCGGCCCCAGCCCCCACGCGCCGATGAACAGGTAGTCCAGCGCGATGTTGGCCGCGCAGGCCACAGCAATGAACGCCAGCGGGCTGCGGGAGTCGCCCAGCCCGCGGAAGATGGCGCTTAGGATATTGTACGCCGTGATGCAGGGGATGCCCAAAAAGCAGATGGTCAGGTAATGGGCAGTGCCCTCGGCGGCTTCGGCCGGGGTGGACATTGCGGCGACGATGGGCCGCACGCAGGCCAGCAGCGCCGCCGTCAGCACCAGCGAAAGCCCCAAAAACAGCGTGACGGTGTTGCCGGTCACGGCGGCGGCCTGGCGGCGGTCGCCCGCGCCGACGGCCCGCCCGATGCAGACCGTGGTGCCCATGGCCAGCCCAACGATCATGACCGTGAGCATGTGCATGACCTGGCTGCCGATGGACACCGCCGTCGTGCTGGCGACGCCCTCAAACTGGCCGACGATGAACAGGTCGGCCATGCCGTACAGCGTCTGCAAAAAATAGGCGAACAGGTACGGCAGCGAGAAATACAGGATGTTTTGCAGCACGCTGCCCTTTGTCAGATCCTTTTCCATAGCGCGCCCGCCGCTTCCTGCCGCAGCGCCCCGGGCTTCTTTCCCGGCGCGGCGCGCGGTGCGGCGGGGCCTTACACCCCCTTATACTGTCTATCATACCGCAAAACCGGGGGCCTGCGTCAACCGTTTTTTTGCAAAAAAAGCCCCCCTTTCCCGCAATTTCGCCGCGGGGCTGGCAATTGATGTCTTTTTCGCCGTGCCGGTTTACTTTTGCGGGTGCAGGCGGTATAATACGGGTATCTATCTTTTGGAAAGGACTACCGCTTTTGGAACGCAAACAACTCGCGCCCGGCGTCTTTATCACAACGCTGGACGCTTCCAAATTCAACCGCTGCCGCATCACCATCCACCTGCGCTTTCCCGCGCTGCGGCAGTCGGCCACCGATACCGCCGTGCTGCCGCTGGTGCTGGAGCGCGGCTACGCCGCCTGCCCCGATATGACGGCGCTGTCCCGCCGGCTCGCACAGCTGTACGGCGCCGACCTCGGAGTCGATCTGTCCAGCGCCGGCACCGACCGTGTGCTCTCGGCCGATATCTGCGGCATCAAGGACGCCTACGCCCTGGCCGGGGAGAACCTGACCGACGCCTACGCCGACATTGTCTTCGGCACGATCTTTGACCCCTACCTCGTCGACGGCGTCTTTGACGCCGAGGCTGTGCGCATCGAGACCGAGACCCAGGCCCGCCGCCTGGAGGCGGAGTTCAACTCCAAGCGGCTGTACTGCGTGCGCCAGGCGCGCCGCAAATTTTTCGGGGATTCCCCGGCGGGCATCGAGCTTGGCGGCTATCCCGGCGAGCTCATCCACGTGACGCCCGCCACCTTAAAAGCCGAGTATGACCGCATCCTGGCCAATGCGTCCATCGACGTCATGGTGCAGGGCGCGGACGAGGACCGCGTCGCCGGGCTGCTGCTGCAAAAACTGCAGGGCATGCCGCGCACGCCGCAGCCGTTTGCGCCGCCCATGGGCATGCCGCAAACGCCGGTGCGCCATTATAAAGAGGAGATCCCCGGCCTGACGCAGGCCAAGCTGTGCATGCTGTTTACCAACGGCGACATCCCCGACCCGCCCAGCGTCAGCATCCTGCGCGTCGCCATGAGCGTGCTGGGCGCTTCGGCCACCAGCCGGCTGTTCCGCAACGTGCGCGAAAAACGATCGCTGTGCTATTACTGCGGCTCGGCCGCGCAGCGCGCCACCGGCGTTATGATGATCGACTCCGGCGTCGAGCCGGGCCGTGAGGAGGAAGCCGAGGCCGCAATTTTGAAAGAGTGGGAGGACCTCAAAACCGGCCCCCTCACGCAGGAGGAAGTCGACGACTGCCGCCGGGGCCTGCTCTCCGGCATGGATGCGCTGGAGGACAGCCTCGCCGCGCTGGAAAGCTGGTACTACGGCCAGATCACCCGCGGCGAACCGCTGTACCCGCCTTCCTACGGCAAGGTGCTGACGAGCGCCGTCAAACTCGACGAAGTCCGCCAGGCCCTGCAGGGCTACCACTATGCCGTCGGCTATACCCTGACAGCGCAGCCCGGCACGCAGGGGAAAGGAGGGGCCGACGATGTCCAATGACGCTATGCAGGCGCAGTTTGCCGCCGCCCAGGCCCGCGCCGCGGCCGCCGTGGGGTGCGAGCGCGCCGTGCTGCCCAGCGGGCTGACCGTGCTTTGCCGCACGATGCCCGGCTACAGCAGCGTGCACGCCATCTACGCCACGGCGTTCGGGTCCATCCACCGCGCCTTTACGCTGGACGGCAAGCCCGTCGCGCTGCCGGCGGGCACGGCGCATTTTCTTGAGCACAAGATGTGCGAAACGCCCCAGGGCGATTCTTTCAGTTTTTATGCCAAGACCGGCGCGTCGGCCAACGCCTTTACGAGCTACGACCGCACCTGCTACCTGTTCTCGGCCACGCAGAAGATCGACGAAAACCTCGACATCCTGCTGGGCATGGTGGGCAAACCCTGGTTCACCAAGGCGACCATCGCCAAGGAACAGGGCATCATCGGGCAGGAGATCAAGATGTACGACGACAGCCCCGACTGGCGGCTGCTCAACGCGCTGTTCCGCTGCCTGTACCGCGAACACCCGCTCAATGACGACATCGCCGGCACGGTGGAAAGCATCGCCCAGCTCACCCCGCAGCTGCTGTACAGCTGCACGCGGGCGTTCTATGCGCCGTCCAACATGGTGCTGTCGGTGGCGGGCAGGATCACGCTGGACCAGGCCGTCGCGGCCTGCAAGCGCAACGGGCTGTACCGCAAGCGCGCCGCGCACGAAGTCGTGTGGGACATCCCTGCCGAGGACGGGCCCATCCCGCAGCACGAGGCATACTTCCAAATGCCGGTCAACAAACCCTGCTTCGGCGTGGCCTACCGCGAACCGGCGGCGGACCCCCGTGACCTCAAGCGCAGGCTGCTGCTGGATATGGTCAGCGACCTGGTGGTGGGCGGCCTGACCGGCCTGTACCGCAAACTGTACGACGGCGGCCTTGTCAACCCGGAGTTTTCCGGCGATTTCATCGCGGTGCGCGGGGCCTGTGCGGTGGCGTTCACCGGCGAGAGCGACACCCCGCGTCAGGTGGCCGATATGCTCCAGGCGGAGATCGAGCGCATCCGGCGCGAGGGCGTTGACCCCGAGGTCTTCACGCTGGTCAAAAACCAGATGTACGGCCAGCTGCTGGGCGACGTGGAAGGCGTCGAGGACGCCGCCGAGGAAGCGGCCGCCGCCTGCCTGCGGGGCTGTTCCCTGGCAGACGAGATCGCCGCGCTGGCCGAGCTGACGGTGGACGATGCCAACGCACTGCTGCGCACCGCCCTGCGGGAAGAAAACCGTGCCTATGTGCAGATCGACCCGCAGGAGAGTGCGTCCTGACAGGGGAAAATACAAAAGGGGAAGTGATTAAAATGGTCTACCATGTGCAGTTCCCGGGCCTGGGGCTGGAATTTACCGTCGACCGCGTCGCGTTGACGGTCGGAGGGTTCAACATCTACTGGTACGGTATCCTCATTGCGGCCGGCATGCTGCTGGCGCTGCTGTATGCCTTCCGCTATGCGGTGGACTTTGGCATCGACTCCGACCGGCTGGTCGACGTCGTGGCCATCGGCACCGTCATGGCCATCGTCTGCGCGCGCATCTACTATGTGGCCATGGCCCCGTTTGAATACAACAGCGTGTGGGAGATGGTCGACATCCGCCTGGGCGGCATCGCCATCTACGGCGCGGTCATCGGGGCGTTCGTGTTCGGCGGGCTGGCGGCCCGCTGGCGCAAAGTGCCGCTGCTGCCGCTGTTCGATCTCGTCGCGCTGGGCTTTTTGATCGGCCAGGGCGTCGGGCGCTGGGGCAATTTCTTCAACCAGGAAGCTTTTGGCACCAACACCACGCTGCCGTGGGGCATGTACAGCGAGGGGACGGAAGCGTACCTCCATTCGGTGCAGGTCACGCTGCCGGCCGGCGTCACCGTCGACCCCGCGCTGCCGGTGCATCCGACGTTTTTGTATGAGAGCATCTGGTGCCTCGTCGGCTTTGTGCTGCTGGCGCTCTACGTCAAGCGCCGCCGTTTCCACGGGCAGATCTTTTTGCTGTATGCGATCTGGTACGGCCTCGGCCGCGGCTGGATCGAAGGCCTGCGCACCGACGCGCTGCTCATCGGCAACACGTCGCTGCGCGCCAGCCAGGTGCTGGCCTGGGCTTCGGCGGCGGCCGCCTTTGTGCTGCTGCTCATCGGGCTGCGGCGCGCGCGCGGCAAAACGCTGCAGGTGCCGCTGGCCGTGCAGGACATCCGCAAAGAGCAGAAAGCCGGCGGCGGGTTTGTGCCCGATACGCTGCCGGCCAGCGCCTCCCACGCCGAGTTTGTGGCTGCGACCGACGCCATGAACGAGCGGCTGGCGGCGCTGGACCTGGATATGCTGGACATCGAGGAGCTGGAAGACCCCATGCCGGAACCGCCGGCTGAACCGCCGCAGGCGGCCGACGCCGCGCCGGGCACTTTGCCGCAGCCGCAAGAAGCGGAAGAGCCGGGCGGGCCGGCCGCACCGCCAGCGCAAGCCGCCCCCGCGCAAGGGGAACAGACGACCCCGCAAACGCAGGAGGAAGACGTATGAGCGCACAGATCATCGACGGCAAAGCCCTGGCCGCCGCCGTCAAACAGGAAGCCGCCGCAGAGGTGGCGGCGCTGAAAGCCCAGGGCGTCGCGCCCTGCCTGGCCGTGATCCTGGTGGGGGAGGACCCCGCCAGCCAGGTCTATGTGCGCGGCAAGATCAACGACTGCGCCGAGTGCGGCATCTTGAGCCGCAGCATCCGCCTGCCGGCGACAGCGACCCAGGCTGAACTGCTTGCCCAAGTCGCGGCGCTGGCCGCCGACGACACCGTGCACGGCATTCTGGTGCAGCTGCCGCTGCCCGCGCAGATCGACGAGCGCGCCGTCATCGACGCCATCCCGCCGCAAAAGGACGTCGATGGCTTCTCGCCGGTCAATGTGGGGCGGCTGCAGGCCGGGGAACCGTGCTTCCAGCCCTGCACGCCGGCCGGCTGCATCCGCATGATCGAGTCGACCGGCACCAACATCGCGGGCAAACACGCCGTCGTCATCGGCCGTTCCAACATCGTCGGCAAACCGGCCGCCATGCTGCTGCTGGCCCAAAACGCCACGGTGACGGTCTGCCACTCCAAAACGCAAAACCTTGCGCAGCTCTGCGCCGGGGCCGATATCCTGGTGGCGGCCGTCGGCCGGGCCGGGTTCGTCACCGGCGATATGGTCAAGCCGGGGGCCGTCGTCATCGACGTGGGCATCAACCGCGGGGCGGACGGCAAGCTGCACGGCGATGTGGACTTTGCCGCCGCGGCCCAAAAAGCCGGCTGGATCACCCCCGTGCCCGGCGGCGTCGGCCCCATGACGCGCGCCATGCTCATGCACAACACGGTGCTGGCGGCGCGCCGCGCGGCGGGGCTGTAAATCTACGCGCAAACGTGCAGAAAAAACCTTGACAAGCCCGGGCGTATATGCTATAGTTTTATAGCCGCTTGGTATGGGCCCGCAAAGTGTGCGCATTTGGCGCAACGCCCTAGTGTCCAGCGAGACTTATTGAAAGAGGTTATCCAGATGTACGCAGTTATCAAAACCGGTGGCAAGCAGTACAGCGTCAAGGTCGGCGACGTCGTTTTCGTCGAGAAGCTCAACGCTGAGGCTGACAGCGAAGTCACCTTCGATCAGGTCCTGGCCGTCGGCGAGGAGGGCGCTGTCAAGGTCGGCGCTCCCGTTGTTGCGGGCGCTACCGTCACCGCCAAGGTCGTCAAGAACGGCAAGGGCAAAAAGCTCAACATCCTCACCTATCGTCCCAAGAAGGGCAGCATGGTCCGCAAAGGCCATCGTCAGCCCTACACCAAGGTGGAAATCACCGCGATCAACGGCTAAGGAGGTAAATCACAATGGCACATAAAAAAGGCGTAGGTTCTACCAAGAACGGCCGTGATTCCGAGTCCAAGCGCCTCGGCGTCAAGCGCGGCGACGGCCAGTACGTTCTGGCCGGCAACATTCTGGTCCGCCAGCGCGGCACCCACATCCACCCGGGTGAGGGCGTCGGCATCGGCAGCGACGATACGCTGTTCGCGCTCGTCGATGGCCGCGTTCACTTTGAGCGCATGGGCCGCGACCGCAAGCGCTGCACGGTCAAGCAGTAAACTACCAGACGGGCGGGCCCTGGCGGCCTGCCCGATTTTTTGTCACACCCGGTGCTGTGCACCGCGCGAGGTACCTTATGGCAACAAGCAATTTTATTGATACCGCGACGATCTGGCTGCACGCCGGCAAAGGCGGCGACGGCGCCGTGACCTTCCACCGCGAAAAATACGTCGCGGCCGGTGGGCCGGACGGCGGCGACGGCGGCCGCGGCGGCGACATCCTTTTTGTGGCCGACGACAACCTTTCGACGCTGATGGACTTCCGCTACAAGCGCAAATACACCGCCCCCGACGGCGAGAACGGCCGCGCCAAGCGCCAGAGCGGCGCCGACGCCGACGACCTCGTCATCCGCGTGCCGCGCGGCACCGTCCTCAAAGAAGCCGAGAGCGGCCTGGTCATCGCCGACCTTTCGGGGTCCGAGCCGGTCGTCGTCGCCCGCGGCGGCCGCGGCGGCTGGGGCAACGCCCATTTTGCCACGCCGACGCGCCAGATCCCCAAGTTCGCCAAACCCGGCCTGCCGGGCGAGGACCTGCACGTCCAGCTGGAGCTCAAAGTCATTGCCGACGTCGGGCTCATCGGCTTCCCCAACGTGGGCAAGTCGACGCTCATCAGCATGCTGTCGGCGGCGCGCCCCAAGATCGCCAACTACCATTTCACCACGCTGACGCCGGTGCTCGGCGTCGTGCGCGTCGGGCCGGAGCAGAGCTTTGTCTGCGCCGACATCCCCGGCCTCATCGAGGGCGCGGCCGAGGGCGTCGGCCTCGGGCACGATTTTCTGCGCCATGTCGAGCGCTGCCGCCTGCTGCTGCACGTCGTCGACGTTTCGGGGTGCGAGGGCCGCGACCCCAAAGCGGATTTTGCGCAGATCAACAAGGAACTGGCCGGCTTTTCGGCCGAACTGGCCGAGCGCCCGCAGATCGTGCTGGGCAACAAGTGCGACATCGCCGCGCCGGAGCAGATCGAGGAGTTCAAGGCGTTCATCGAGGGGCAGGGCCTGACGTTCCTGCCCATCTCGGCCGCGACGCGCCAGGGCATCGACGCCCTGCCGGCGCTGGTCTACAACCGCCTGCAGGACCTGCCGCCCATCAAGGTGTATGAGCCGGAGTACAAGCGTCCCGACAAAAGCGCCCTGCCGACGCGCCCCTTCACCGTCACCCGCACCGGCGAGCATGAGTTCACCGTCGACGCGCCGTGGCTGGAGCGCATCCTGGCCGGCACCAACGTCGAGGATTACGAGAGCCTGCAATATTTCCAGACCCAGCTGGGCGATTCCGGCATTCTGGACAAGCTCGTCGCCGAGGGTGTCGAGGAAGACGACACCATCAAGATCGGCGAATACGAATTTGATTACCTGTACTGAGTATGCTGTTTGAAACGAACCCCCAAGTGGATATCCACGAAATGTCGCCGCTGGCCCTGGCCTTTGTGGGCGACGCCGTGCTGGAACTGCTGGTGCGCGCCCGCCTGGTGGGCACCACCCGCCTGCAGCCCAACCAGCTGCACACCTCGGCCACGCGCTATGTCAGCGCCCGCGCCCAAAGCCGGGAACTCGAGATCCTGGAACCGCTGTTGACCGAGGCCGAAGCCAACGTGCTGCGGCGCGGCAAAAACGCCAGCAAAGCCTCGGTGGCCAAGCACGCCACCGTGCAGGAGTACCGCGCCTCCACCGGGCTGGAATGCCTGCTGGGGTGGCTCTACCTGCAAGGGCGGCTGGACCGCGTGCAGCAGCTGTTCGACGCGCTGTGGGCCGGGTACCGGCCGCAATAAAGCAAAAAGGCCCGGTCTCTCTTTGCGGGAGGGACCGGGGACTTTTTGTGCGGCGCTATGGCTTACTTGCAGTTTTTGCCGTTGGTGGTGTCGGTGGTGTTCGTGCCGCCGTTGGTGGCGCGCTGCTGGGCGTTGGTCGTTTTTTTCTGGCTGGCGCGGTTGGTCGTGTTGGTGCTGCGGTTGGTCGTGTTGTTGGTCTGGTTCTTAGCCATGAGAGTGGACTCCTTTCGCAAAGTAAAGATCGGTCGGCGGCTCTGGGTGGCCGCACAGGTAGTTTGCCCGCGCCAAGCGGGTTTATACAAGGGAGGGAACGCGGATGGATTTCCCCGCGGAGTTTGAGGCGCGCGAGCGCGCGCTGCTGGGCGCGCGCTTTGACACGCTGTACGCCTACGCCACGCCGGAACCGGCGCGCGGCGTCACCGTCAACACGCTGCGCTGCCCGTGCGCATGGTTTGCCGCCCATGCCGATTTTGCCGCCGCGCCGTCGCCGTTCTGTGCGGCCGCCTTTACCACCGGCGCCGCCTGGCGGCCCGGCCGCCACCCCTGGCACCACGCCGGCGTGCTGTACGCGCAGGAACCCAGCGCCGCCGCCCCGGCCGCGCTGCTGGACGTGCGCCCCGGCATGCGGGTGGCCGACCTGTGCGCCGCGCCCGGCGGCAAAGCGGGCCAGCTGGCCGCGGCTTTGCAGGGGCAGGGCCTGCTGCTGGCCAATGAGTATGACGCCGCCCGCGCCGAAGCGCTGCGCCAAAACCTCGAGCGCCTGGGCGTGACCAACGCCGTCGTCACCAACGAGGCGACGGCCCGCCTGGCCGCTGCGCTGCCCGGCTGTTTTGACCGCGTGCTGGTGGACGCGCCCTGCTCGGGCGAGGGGATGTTCCGCAAGGAACCGGCCGCCGCGGCGCAGCACAGCGCGGCGCTCGTCGACCATTGCGCTGCGCTGGGGGCGGCCATCCTGGACGACGCTGCAGCGCTGCTGGCGCCGGGCGGCATCCTGGTGTTTTCCACCTGCACCTTCGCCCCGCAGGAGGATGAAGCCCAGGTGGCGGCCTTTCTGGCGCGCCACCCGGAGTTCGCGCTCTGCGACCTGTCCGGCTGCGGCTTCGGCCAGCCGGGCGAGGCAAACCGCGCCCCGCAGACGCCGGGCTTTGCCGCTGCGCACTGCCGCCGTATTTGGCCGGCCGACGGCGGCGAGGGGCATTTTATGGCCAAGCTGCAAAAGGCGGGGGAGGCCGCCGCGCCCGCTGCGCCGCGCGCCAAACCCCAGCGCCCGGCCAAGCCCCCGGCCGAGTGGGGCGCGTTTGCGGCCCAGTATTTCCCGCAATTGGCCGGCCGGCCCGCCGCCATAGCGGGGGAGTGGGTGCTGCTGCCCGCGCCCGGCAGCGAGGCGCTGCCGCTGGCCCGTCTGCGCGTGGTGCGCGGCGGCGTGCTGGCGGGGCGCGTCGTCAAAAAGCGGTTTGAACCCGCCCATGCGCTGTTTATGGCCTGGGGCGCGCAGTGCGCCAACTGCGAGCGCCTGACGCGGGACGACCCGCGCACGGCCGCCTGGCTGCGCGGCGAGGAGATCGCCGCCGCCACCGCCGCGCCGGGCTGGTGCGCCGTGCTGGTGGACGGCTTCCCGCTGGGCGGGGGCAAGGTCAGCGGCGGGCGCGTCAAAAACCACTACCCCAAAGCGCTGCGCACCCTGCGCTAAGACACACAGGGCGGCGGTGTAAAAACCTTCCCAGAATTTTCACGTTTTGCTGCCGGGCCCGGCCTTGACCGCAGGGGCCCGGCATGGTATTCTATTATATGTATGACTGTAACTGTATGCGGAAGGTAACATGCCGACAGGAGAAGCCAAATGATCGAATTTGAACATGTCTCCAAGACCTACGAGACGCACAACGACGAAAACGTAGCGCTGGAAGATATCAACATCCATATCGAGGAAGGCGAGTTCGTCTTTATCCTGGGCCATTCCGGCGCAGGCAAGTCGACGTTCCTCAAACTCATCCAGATGGAAGAAAAGCCTACCGAGGGCCGCGTCCTCGTCAACGGGCAGGACCTGACCAAGCTCAAGCGCCGCAAGGTGCCCTACCTGCGCCGCCAGATGGGCGTCGTGTTCCAGGACTTCCGCCTGATCCCCACCATGACGGTGTACGAGAACGTGGCCTTTGCCATGCGCGTGACCAACATCTCCACCAAAAAGATCAAAGCGCGCGTGCCGTTCGCGCTCTCGCTCGTCGGGCTGGAGGATAAGATGGACCGCCTGCCGGACGAGCTTTCCGGCGGCGAGCAGCAGCGCGTGGCGGTGGCCCGCGCCCTGGCGCACGGCCCCAAGATCATCATCGCCGACGAGCCGACAGGTAACATCGACCCCGAGATGTCCATGGACATCATGCAGCTGTTTGAGGCCATCAACAAAGTCAACATCACCGTCGTCGTCGTCACGCACGAGCATGAGCTCGTCCACAAGCTGGCGGCCAAGTACAACAACCGCGTCATCACACTGTCCGACGGCATGGTCGCCTCGGACACCGCGCACCCCGAAGTCGCCCGCCGCTACGCCGCCAAGATGGCTGCCCGCGCGCAGGAATACGACGAGTACGACGACGAATAACGCCACTGCAAAGAGGGGGATACCATGCGTTTTTCCAGCTTTACCTACCTGGTCGGGCAGGGTTTGCACAACCTGCGCGCCAACCGGCTGATGACGTTCGCCTCCATGGGCGTGCTGACGGTCTGCATGCTGCTGATCGGCGCGGCCTACCTGCTGGGCGTCAACATCAGCGCCATGGTCGAGTATATGGGCGACCAGAACCTGACCATCGTCTACATGAGCCCCGACGCGAGCGAGGAACAGATCGCCGCCGCTGACGCGGCCATCCGCAGTACCGAGCACGTCGTCGGCGTCACCTACCTCTCGCCGGAGGAAGTGCTGCAGTATTACGACGCCCAGATGGAGAACATCGACCTCGCGGCCGCGTTTTCCGACGACGTCCCGTTTTACCCCAACTACCGCGTCGTGATGGACAGCCCCGATAACATCGAGGCGGCGGCCGGCCAGCTGCGCCAGATCGAGGGCGTCGACGACGTGCGCGTCCCGACCGATATGATCGAGATCTTCGTCTCGCTGCAGCGCGCCATCAACTATGCCTGCTATGCGGTCGTCGCGGTGCTGGCCATCGTCAGCATCGTCGTCATCAACAACACCATCCGCATCACGGTGTTCAACCGCCGCAAAGAGATCGGCATCATGAAACTCGTCGGCGCCACCAACGGGTTCATCCGCTTCCCGTTCTTTGTCGAGGGCGTCGCCTCCGGCCTGATCTCGGCGGCGCTTGCCTCCGGCATCATCTGCGGCGCGTACTACGCGCTGTGCCGCTGGTATGCCGAGCATCCCAGCAACCTTTCGCAGATGTTCGGCGGCCAGCTCGTGCCGCTTACCGACGTCTGGTATTACATTGCGGGCGGCTTTGCGCTGCTGGGCTTTGTGCTGTGCGGCATCGGCACCGCCACCAGCATCCGCAAACATCTGAACGTGTAAAGAAAAAGGCGGGACTATGAAACTTTCTCCGTTTGTAAAAAAGACGGTCTCCACGCTGCTGGCGGTCTCGATGGCCGTCGCGCTGACGGTGTCCACCGCGACGCCGGCGCTGGCGGCCGACGATAAGCGCGCGCAGCTGCAGGCCCAAAAAGACGAAGCGCAGGAGCAGCTGGACGCCCTCAACCAGCAGATCAGCGAGAACGCCGCCAACCGCGAAAACGCCGAGGAACTCAAGGCCCAGTATGAGGAGCAGGCCGATCTCATCCTTGGCCAGATCGGCACCCTGACGGAACTCATCGGCCGTACCGAGGGCGAGATCTATACCAAAGAGCAGGAGATCACGGCCAAGCAGGCGGAAGTCGACCAGAAACAGGCCGAATACGACGCCCGGCGCGAAGGTTTCAAGGACCGCCTGCGCGCCATGCAGAAACTCAACGATGGCGGTTCCATCGCGCTGCTGTCCACCGCGACCAACCTCTATGAGCTGCTGACCTTTGCCGATACGCTGGACCAGATGTCCAGCCGGGACGAGGAGATCTGCAACGACATCGAGGCCCAGCGCGTGGCGCTGGAGCAGCAGCGCACCGAGCTGGAAAACGCCAAGGCCGAGCTGGAGACCTACAAGGCCGAGCTGGACAGCCAGAACGCCGAGCTGGAAGGCAAGCACGGCGAGCTGGCCGTCAGCATCCAGCAGCAGAACGATACGATCTCGGAGGCTGACGCGCGGGAGGATGCCCTGGAAGCCTCGGCTGCCGAAGCCCGCAAAAAGCTGGACGAGGCTGCCGCCGAACTGGACGCCTACCTCAACTCGCAGGTCAACAAGTACAGCCAGGCAGCTATGACCTGTTCGCTCAACTTCGGCCCGGCGCTGCCGAGCTATAAGTACATTTCCTGCGCGTTTGGCGGCGGCGGCCACCGCGGCACCGACTTTGCCGCGCCCGGCGGCACCGAGATCTACGCCATCGCCGACGGTGTCGTCACCGACGCCACCTACCACTGGAGCTGGGGCAACTATGTGCAGATCTACCACGGCAAAGACGACGAGGGCAACACCTACTCCACGCTGTACGCCCACATGAACAGCACCCCCATCGTCAGCGCCGGGCAAAACGTTTCCAAGGGCCAGGTCATCGGGTATGTGGGCACCACCGGCAACTCTACCGGCAACCACCTGCACCTTGAGATGAAGATCAACGGTGTGCTGACCGATGTCACCAACTGGATCCCCCACTAAGGAAAGGATGTATGGGACGATGAAACCCTCCAAGCATAAAACGGGCGTGCGTCTGTTCTGCCTGTTCATCGCGCTGCTGATGATCGTCAGCCTGTTCAGCACCATCGTGTTTTCGCTGTCTTTCGCCGCGTAACGCGGCCACCAAACCAAAAGGAGCCTTCTGATCCATGAGCAAAAAAATCAGTCTGGGCGTTGCCTTTACCATCGCGCTGGTCGCCATGGCGGTCACGTTCTCGCTCACCATGGTCATCTCGATGAACATGTTCAACTCCACCGTTTCCAGCGTCAAAGACAAGGAGCGGCAGTACAACAAACTCTCCGAGATCGACCGCTTCGTGCGCGCCAATGAATACTTCGACATCAATGAGGACACCCTCAACGATACCATCGCCGCCGGCTACATGCTGGGCATCAGCGATAAATACGCCCGCTACTACAGCGCCCGCGCTTTCAGCGAGATGCAGGCCGTGCAGTCCGGCAATTTGACCGGCATCGGCGTGGCGGTCGTCAACGACCCGTCCTCCGGCTATGCGCGCATCATCCGCGTGTATGACAATTCCCCCGCCAGCGAGGGCGGCCTGCAGGTGCGCGGTTTCATCACGGCCATCAACGGCGTGTCCACCCGCACCATGACCGATACCGCTACCATCAACTCGGCCCTGCTGGGCGAGGAAGGCACCACCACCACCATCACCTACCTCACGCCGGACCGTGAGGAGCAGACGCTGGACCTTGTGCACAGCAACTACAACACGCCGACGGTGTTCTACCAGCTCACGGCGGGCACCTGCGGGTACATCGACATCGACTCCTTCGGCACCGGTACCGCCAACGAATTCCGCGACGCCGTCGACGCCCTGCAGGAGCAGGGCGCGACCTGCCTGGTGTTCGATTTGCGCGACAACACCGGCGAAAACCTCAACGCCGCGCTGGTGGCGGCCGACTACTGCGTGCCGTCGGGGCTGATCGCCCAGCAGGAAGACAAGGACGGCAACGTCACCGACCTGCGCATGTCCGACGAGGATGCAGTCGCGTTGCCCATGGTCTGCCTGGTCAACGGCAGCACGGCGGGCGGGGCCGAGCTGTTTGCCAACGCGCTGCATAAAATGAGCGGTGTCACCCTTGTCGGCACCACCACGGCCGGCAAGGGCGTCGTGATGAGCGACGCGCAGAGCTTCTCCGACGGGTCGGCGGCCTATATTACCGTCGGCCTGCTGCTGGATAACGAAGGCCAGACCTGGAACGACACCGGCCTGACGCCCGACGTGGACGCGACGCTGAGCACCGACGAACAGAGCGCCTACTATGACTTTACCATCGAAAACGATCCCCAGATCAGCCGGGCCGTCAACACGGTCATGGGCATGACGGGGCAGCAGTAAGCCGCGGAAAGGAACCGTCCTGTGCCCAATCTGACCGATCTTTCCACCATCCGCGACCTCTGCGCGCGGTACGGGTTTTCGCTGTCCAAAGAGTTTGGGCAGAACTTCATCATCAACCCCGGCATCTGCCCGCGCATTGCCGAGGCCGCCGGCATCGGCCCCGACTGGGGCGTGCTGGAGGTTGGCCCCGGTATCGGTGTCTTGACCGAGCAGCTCTGCCAGCGCGCGGCCAAGGTCGTCAGCGTCGAGGTCGACCAGCGTTTGCAGCCGCTGCTGGCCGAGACGATGGCCGGCCATGACAATTTCAAGCTGGTCATGGGCGACGTGCTCAAAGTCGACCTCAAAGCGCTGCTGGCCGCCGAGTTTGGCGGCCGGCCGGTCGCGGTGTGCGCCAACCTGCCGTACTACATCACCAGCCCCATCCTGATGCGCCTGCTGGAAGAAAAACTCCCCATCCAAAACATCACGGTCATGGTGCAAAAGGAGGCCGCACAGCGCCTGTGCGCCGCGCCCGGCACGCGGCAGGCGGGGGCCATCAGCTATGCGGTGGCGTACTACGCGCAGCCCAGGCTGCTGTTCAGCGTGCAGCCCGGCAGCTTTTACCCGGCCCCCACGGTCACCAGCGCGGTCATCCGGCTGGACGTCCGCCCGCAGCCGCCGGTCGCGCTGCCCGCCGGGCAGGAGCGCGCGTACTTTGCACTGATCCGCGCCGCCTTCTCTCAGCGCCGTAAAACGGCCGCCAACGCCATCGCCAACGGCCTGCAGCTGCCCAAAGCGCAGGTGCTGCAGGCGCTGGAAGCCGCCGGCCTGGACCCGCGCGTGCGCCCCGAGCAGCTGACGCTGCAGCACTACGCGGCGCTGGCACAGGCCATGCCCGGCGTTGACAACGCCGGGCCGGATGTGGTACACTAACTAAGTCCCCGCCAGCATAGCACAATTGGCAGTGCAGCTGATTTGTAATCAGCAGGTTGCAGGTTCGATTCCTGTTGCTGGCTCCAAACAAAAACCGCCGTTCCTGCGTTATAAAGCGCAGGGGCGGCGGCTTTCTTTTTCCGGCTTGATCAGGGGCTTTTGGCTGAAATGGTCAACTTTTGGTCAACGATCGGTTTGGTTTCCACTTCGGGTAACTCTCATGGCCCGGTGCGGTTGACCATATGCATCCCGGGGGCGGGCGCGCGTTACAGGCGCATCAGCATTTGCTGGATGGCGACCAAAACCACGCAGGCAAGAACCAGCCCGCCGACGATCAGGAAGATATAGACCTCCTCAGACGGGACGTCCTGCTCTTGCTGCTTGGGGTCGGGGCCCGGTGCGGCGTGCGGGGGTTGGGGGTCATGGGCGGCGGGCGTCTGGCCTTTCCGCTGCGTTCGCTTCAAGGCTGTGCGGTAGTGGGCATACCCGCTCAGCCCTTGCCAAAATAACCGTACTCCCTGTCTTTCATGGGCAGGCGCCTCCCTGTATTGCGTGCTATGTATGCAGTATAGCACGCCGCACTGTGCGCGGCAACCGTTTTTCCTGCCTACGCACCCCGCTGCAAAAGGCTCCCGCCCTGCAAAACGGCATCGTTTTGCAGGGCGGGGGCTTTTTCCGGTATTTACAGCAATTCCACGCCGGCCTCGCGGCAGGCGGCCAGGGTGGCGTCGTCCCACAGGCTCACCTGCACCTCGCCCACGTGGGCTTTGCCCAGCAGCAGCATGCACAGGCGGCTCTGGCCAATGCCGCCGCCCATCGTCAGCGGCAGCGTGCCGTCCAGCAGCATTTTGTGGAACGGCAGTTCGGCGCGCTCGGGGCAGCCGGCCTCATCCAGCTGGCGGCGCAAAGCGTCGGCATCGACGCGGATGCCCATGCTGGAAAGTTCCAGCGCGCACTGCAACGGTTTATGCCAGAACAGGATATCGCAGTTCAGCGTCCAGTCGTCATAGTCGGGCGCGCGGCCGTCGTGTTTCTGGCCGCTGTGTAGTTTGCCGCCGATCTGCAAAATGCAGATGGTGCCGTGCGCCTTGGCAAATTCGTTCTCGCGTTCCTTGGGCGTCAGGGCAGGGTAGGCGTCCTCCAGCTGCTGCGTCGTGACAAAGGTGACCTCGCGCGTTAAGTGGATGCGCTTGAGCGCCGGGAACTTCCACCGCAGTTCGTCAGACGTCGCGCACACCGCGTCCACGATGTCGCGCACGGTATCCTGCAAAAAGGGCAGTGTGCGCTGGCGGGCGGTGATGACGCGCTCCCAGTCCCACTGGTCGACGTAGATGCTGTGCAGGTTGTCCACGTCCTCGTCGCGGCGCACGGCGTTCATGTCGGTCACCAGACCCTGCCCGGGGCGGAACCCATACTTGTACAGCGCAAAGCGCTTCCACTTGGCCAGGCTGTGCACGATCTCGGCCCGGCCGTCCAGGCAGGGCACGTCAAAGTCGACCGGGCGCTCCACGCCGTTCAGATCGTCGTTGAAACCGCTGCCGTGCAGCACAAACAGCGGGGCCGTCACGCGCTTGAGGTGCAGCGCCAGGCACAGCTTTTCCTGGAAGATCGTCTTGATCAAACCGATGGCTTTCTGGGTGTCGTACAGGCCCAGCAGGCTTTTGTAGTTGGCGGGGATGCTCGTCGTACTCATCTTTCTACACTCCTCTATGTTTATATATTGTACCAGGTCAGGCTTTGGCGAACTGGCTCTCGTACAGGTTCGCGTAGAAGCCACCCCTGGCCAGCAGCTCGTCGTGGGTGCCGCGCTCAATGATGTTGCCGGCTTTCATCACCAGGATCTGGTCGGCGTTTTTGATGGTGGAAAGGCGGTGCGCCACAATAAAGCTCGTGCGGCCTTTCATCAATTCCTCAAACGCATCCTGCACCAGCACCTCGGTGCGGGTGTCGATGCTGGACGTCGCCTCGTCCAAGATCAAGATCGGCGGGCGGCGCAGCATGACGCGGGCGATGCACAGCAGCTGGCGCTGGCCCTGGCTGATGTTGCCGCCGTCCTCGGCCACGACGGTGTCGTACCCCTGGGGCAGGCGGCAGATAAAGCTGTGCGCGCGGGCGCGCTTGGCGGCGTCGACGATCTCCTCCCGCGTGGCGTCAGGCTTGCCGTAGGCGATGTTGTCGGCGATGGTGCCGGCTTTGAGCCAGGTCTCCTGCAGGACCATGCCCAGGTTGGCGCGCAGGCTGTCGCGCGTGACGGCGTCGATGGGGTGGCCGTCCACTTTCAGGCAGCCGCCGTTGATCTCATAAAACCGCATCAGCAGGTTGACCAGCGTCGTCTTGCCGCAGCCGGTGGGGCCCACCAGCGCGATGCGCTGCCCGGGCCAGACGCGCAGGTTCATATCCTCGATCAGCGGCACGTCGGGCACATAGCGGAACTTGACGTGCTCAAACTCCACGCTGCCGGCGCCCATCGGCAGCACGGCGGCGTCTGGCGCGTCGGGGCGGATGGGATCCTCGTCGATAAGGTCAAACACCCGCTGCGCGCAGGCCAGCGCGTTCTGCAGCTCGGTCATGACGTCGGAGATGTCATTGAACGGCTTGGTGTACTGGTTGGCGTAGTTCAAAAAGACCGAGAGCTCGCCCACGGTCAGCCCGCCGGCGATGGCCGCAAACGCGCCCAGCACGCCGACGGCGGCATAGACCAGCGCGTTGACAAAGCGGGTGCAGGGGTTGGTCAGCGAAGAGAAAAATACCGCGCGCACGCCGCATTTCTGCAGATCCAGGTTGACGCGCGCAAACCGGGCTTCGGCGCGGTTCTCGTACCCGAATGCCCGCACCAGGTGCGCGTTGCCGACGAGTTCTTCGACCAAACTCGTCATCTCGGCGCGCGTCTCGCTCTGCACCTTGAACATCGCGTAGGTGTGGGTGGCGATGAACCGCGCCACAAAGATGGAAAGCGGCGTAAGCGCCACGACCACCAGCGCGATGCGCCAGTCGATGGAAAGCATCACGCCCAGCGTGCCCAGGATGGTCAGCAAGCCGGTGAACAGCTGGGTAAAGCCCATCAGCAAACCGTCGCTGAACTGCTCGACATCGGTGGTGATGCGGCTGATGGCGTCGCCGGGGCGGTGGGCGTCCATATATTTCAGCGGCAGCACTTCCAGGTGGGCAAACGCCTTGACGCGGATGTCGCGCACGACCTGGAACGTGATGCGGTTGTTGACGACGTTCATCAGCCACTGGGCCAGCGATGTGCAGGCGATCGTCGCCGCCATGGCCACGGCCAGCTTGGCGACGCCGGCAAAATCCACCTGCCCGGGGCCGAGGATCAGGTCCACCGCCTTGCCGGAGATGACCGGCGCCAGCAGCGTCGTCACCACCGTGACGACCGCCAGCGTCAGCGTCAGGGCGACCAGCCCGGCGTACGGGCGGATCAGGGCCAGCACGCGCCGGACCGTAGAGCGGCGCGAAAAGGTCTTGCTCTGTACTTGGCTCATAGCGTTTTGGCCACCTCCTCTTTGCTCAGCTGGCTCAGGCAGATCTCATGGTAGACCGGGCAGCTGCGCAGCAGCTCGGCGTGGGGGGCGTCGCCCACCAGCGCGCCGTCGTCCAGCACCAGGATATGGTCGGCGCGCTGCACGCTGGCCGCGCGCTGCGAGACGATGAACACCGTCATGCCCTGCGTCTGCTCTTTCAGCGCTTTGCGCAGCGCGGCGTCGGTGGCAAAGTCCAGCGCCGAAGCGCTGTCGTCCAGGATCAAAATTTTGGGTTTGGGAACCAGCGCGCGGGCGATGGTCAACCGCTGGCGCTGCCCGCCCGAGAAATTGCGCCCGGCGGTCTCCACCGGTTCGTCCAGCCCGGCGGGCTTGCCGCGCACAAAATCGGCCGCCTGGGCGATCTCCAGCGCCGCCCAGATCTCCTCGTCGGTGGCGTTGGGCGCGGCCCAGCGCATATTGTCGCGGATGGTGCCGGTAAACAGCATCGCCTGCTGCGGCACAATGCCGATCAGCCGCCGCAGCTGGGCAAAGCCGTACTGCGCGATCTCATGCCCAAACAGCCGCACGCCGCCGGTCTGCGCATCGTAAAAGCGCGCGACGAGGTCGATCAGCGTCGTTTTGCCGCTGCCGGTACCGCCAATGACGCCCACGGTCTCGCCAGGGACTGCCGTGAAGGAAACATCGGTCAGGCTGGGGCCGCCCGCGCCGCGGTAGGCAAAGGTCACGCCGTCAAAGGCGACGGCCGGGGCGTCTGCCACGGCTTCCAGGTCGGCTGCGGCGGGGTCGGGCATCGTGGTGGCGGTGTTCAAAATTTCATTGACGCGCATGCCGCTGGCCAGCGCCCGCGTCACCGAGATGACCAGGTCCGCCAGGCGCAGCAGGCTCAGCAAAATCTGGCTCATATAATTGATGAGCGCGATGACCTCGCCCTGCGTCAGTGTGCCGGTGTCGACCTCGCGCCCGCCGGCCAGCAGCAGCGCAATGACCGTCAGGTTGACGACGAGGTAGGTCAGCGGGTTCATCAGGGCCGAGATGCGCCCCGCCTTCCACTGGATCGCCTTCAGGCGGTCGTTGGTCTGCACAAAATCCGCCAGTTCGTCGGCCTGGCGTGCAAAGGCGCGCACGACACGGGCGCCGACGTAGTTTTCCCGCGTCAGCAGCGTCACGCGGTCCAGGCCGTTCTGCGCCTGGTGGTAGATGGGCACCGTGGCGCGCATGATGAGCCAGATGATCAGCGAGATGACCGCCGTGGCCGCCACGAACAGCAGCGTCAGTTTCGGGCTGATGGAAAACGCCATGATCAGCGCGCCGATGACGATAAAGGGCGAGCGCAGCAGCAGACGCAGCGTCAGGTTGACGCCGTTTTGCACCTGGTTGATGTCGCTGGTCATGCGGGTGACCAGCGTCGGCGTGCCGATGCCGTCCAGCTCGCTGTAGCTCAGCGTGTCAATATGCCGGAACAGGTCTTTGCGCAGCGCCGTGCCAAACCCCAGCGCCGCCTTGGCCGAAAAATACTGGGCTGTTAAGCTGCAGGTCAGGCCGATGACCGCCAGCAGCACCAGCAGGCCGCAGCGCTGCCAGATAAAGACGGTGTCGCTGTTTTTGATGCCGGTGTCGATGATGCTGGCCACGACCAGCGGTACGAACAGCTCAAAACAGGCTTCCAGCATCTTGAACAGCGGCGCCAGCAAGGCTTGCTTTTCGTAGCCTTTCAGGTAGCGCAGCAACTTGTGCATGAAAAGGACCACTCCGTTCCATCGTTTTTTACAGTATACCCCCACAGTATACCACAGTTTTGCCGCTTTGTCATGGCAGGAAGCGCCCTCTTTCGAGGATTATTTGTCCCACTGCCGCCTATACTTGCTGTAGACACCATATCAGGAGGCACAGGGATGCTGTTTTGCTACTATAAAGGGTTTTCCCGCGCGGCGGCGCACACGCTGTACACGGCGGTGGTGCTGGCCGGGCGGCAGGGGTGCACGGCGGCCGACACCGGCCACCTGCTGCTGGCCATGCTGCAGACCGCGCAGGGCCCGGCGGCCGATTTTTTGCACCGCAAACATATCACCGAATCCGCGCTGCGCGCCTGCGTGCAGGCGCGCAGCTGTACCGGGCAGCCGCGCTGCCTGCGCCGGAGCGACCTTGCGCCCGAAATGCGCAAAGCGATGGAGTTTGCCGTGCTGGGCGCGCACGCGGCCAGCGCCCCCAAAGCCGAGAACGAACACCTGCTGTGCGCCATGCTGGAAGATTCCGCCTGCACGGCCAGCGCCTGGCTGGCGTCGCTGGGCGTGGAAGTACCGCAGGCCGCGCGGGAATGCCGCCGCCTCTCGGGCCAGATGACGCTGCCCGCCGCCCCGCGCATGGCGGCAGCGCGCGGCGGCAAACCCAGCGAAAAATACGGCCGCGACTTGACGCGCCTGGCGCAGGAAGGCCGCCTGGACCCCGTGCTGTGCCGCGACGCCGAACTGGAACGCATGGTCGAGATCCTCTGCCGCCGGCAGAAAAACAACCCCTGCCTGCTGGGGGAACCCGGCGTCGGCAAAAGCGCCCTGGCCGAAGCGCTGGCTCAGCGCATCGCGGCGGGGCAGATCACGCCGTCGCTGCGCGGCAAGCGGGTGCTGGCGCTGGATATGTCGGCCATGGTGGCGGGCACCAAGTACCGCGGCGATTTTGAGGAACGCTTCAAAAGCCTGCTGGAAGAACTCTACCGCGACCACGCCACCATCCTGTTTATCGACGAGATCCACCTTATTGCCGGGGCCGGCGCGGCCGAGGGTGCCATCGACGCCGCCAGCATCCTCAAACCGATGCTGGCCCGCGGCGAGATCCAGCTCATCGGCGCGACGACGGTGGAGGAATACCGCAAGACCATCGCCAAGGATGCCGCGCTGGAGCGCCGCTTTGGCAAGGTGATGGTGGAGGAACCCGCCCCCGCCGACGCCGAGACCATCCTGCGCGGGCTGATGCCCCGGTATGAGCGCTACCACGGCGTGACCATCCCGCCGGAGGCCATCCACGCGGCGGTGGAGCTCAGCGTGCGGTACCTGCCGGGGCGCTACCTGCCGGACAAAGCCATCGACCTTTTGGACGAAGCCGCCGCCGCGCTGCGTATTGCCAGCGCCGAGGATACGGCCCCGCCGCATCGCCTGCAGCCGGCGGACATCGCCCGCGTCGTCAGCAAGGCCAGCGGCGTCCCGGCCGAGCGCGTCGGCGAAGCCGAGCGTGAACGCCTGGCCAACCTCGAGGCCCGCCTGGCGGCCGAGGTCGTCGGCCAGCCGCAGGCCGTGCACGCCGTGGCCGCCGCCATCCGCCGCAGCCGCACCGGCCTGCGTGACGCCCACCGGCCCATCGGCGCCATGCTGTTTTTGGGGCCCACCGGCGTGGGCAAGACCCAGCTGGCCCGCACGCTGGCCAAGTGCTGGTTTGGCAGCGAAAAAGCGCTGCTGCGCTTTGATATGTCAGAATATATGGAGCGCCACACCGTCGCCCGGCTGCTGGGCGCGCCGCCGGGCTATGTCGGCCATGACGAGGGCGGCCAGCTGACCGAAGCCGTGCGCCGCCGCCCCTACAGCGTCGTGCTGTTTGACGAGGTCGAGAAAGCGCACGGGGATATCCAGAACCTGCTGCTGCAAATTCTGGAGGATGGCAGCCTGACCGACGCCCAGGGCCGCAGGGCGGATTTTTCCAACACCATCATCCTGCTCACCTCCAATCTGGGGGCGCGCTGCCTCAGCGGGCAGACCGCGCCGGTCGGCTTTGGCGCCGCCGGGCAGGAGACTGCGCGCCGCGGCAAGCAGGCCCTGCAGGAGGTCAAGGCGTTTTTCCGCCCCGAGCTGCTGGGCCGCCTGGACGAGACCGTGCTGTTTGACCCGCTGGGCCCGCAGCAGCTGGCGTCCATTGCCGACCGCCTGCTCTGCGAATTGGAGGAACGCGCCGCCAAGCAGGGCTACACGCTGCACCACACCCCGGCCGCCGCGCGCTGCCTGGCGGGGGACAGCGTGCCGCCCTACGGCGCGCGGGAGCTGCGGCGCACCGTCAGCCGCGCGGTGGAACAGGCCCTCGCCGACCGCATCGCCGCCGGCACCGCCCGGCAGGGCACAGTCTACACGGCGGACGCCGCGCCCGGCGGCGGCATCGTTTTGCAGGAGAAAGACCTCGCCGCCTGTGTCTGACGGGACGTGGGCTTCCTTGCCCGGCCGGGTTCATACCGGTTCCCGGGGGCTTTTGGGCAGTGGACCCAACATGAAAAAACTGGCCCCGGCATCTGCCGGGGCCAGGGGTCATTTTATCGTGTTTTGCAGCGGGGTCTCACGCTTCGCTGCGCGGCATCTCCCAGCCGTGGTGGTCGGTGTGCAGCCAATCCTCGGCCAGTTCGCTGCCGGGCTCGCCCAAAGCGTCGCTGTACAATGCCTGGATCTCGGGGTTTTCGTGGCTGAAACGCAGCGTGCTGCATTTGTCCAGCGCGTACAGGCGCTGGCCGCGCTCGGCCGCGCGCTCCTCATCGTCGAGGTTCTGCGGCTGGCCGCCGCCGCCCGCGCAGCCGCCCGGGCAGGCCATGATCTCCACAAAATCATAGTGGGCTTTGCCGTTGGCAATGGCCTCCAGCAGGCGGTGGGTGTTGCCCAGCCCGCTGGCTACGGCAGTGCGCACCACAGCGCCGTCGCACAGTTCAAATTCCGCCTCGGTCCAACCCGGCGTGCCGGCGCTGCCGCGCACGGCTTTAAAGGCGTCAGGTTTGGGGTTTTTGCCGTTGACCAGGTAGTATGCGCTGCGCAGCGCGGCTTCCATCACGCCGCCGGTCGCGCCAAAAATGACGCCCGCGCCGGTAAAGGTGCCCAGGGGCGAGTCAAACGCTTCCTCGGGCAGCGTCTCGGGGTGGATGCGCTCGGCACGGATCATGCGCACCAGTTCGCGCGTCGTCAGCACCAGATCCACGTCGCGCCCGGCTTCGGTGTGCATCGTGGGCAGCTCGCATTCCTGTTTTTTGGCCACGCAGGGCATGATGGAAACGCAGTACAGCTTATCCGGCGTTACGCCCAGTTTGCGGGCAAAGTAGTTCTTGGTCACTGCGCCGAACATCTGCTGCGGGCTCTTGGCGGTCGAAAGCCGGTCGGTCCACTGCGGGTAATGGCTCTTGAGGTAACGCACCCAGCCGGGGCAGCAACTCGTGAACATCGGCAGGTCGCGCGTCTCGCCCGCCTGGTAGCGGTGCAAGAACTCGGTGCCTTCCTCCATGATCGTCAGATCGGCGCTGAAAGAGGTGTCGAACACATAGTCAAAGCCCAGCCGCCGCAGCGCCGCCACAATGCGGTGCACGGTGGCCTGCTCCGGCGTCAGGCCCAGGTTCTCGCCCCAGGCGGTGCGCACCGCGGGCGCGATCTGCACCACGGTGATCTTGTCGGGGTCGGCAATGGCGTCAAACGCCTTGCGGGTGTCGTCGCGCTCGCGCAGCGCGCCGGTGGGGCAGTGGGTGATGCACTGGCCGCACAAAGCACAGTCGCTCTCTTTGATGCGGCGCATGCCGCTGACGTCGACGCGGGTGCGGCTGCCGGTGCCGGAAAGATCCCACACATGCACGCCCTGGATCTTATCGCACACCTGGATGCAGCGCATGCACTTGATGCACTTGTTGGCGTCGCGGTAAAGCGGGAAATCTTTGGGCCACAAGGCGCGCGCGCCGGTCACAAGGTCGGCGGGGTAGGGGTTCTCCAAAATGCCCAGGTCGTTGGCGACGTTTTGCAGGTGGCAGTTGCCGCTGCGCGGGCAGGTGGCGCAGTGGCAGTCGTGCTGGCTCAAGATCAGTTCGACGTTGATGCGCCGGGTGCGGCGCACGCGGTCGGTGTTGGTGTGGATGGCCATGCCCTCAAACACCGGGTTGTTGCAGCTGGGTACCAGGTTGCGCTCGCCCTCGATCTCCACACAGCAGACGCGGCAGGCGCCGATCTCGTTGAGGTCCTTGAGGTAGCACAGGTGGGGGATATCCACCCCGGCGGCCTTGGCGGCGTTCAGGATCGTGGTGCCCTCGGGCACCTGTACGGCGGTACCGTTGACAGTGACGTTTACCATTGCGTCGTCCTCCCTCCTTTAAAGATGCCGTAGCCGAAGTGGTCGCAGCGCAGGCAGCGGCTGGCTTCCTGCAGGGCTTCCTCCTCGGTCATGCCGCAGCTGGCCAGCGCAAAATCGCCGCGCGCTTCCATCGGGTTGCGGCTCTTGAGCTGGATGCGCCCGCACGGCGGCGTGTTGGAAAGCTTGGCCGGGGGGATCTTGACATCGGTGCCGATGGTATGGGCATACCCCAGGAAACTGTCGATGTTGGCGGCGCTGACCTTGCCCGCGGCCACGGCGCGGATGACGGTGGCCGGGCCGGTTACGGCGTCGCCGCCGGCAAACACGTTGGGCGTGCCGGGCACATAGCCCGAAAGGTCGGCTTTCAGTGCGCCGCGCGTCGTGCCGATGCCGCCTTTTTCAAATTCGTCGGACTCGATGCGCTGCCCGATGGCGATGATCAGGTAATCGCAGGGCAGGCGGAACTCTTTCTGTTTGGCGTCGCGCGGGGCCGGGCGGCCGTCGCGGCCGTACCCGCCAATGATCTGCGGGCGGGTCCACAGCGCGCAGACCTCGCCATTCTCGTTGGCTTCAATGCGCGCCGGGGCCTGCAGCGGCAGGATCTGGCAGCCTTCGGCCAGTGCGTCCTCGATCTCCTCGGGCAGGGCGGTCATGTCGTCGACGCGGCGGCGGTAGACGCAGGTCACGCTCTCGGCCCCCAGGCGGATCGACGTGCGCGTGGCGTCCATGCTGACGTTGCCGCCGCCGATGATGACGACGCGCTTGCCGGTAAAGTCGGGGGCGTGGCCCTCGCCGCAGTTGCGCAAAAACTCCACGGCGGAAAGCACGTTCTTGCTGTCCTCGCCTTCCAGGCCCAGCTTTTTGTCGGCGTGCGCGCCGATGGCGATGTACAAGGCGTCGTACTCGCGCTGCAATTCGGCCAGCTGCACGTCCTTGCCCACGCAGACGCCGGTGCGCACCTCAATGCCGGTGGCTTCGATGTAATCGAGGTCGCGCTGCAATACGTCGGGCGGCAGGCGGTAGTCGGGGATGCCGTAGCGCAGCATGCCGCCGAGCTTTTCGCGCTGCTCAAACACCGTGATGCTGTGGCCCATCAGCCGCAGGTAGTACGCCGCCGTCAGGCCGCTGGGCCCGCCGCCGATGACAGCCACCCGCTTGCCGGTCTCCTCGGCCGGGGGCGGGGGCGGGGTGCCGGCGGCATGGTCGGCCGCGTAGCGTTTCAGGCCGCAGATGTTGACGGCGTCGTCCACCAGGCGGCGGCGGCACTGGCGCTCGCACGGGTGCTCGCAGACATACGCGCAGGAATGCGGGAAGGGGTTGTCCTTGCGGATCAGCGCCATGGCATCGTCGTACTGGCCTTCGCGCACCAGCGCGATGTAGCCGGGGATATCGACGTGCGCCGGGCATACCGTCACGCAGGGCACCGGCTGTTTAAGCGAGCAGATGCACCGCCCGTAGCGGGCGTGCTCCTCATAATCCTCGCGGAAGCCGCGCACGCCCTGCAATACCATGGCGGCGGCCTCGTAGCCGATGGCGCAGTCGGCCGAGTCCACGATGGCGGCGGCCGTCTGCTCGATCAGGTCGATGGTGGCTTCGTCGGCGTTCTGGTCCAGCACGCTTTCCAGCAGCGTTTCCAGCTGCGAAAGCCCGATGCGGCAGGGTACGCATTTGCCGCAGGTCTGCGCGTGGCACAGCCGCAGAAAGTTGAGTGCCAGGTCCACCGGGCACAGCCCCGGCGGGTTGGCGGCGATGCGGTGGCCCATATCGCGGCACAGATCCTGCACGACCTGCTGCGCGCGGTCAGGCGTCTCGATAGAGAGTCGTATCATAGGGGCAGTTCCTCCGTTTGTAGTGTTTTGCTACTGTTTATTATAAGGGATGCCGCCCAAGAAAGCAATCATAAAAAGTAAAAACGTGGAAGGATTTTGTGCATAATGACGGACACGGACCCGCAAAAAAGCGCCGGGCGGCAGCCCGGCGCAGAGACAGGCGTCACGGTTTTACGCGGAACTCCTGCTCGCAGTAGACGCAGCGGTAACGGCCGCTGGGCGTCAGCTCAAAGATATGGTCGCAGCCTTCCTCCATCGAGGTGATGCAGCGGGGGTTGGTACACTTGATGACGTTGACCAGCCGCTGCGGCTGCTGGGGGCGGATCTTGCGCACGATGTGCCCGCCCTCGATGACGGTGATGGTGATCTGCGGGTCCAGATACCCCAGCATGTCAAAGTTCAGCCGGCTGACGTCGCCCTCGATCTTGATGATGTCCTTTTTGCCGCTTTTCTGGCTGCGCACATTTTGCAGCAGCGCCACGCTGGCGTCCTGCAGCTTTTCCAGTTCCAGCATGTGGTACAGCGCCAGGCCGGTGCCGGCCGTGATGTGGTCGATGACCACGCCGTTCAAAATTTCATCAACCGTTAACATCAAAAGCCACCTCCCCGGTCTTGGGGTCCTTGAGCCCCAGCAGCGTCATGATCAGCGCCATGCGCATGTACACGCCGTTTTGCGCCTGCTCAAAGTAGGCGGCGCGCGGGTCGTCGTCCACATCCAGCGTGATCTCGTTCACGCGCGGCAGCGGGTGCAGCACGGCCATATCGTCGCGGGCCAGCGCCAGCTTGTCCTTGGTCAGCACGTAGCTGTTTTTTAGGCGGATGTAATCTTCCTCGTTAAAAAAGCGCTCGCGCTGCACGCGGGTCATGTACAAAATATCCAGCTCCGGCAGCGCTTCTTCAAGGCTGCGCGTCTCGACATAGTCGATGCCGTTGGGCGTCAAAATCTCGCTGATGATATAATCCGGCACGCGCAGCTCTTCGGGCGAGATCAGCACGAACCGCATGCCCGGCAGGCGGGACAAACTCTTGATCAGGCTGTGCACGGTGCGCCCGAACTTGAGGTCGCCGCAAAACCCGATCGTCAGGTGGTCCAGCCTGCCTTTGCGGCGGCGGATCGTCATCATGTCCAGCAGCGTCTGGGTGGGGTGGCTGTGGCCGCCGTCCCCGGCGTTGATGACCGGGATGCGGCTGTAGCGCGCAGCCCGCAGCGGCGCGCCCTCCTTGGGGTGGCGCATCGCCGCAATGTCGGCGTAGCAGCTGACGATGCGGATGGTGTCGGCCACCGTCTCGCCCTTGCTGGCGCTGGACACGCCCCCGTCGGGGAAGCCCAGCACCTGCCCGCCCAGGTTGAGCATCGCCGCCTCAAACGAAAGCCGGGTGCGGGTGCTCGGCTCATAAAACAGCGAGGCCAGGCGTTTGCGGTACGCCACGTCGCGGTAGGCGGCCGGGTCGTCATGGATGCGGTCGGCCAGGTCCATCAGGCGCAGCGTTTCTTCCAGCGTGAAATCCGCCGGGTCGATCAGATGTCTCATACAGGCTCCTCTCTTGCAGGGTGCGTTGCGGGCAAAGGCGCGCCGGGCTTTTTACAGCAGCTTGCGCACGATGGAAAAATCAAAAAAGTCGGTATACAGCGTGCGGCAGCACAGCACCGGCTGGCACAGGCGGGTGTAGCAGGTCTCGTCCAGCTGCATCAGCGCCTGGTCGGCGCGCAGTTCCAGCTGGCGGCGCACCGCCGGGGGGCCGGGCACCGCGCGCAGGTGGGCCAGCGTTTTGGTCACTTCCAGGCCGCAGATGGTTTGCAGCAGCGTAAAGATCGGCTGCGTAAAATCCAGCGTGTCGGGCCGCCGCCCGCCCAGCAGCGCCAGCGGGAAGATATCGGTCGAGTGCAGCACCGGCCGGTCCCCGGCCAGCACGCGCCGCCGCACAAACACCAGCGTGTGCTCCTGCCCGGCGGGCAGCGCCAGGCGCTTGGCCAGCGCCGGGGCGGCAGTCTCGCGCGTGACGGATACCGTATCGCTATGCGGCTCGTACCCGGCGGCGCGGATCATACTGTAAAACTCGATCTTCTGGTCCAGGCGGTTGTCGGCTTCCAGCACCTCGCGGTTGACCAGCGTGCCGATGCCGCGCACGCGCTCCATATACCCGGCGCGCTCCAGCACGCTCAGCGCGTCGCGTACCACCGTGCGGCTGACGCCCAGCATCCCGGCCAGTTCCTGCTCGCTGGGCAGCTGTACCGCCCCGGCCAGCTGCCCGCTGCGCAGCTGCTGCAGCAGCCACTCGGCGGTCTGCTGGCTGCGCAGCGCGCCGCCCAGCGGGGTCTCAGTCGGCGTTTGCATCGGCAGCTTCCTTTCCGGTGCGGCAGACATCCCGCAGGCAGCAGCGCGCGCAATAGGGCGCGGTGCGCGCCGTGCAGACGGCGCGGCCGTGGTAGACCAGCCGGTGGCAGAAATCGCTGCCTTCCTCCGGCGGGATGATCTTCCACAGCGCGCGTTCCACCTTGGCAGGCTCCTTGACGCCGTCCACCAAACCGATGCGGTTGCACAGGCGGATGCAGTGGGTGTCGGTGACGATGGCCGGTTTGCCGAACACATCGCCCATGATCAGGTTGGCGCTTTTGCGTCCCACGCCGGGCAGTTTCAGCAGCGCGTCAAAGTCGTCGGGCACCTTGCCGCCGTACTCGTCGCGCAGCATGCGCATACAGGCCGAAATATCCCGCGCTTTGCTGCGCCCCAGCCCGCACGGCTTGACGATGGCCTCGATCTCCTCCGGCGTGGCGGCGGCCAGCGCTTCCACGCTGGGGTAGCGGGCAAACAGGTCCTGCACCACCACGTTGACGCGGGCGTCGGTGCATTGGGCGGCCAGGCGTACCTCCACCAGCAGCTGCCAGGCGTGGTCGTAGTCCAGCGTGCAGGCAGCCAGCGGGTACTCGCGTTTCAGGCGCTCGATACAGATCTGCGCCAGTTCCTTTTTTGTCACAGCGTTCGCTCCGTTTCCACTTCTTTCTCTTGATTCTACCACGGCGATACCGTATAATCAAGGGGTAGGGCCGACCCTGCGCCGCCCCGGCGCGCGGCGGCCCGCCCTGTATACAAAAGGAGGGGGATCGCATGGAACCATTGGCACAGCGGCTGCGTCCGCGCACGCTGGATGAAGTCTGCGGCCAGCAGCATCTGCTGGGCAAAGGGCAGGTGTTTCGCCGCACCATCGAAAGCGGGCATATCCCCAACATGATCTTTTACGGGCCGTCCGGCGTGGGCAAAACGACGGTAGCCAACATCATTGCCACGTCCAGCGGCATGCAGCTGCACAAGCTCAACGGCACGACGGCCTCCACCAGCGACATCAAATCGGTGCTGGCGGACATCGGCACGTTGGGCGCGCAGGGCGGCATCCTGCTTTACCTCGACGAGATCCAGTACTTCAACAAACGCCAGCAGCAAAGCCTGCTGGAATGTGTCGAGCAGGGCACCGTCACCCTCATCGCTTCCACGACCGAGAACCCTTACTTTTATGTATATAACGCGCTGCTCTCGCGCTGCACGGTGTTTGAGTTCAAGTCGCTGACGACGGCCGACATCCGCCGCGGCGTGCAGAACGCGGCCGCCCGCCTGGGGGCCGAGGATCAGGTCCCCGTCATGATCCCCGACGACGCGCTGGACTACCTGGCCCAGAGCGCCGGCGGCGATATGCGCAAGGCGCTGGGCAACCTGGAATTTGCCGTCACCGCCGCCCCGGTGGAAAACGGCTGCCGCACCGTCACGCTGGACATGGTGCAGCAGGTAGCCGTGCGCACCGCCATGCGCTACGACAAACTGGGCGACGACCACTACGACATCGTATCGGCCTACCAGAAATCCATGCGCGGGTCGGACCCCGACGCTGCTTTGCACTACCTCGCGCGCCTGCTGGAAGCCGGCGACCTGCCCAGCGCCTGCCGCCGCCTGATGGTCTGCGCGTGTGAGGATGTCGGCCTGGCCTGGCCGCAGATCATCCCCATCGTCAAGGCGGCCGTCGACATCGCCAACGCCGTCGGCCTGCCCGAGGCGCGCATCCCGCTGGCTGACGCCGTGGTCCTGGTGGCGACGGCCCCCAAATCCAACGCGGCGTACAACGGCATCAACACCGCCATGGCCGACGTGCAGGCCGGGCGCACGGGGCCCATCCCGCGGCAGCTGCAAAACAAACACTACGACGGCGCCGACGCCAAGGTCAAGGGGCAGCACTACCTCTACCCGCACGACTTCCCGCACCACTGGACGCCGCAGCAATACCTGCCCGATGCCATCCGCGGGCGTCGGTATTACGAACCCGGCGACAACAAAAACGAACAGGCCTTTGCCCAATACTGGAAAAAGATCAAAGGCGAACCGGAATAAAAGGAGGCATGACCGATGCCGCAGCTTACCTGCGAACCCCTGCAGTTCCCCTCGGCCGACGGGCAGCACACCAGCGCGGCGGTGGTGTATACCATGCCGGGCGTGCCGGTGCGCGCCGTGCTGCAGCTCAGCCACGGCATGTGCGAGTATGTGCGCCGGTATGAGCCGATGGCGCAGTTTTACGCCGCCCACGGCATCGCGCTGGCCGGCAACGACCACCTGGGCCACGGCGACACCGCCCGCCCCGGCGAACTGGGCTTTTACGGCACGCCGGGCGGCCGGCGCTATCTTGTGCAGGACCTGCATACCATGAACGCCCTGCTGCACCAAAAATTCCCCGGCCTGCCGGTGTTTTTGTACGGCCACAGCATGGGCAGCTTTTACGCGCGCTGGTATGCCGAGCAATGGCCCGCCACCATCCGCGGGCTGATCCTTTCGGGCACGCGGGGGCCGGGGCTGCTCAACCAACTGGGGCAGGCGCTGGCTGCGGTTGTGGCCGCGGTGCGCGGCGACCGCGCCGTATCGCAGGCGTTCGTGCAGCTCAACCTCGGCAGCTACTGCAAGCGCATCCCCGGGGCGGCCTCGCGCAATGCCTGGATCAGCCGCGACGACGCGGTGGTCCAAGCCTATGACGCCGACCCACTGTGCACCTTCCCGTTTACGGTGGGCACCTACCGCGAGATGCTGGCCACGCTCAACCATGTCAACCGCAAACAGTGGGCGCAGGCCCTCGACAAAGACCTGCCGGTGCTGCTCATCGCCGGCGACGCCGACCCGGTGGGGGACTACGGCGCGGGCGTGCGCAAGGTCTGGGCCATGCTGGGCGACGCCGGCGTGCGCGACCTGACCTGCCAGATCTGGGAGGGTGCGCGCCACGAACTGCACAACGAGACCAACCGCCAGGAAGTGTTCGACTACGTCCTGACCTGGCTGGACGACCACATGGCCTGACGCGCTGCGAATTTTCCCGGAAAGGAGTGCTGCCTGCCCGGGCAGGCGTCTTTTTGCCATCTTTCTCATCTGACGACCCAAGATCCCGTACAAATTACGCGCGGTTCCATAAGAAAACAAAGCCGCAAAACTCTGCCTGCAAAGCGGCATCTGCTGCGTTATCGGGTCTTGCATTCCACCAAGGAGTGCTGCGACCCTCTGCCTTGCAGCTGTCGCTTTGCAGCGATTT
>DXEI01000070.1 GCA_019115045.1 Candidatus Gemmiger excrementipullorum | reverse complement strand
TAAGAAAGGACTTCTTCCATGCCCGATACCGCCAAGATCCTTGTCATCAGCGACGTGCACGGCCGCCTGCGCGACCTGCGCTGGGTGCTGCAAAACGAGCCCGCCGACGCCCTGTTCTTTTTGGGCGACGGCCTGTACGACCTGGACACCGCGCTGGAACTGCGCAAAACGCCGCTGCCCTGCCCGGTCTACCGCGTGCGCGGCAACTGCGACGTCGGCTACCCCGACCCGGCCGAAGGGCTGGCCCCCTTTGCGGGGGTGCTGTTCTTTTACACCCACGGCCACCACTACGGCGTCAAGATGGGCGCCGACCGCCTGGCCGAGACCGCCGGCGCGCGCGGCGCCGACGTGGCGCTGTTCGGCCACACCCATGTGCGGGAACTGCAGCGCGGCGCCGGCGCGGCGGCCGCTGTGTTCAACCCCGGCAGTCTGCGCGACGGGCGCAGCTACGGCGTCGTGACGGTGACCGACGGCGTGTGCGAATTTGGATGGAAGCGGGTGCCGGAATTTTGAACGAGAGCGTGCTGTACCTGCCCGAAACCGAGAGCACCAACGCCTGGGCCAAACAAAACCTCGACAAATTCGGGCCCATCGGCGCGGTGTACACCACCTGCCAGACCGCCGGGCGCGGCCGCCTGGGCCGCGGCTGGGCCAACGCGCCCGGCCAGGCGCTGTACTACACGGCGGTGCTCAAAACGCCGCTGGCCCAGCCCGGCACGCTGCCGCTGTTCGCGAGCCTGGCCGTGGCCGATACGCTGCGCCAGCGCTACGGCGTTTCCTGCCAGATCAAATGGCCCAACGACCTGCTGCTGGGCGGCAAAAAAATCGCCGGTATCTTGTGCGAGGTCGCGCCCGACGGCCGCACGCTGCTGGCGGGCGTGGGGGTGAACCTGGCGCAGGACCAGGCGTTTTTTGACGCCGCCGGCCTGCCGCACGCCGCCAGCCTGGCGCTGCAGGGCGCAGCCGTGGACCTTGCCGCCGACCCCGAATGGCTGGCGCAGTACCTGACGGATTTCGGGTTTGACCGCGCGCTGTACACCTACGAGGTCGAGGGCTTCGCCCCCTACCGCGCGCAGTACAAGGCCGCCTGCGTCAACTTGGGCCGCCGCGTCACCTTTGACGGCGGCGCGGGCCTTGCCGCCGACATCGACGAGGACGGCCGCCTCATTGTGCAGACCGACGGCGGCGAGACGCGGGTGTTCACCGGCGAGGTCAGCGTGCAGGGCATCTACGGCTGCGTGTAGGCCCCGGGGCTTGACGGCGGCGCGGTTTTGCGGTATACTGTACCCTTGTAACAGCAGTTTTTCTGCGGAAAGGAAACGGATCACCTATGAGCGCCGACGGCGACGCGGAACCGAGCCGACCGACCCCTTTTACTACCCATACCAAAACCCAAGCATAGCTCCGCTGGGCAGCCAGCGACGGGCTGTGCTTTTTTTGCTGTTTTTGCGCCCGCACCGGCTTTGCCGTCCCTTGCCCGCATCATCCATCTGACGCATTGAAAAAGGAGAGAACATTCCCGTGGACAGTTTGCCCTCACAAATTTTACTGCAGGTCGTATTTATTTTACTCAACGCCTTTTTTGCCGGGTCCGAGATCGCGTTTCTGTCGCTGAACTCGGTCAAGCTCAGCAAGATGGCCGAGGGCGGCGATAAGACCGCCGCCCGGCTGCTGGCGCTCGTCGAGAACCCCAACCGCTTCCTCTCGGCCATCCAGGTGGCCATCACGCTGTCGGGCTTCCTCGGCGCGGCCTTCGGTACCGAGAACTTCTCCGGTTATCTGACCGACGCGCTCGTCTCGCTGAACCTGCCGCTGCCGCAAGGCGTGCTCAGCGTCTTTTCGATGGTCGTCATCACCATCGTCATCAGCTTCTTCTCCATCGCTTTTGGCGAGATGGTGCCCAAGCGCATCGCCATGCAGCAGCCCTACGCCTGGGCGCGCGCCGCGCTGGGCGTCGTCAAGGGCATCAGCGTGCTGTTTGCGCCGATGATGATCCTGCTCGACGTCACCACCAACGGCAGCCTGCGGCTGCTGGGCCTCAAGACCGAGGCCGAGGACGACGCCGCCAGCGAGGAGGATATCCGCCTGATGGTGGAAAACAGCGGCGAGCAGGGCGCCATCGCGCAGGAAGAACAGCAGTGGATCGAGAACGTGTTCGACTTCGGCGATATGGTCGCCAGCGACGCCATGACGCCGGAACCCGACGTGACGGCGTTCCCGGTGGACGAGGACGCCGACGAGATCCTGCAGGCCATACAGACCACCGGCCTGAGCCGCTACCCCGTGTATGAGGACGACATCAACGACATCATCGGCATCCTCAACGCGCGCGATTTCCTGCTGAATCTGCAGCGCGAGGAACCCCGCACCCTCAAAGAACTGCTGCGCCCGGCCTACTTTGTGCCCGAGAGCGTGCACGCCGACCAGCTGTTCAAGGATATGCAGTCCCAGAAACACCACCTGGCCATCGTCGTCGATGAATACGGCGGCACGGCCGGCGTCGTCACCATCGAGGACCTGCTCGAGCAGATCGTCGGCAACATCTACGACGAGTTTGACCCCGAGGAACCGCAGCCCATCGTGCGCGTCAGCGACACGGTATGGCGCGCGCAGGGCAGCCTGCGCATCGACGAGCTGACCGAGGCGCTGGAGATCGAAACGCCCGAGGACGCCGACTACGACACGCTGGGCGGCATGGTCATGAGCTGCCTGCACGCCATCCCGGCCGACGGCAGCCAGTTCACCGTCGAGACCAACGGCCTGCGCATCCGCGTCGAAAAGGTCGAGGACCGCAAGGTCGTCTGGGCGCTCATCGAAAAGCTGCCCCCCGAAACGCCGGAGGAGGACGACAAGCACCGCGACCGGCGCGACCGCCGCGGCCCCGACGCCGAACCCGCCCCCGCCCTGCCGGAAAATGCCGGCGAACACCCCAACCAGGAATGACCGTCCCCGCCGGGCCGCGCGCCCGGCGGTTTTTTGTGCGCCGGGTTTTCCACCGCCGGCGCAGGCCGCCCGCGGCCGGGTTTTGCACCGTTTCCACCGAGTTTTCCACAGTTTCCACCGTGGAGAACCCCTCTACACAGCGGAAAACCCCCGCCAAAGTATACGCGGCGTAGACCCCGCGGCGCGATTTTTCATTTTTGCCAAACTTCCTTCATATGCCGTTCATCATTTCGGCGCATGCTATACCGTAGGGCGCGCCGCGCCCTTTACCTAAGGAGTTGAACATCTATGCAAGAGACCACACCCCCCAAAAACCCGCAGAAAAAACTGTGGGCCGGCTACGCCGTCGTCGTCGGGCTGCTGCTGCTGGCCAACCTGTTTTTGTTCCCGGCCATGATGCAGTCCCGCGTCGAGAGCGTCAACTACAGCACCTTTTTGCAGATGCTGGAAGAAGAAAAACTTTCCACCGTCCAGCTCGAGGACCAGCAGATCTTCTTTGTCGATAAAGAGGACAACGCCTACAAGACCAACGCCATCGCGCAGGACACCCAGCTCGTCACCCGGCTCGAGGATGCCGGCGTCGAGTTCGGCACCGTCTACCAGGCCCCCACGATCTGGGATACGCTGCTCAGCCTTGTGCTGAGTTTCCTGCCCGTCATCCTGCTGTTCTGGTTCGCCAACCACATGCTCTCCAAGCGCATGAAGGAGATGGGCGGTTCCAACGCGATGCTGTTCGGCGGCAAATCGGGCGCCAAGCAGTATGTCGTCAACGACGAGACCGGCATCCAGTTCCGGGACGTCGCGGGCGAGGACGAAGCCAAAGAGAGCCTGCAGGAGATCGTCGATTTCCTGCACAACCCCAAAAAGTATGAGGACATCGGCGCCAAGATGCCCAAGGGCGTGCTGCTCGTCGGCCCCCCGGGCACCGGCAAGACGCTGCTGGCCCGCGCCGTCGCGGGCGAGGCCGGCGTGCCGTTTTTCTCCATCGCCGGCAGCGAATTTGTCGAGATGTTCGTGGGCATGGGCGCGTCCAAAGTGCGCGACCTGTTCAAGCAGGCGGCCGAAAAAGCGCCCTGCATCGTGTTTATTGACGAGATCGACACCATCGGCAAAAAGCGCGACGGCGCCGCGGGCTTTGGCGGCAACGACGAGCGCGA
>DXEI01000069.1 GCA_019115045.1 Candidatus Gemmiger excrementipullorum | reverse complement strand
AGCGCGCTGGACAACGAGAGCGAGATCCTCGTCGGCCAGAGCCTGGACAAGCTGGCCAAGGGCCGCACGACGCTGACCATCGCCCACCGGCTGACGACGATCCAGAACGCCGACCGTATCCTGGTATTGGGCAAGGACGGCATTGAGGAAGAAGGCAGCCACGCCGAACTGCTGGCCAGAAAAGGCATCTACTACCGGCTGTGGAACGGCCTGGTCAGCGGGCAGACGCTGTAAGCCGCCGCGGCGGGAACACCCCGCACTTACCGCAAATTCAATACAGTTCTTACTCCCCCGCAGGCTGCAACGCCCGCGGGGGTTTTGCGTACAGCAACCGCAGCATACGTCGCGTGTTGAGCGTAAAGGTGAGCAGGTTGGAGGCGATCATCACACCCAGAAAGCCCGCGATGCCGTACCGCGGCAGCAGCAGCGCGATGGCCGCAATGCGAAAGACGGAGTCCGCCACCGCATAGCGGAAGGTCGCCAGCTGCTCGCCCAGGCCTTTGAGCACGCCGTCCACCATGCTTTCGAGGTACATGAACGGCGCAACGAACCCCAGCACCCGCACATAGCGGCCGACTTCGGCGTCGCGGTAGAGCAGCTGCGCCAGCTGCGACCCCAGCGCCACGAACCCCGCGCCCGCCGCCAGCGAGAACACGGCAGTCAGCCCCAGTACCCGCGCGACGAGCTGCCGGGTGGCCGCGCCGTCGCCGCGGGTGTGGGTGCGGGTGATCTCCGGCATCATGAGGCCGGACAGCGCCGACAGCACCGAGAACGGGAAAAACAGCAGCGGCAGCGCCATGCCCTTGAGGTTGCCGTACTGCGTCAAGGCGGCCGCGCGGCTGCCGGTGTAGAGCGAGAGCGTCAGCGGGATCAGGCTGCTTTCGGCCGCCTGCAATGCGCTGGCCAGCAGGCGGCTGCCCTGCACCGGCCACAGGATGGCGTTCAGTTCCCGCCGGGTGTAGGGGTGCAGCGGTTCGCCGGGGCGGCGGGCAAACTCCGGCGCGCGCGCCGCAAACAGCACCATCAGCGCACAGGAGACCCCCTCGGCCACGGTATTGCCCAGCAGCACGGCCGCGCAGCCGTAGCCTGCGCCCCACTGCGCCGCCACCCGCAGCCCGGCCAGCGCCACGCCCATGCGCACGAACTGCTCGACCAGCTGGGAGCCCACGTTGGGCCCCACGCGGCGCGCCGCCAGAAAGCCCCCGCGCAGCGCGGCGGCCACCGCCATGCACGGCAGGCTGGGCGCCAGCACCCGCAGCGCCCCTTCGGCACGCACATCGTGCAGCAGGCAGCGCGCCGCCGGCCCGGCCAGCAGCGCCAGTGCCGCCATGGCCGCTGTGCCCAGCGCCAGGGCGGTGGCGCACAGCCCGCGCAGCGTGGCCGCCGCGCCCTGGCCGCGCGCCAGGCTGCGCGCCGCCAGCCGGGTGGCCGCCACATAGATGCCCGCCGTGGCAAAGGCGCTGAACACGCCGTACAGCGCCAAAATCAGCTGGTACAGGCCCATGCCCTCGCCGCCCAGGTACCCCGACAATACGACCCGGAACCCCATGCCCAGCACGCGCAGCGCCAGCCCGGACCCCGCCAGCAGCAACGCATTTTGCAGATACAGCCTGTGTTTGCGCAACCCGGCCGCCCCCTTTCGCCCCTTTTGCATGGCTATGCGCGCCGCCGGGCCGGTATACCTTGCGCCGCGGCGCGGCAGGTGTTACAATACCCTAAACACTGTACCTACCAAGGAGGATGCTGCTATGAGAGAAGTCGATACCGCTGCCGCCTACCTGCGCGAGCACCTGCCCTTTGCGCCGGAACTGGCGCTGGTGCTGGGGTCCGGCCTGGGCGGCCTGGCCGAACGCATCGAAAACGCCGTGACCATCCCCTACCGCGAGGTGCCGGGCTTTCCGCTTTCGACCGCGCCAGGGCACGCCGGGCAGTTTGTGGCCGGCATGCTGGGCGGCAAGCGCGTGCTGTGCATGCAGGGGCGGTTCCATTACTACGAGGGCCACGATATGCGCGCCATCGCGCTGCCGGTGCGGGTGTTCAAGGCCCTGGGCTGCCGCGCGCTGATTTTGACCAACGCGGCCGGCGGCGTGAACTGGGACTTTAACGTCGGGGATTTTATGCTGATCACCGACCACATCAACTTTATGGGCGTCAACCCGCTGCGCGGCGAAAATGACGAGCGCATCGGCCCGCGTTTTTGCGATATGACCCAGGTCTACACCCCGCAGCTGCAGCAGCTGGCGCAGGACGTGGCTGCCAAGCAGGGCCTTTTGCTGCAAAAAGGCGTCTACCTGGGCTACATGGGCCCCAGCTTTGAGACACCGGCCGAGATCCGCGCGTTCCGCACGCTGGGCGCCGACGCTGTGGGCATGAGCACTGTGCCCGAGGCCATTGCCGCCAGCCACTGCGGGCTGCCGGTGCTGGGCCTGAGCCTGATCACCAACATGGCGGCCGGTATGGCGGGCAAGCGGCTTTCGGGCGAGGAAGTCATCGAGATCGCCGACCGGCGCGGGCCGGTGTTCCAGACCTTTGTGCTGGGCATTGTGGAAGCGATGTGACCTTTGGCCAAAAACGCAACAATGCTCCTGATCACGCGCGGTTCCATAAGAAAACAAAGCCGCAAAACTCTGCCTGCAAAGCGGCATCTGCTGCGTTATCGGGTCTTGTATTCCACCAAGGAGTGCTGCGCCCCTCTGCCTTGCATCTGCCGCTTTGCAGCGCTTTTGCGATGCTTCGCAGTTTTTACAAAACCTTTGTTTTCTTATGTCACTCGCGCTTTTTTGAACGGTTTTGCCGGTTCTGTTATCTTGCATTGCGGCGCGCTTTTTGGTATAATACAATTTGCTGCGGGCCTGCACGCAGGCCCGCGCATTTTTCTTGTAAGGAGCAACCTGCCATGAGCGAAGAATGTACCCACGATTGCAGCACATGCAGCGCCAACTGCGACCACCGCGCGCCGCAGCATGAACCGCCGCACCCCAAAAGCCGCATCCGCAAAGTGATCGGCGTCGTGTCCGGCAAGGGCGGCGTCGGCAAAAGCATGACCAGCGCCATGCTGGCCGTGGCGATGCGCCGCCTGGGCTACCAGGCCGGCGTGCTGGACGCCGACATCACCGGCCCGTCCATCCCCAAACTGTTCGGTGTGCACGGCCCGGCCATCGGCGACGGCGAGAGCATCCGCCCCATCGCCAGCCGCACCGGCGTGCAGATCATGAGCATCAACCTGCTGCTGGACGACCCCGAAGCCCCGGTGGTCTGGCGCGGCCCCGTCATTGCGGGGGCGGTCAAGCAGTTCTGGCAGGATGTTGTGTGGGATGTCGACTTTTTGTTCGTCGATATGCCCCCGGGCACCGGCGACGTGCCGCTGACGGTGTTCCAGACGCTGCCGGTGGACGGTATCCTGATCGTGTCCAGCCCGCAGGAGCTGGTGGGCATGATCGTCGGCAAGGCCGTGCAGATGGCCAAGATGATGAACGTGCCGATTTTGGGCCTGGTCGAAAACATGAGCTACGCCGTCTGCCCCGACTGCGGCAAGCATATCGCCGTGTTTGGCGAGAGCCATGTCGATGAGATCGCCGCCAAATACACCCTGCCGGTGCTGGCCAAGATGCCCATTGACCCCGAGCTTTCCAAGGAAGCCGACGCCGGCATGATCGAGATGTACGCCGGCGATTTCCTGGACGACGCCGCCCGGGCCGTGGCCAAGCTGCTGAAAGCGTAAACCCGTTTTGCCGTAAGAAAGCGACCGGCCGCAAAACCCGCCGGTTTCTTAACATAAACCAACCGTAAAAACAGAATAGGAAAAGAGAACGGTGTACTGTATGAAAAACTTCCTCAATGAATTCAAGGCTTTCGCCCTCAAGGGCAACGTCATGGATATGGCGGTTGGTGTGATCATCGGCGCTGCCTTCCAGGGCATCGTCACTTCGCTGACCAACGACATCCTCAACCCCATCCTGGGCATGGCCTTCTCCACCGATTTCAGCAACGTGGTCATCCCCCTGTTCGGCGACGCCTCCATCGGCATCGGCGCCTTCATCTCGGCCGTCATCAACTTCATCATCATGGCGTTCGTGCTGTTCTGCATCGTCAAGGCCATGAACCAGCTGATGGCGCTGGGCCACAAAGAGGAAGAGCCCGCCCCCGAGGCCCCCAAAGCCCCCACGCAGGAAGAGCTGCTGGCCGACATCCTGGCCGAGCTGCGCACCCGCAACGAGAACGAGGCTGCCCTGACGAAGTAAGGCCCCGCCTGCCGCTGTACATAACACAGCGCCTGCACAAAACAGCAAAGCCGTCCCGCCCCGGGAACCCGGGGTGGGACGGCTTTTTGTTGGCCGAAAGAACGGCCGTTACATTTCTTTCTCAAATTTGACGCGGTAGTAGAGCGCCACCCCGTGGACCAGAAGATACGCGAACACCAGCAGCAACAGCGGCACCAGGTCCACGCCCATCAGCGCAAAAGACACCATAAGCGCGCCCAATACAAACGTCATGCAGTCGTACGCTTTGCCCTTGGCGCGGTTGGCCACCGCGATGTTGCGCTCGTCGTTCTGCTCGATCCTGAGCCGCCGGGCAAGCTCCGGGTCGCTCTGCACTGCGCGGTCGCCGAGCAGGCTGCCCAGGCACCCGCCGAACAGCCCGCAGCCCACGCCGATGCAGACATAGGGCAGCGCCCGCAGAAAGCCCTGGGGGTCAGCCGCCGTCCTGACCAGATACAGCCCGGCCGCCGCCAGCAGCAGCCCCGCGGCCACGCCGATGCCTTGCATAGTCTTGGGTTTCATTGTGCATCCTCCTCATAGATAAAAATTTCTTCGATGCTCATGTCAAAAAATTTTGCGATTTTGAACGCCAGCAGGATGGACGGATTGTACCGCCCGTTTTCCAGCGAACCGATGGTCTGGCGGGACACTTCCAGCGCGTTAGCCAGATCCTCCTGCTTGATGCCCCACTGCTTGCGCAGTTCTTCCAGCCGGTTTTTCATACAAGCCCCCTTTCGTATGGAAAGTTTGCTTTCCGCAGCTTTAGGATAGCACACTTGCAGAAAAATGTCAAGCACGCTTTCCATTTTTTCTATATGGCACAGAATGGCACAGAAAAACGGCGCGGCCGGGTCCTCCCCCGGCCGCACCGTTTCTTTTGCTGTATCGTTGTTTTCAGCGTTCCATCTTCCAGAACGCGCAGCTGTAGGGCGGCAGTTCGCTGCCGCCGCCGAAATCGTGCGCAGCGCCGGTGATAAGGTCCACCGCCATGCCGCAGCCGGCGTCAAAGTGCGCCGTGTAGGGCGCGCTGTCGGCGTTGATGGCCACCAGCACGCGCTCGCCGTCGGTCCGGCGCTCAAAGATCAGCTGTTTGGGCTGTACCAGCACGTTGCGGTAGCTGCCATAGCACAGCGCCGGGCTGGCGGTGCGCGCCCCGGCCAGCGCCGTGATCCACGCGGTCAATTCATTTTGCTGCGGGGCCGCGATGGCCGGGCGCAGCGTGGGGTCGCCGTCCTTTTTATCGCCCTGGACGCCCCACTCGCTGCCATAGTAGACGGCGGGCACACCCGGCATGCCAAACAGCAGGCCGTACAGCGGGCGCAGGCAGTTTTTGTCCGTCAGGATGGTCGCCACGCGGGTCACGTCGTGGTTGTCCACAAAGTTCAGCAGGTGTTTGCCGGTGTACAGGCACCACGGCTCGGCCCCGAACTGGCGGTTGAGGCTGTAGGCGATCTCGTGCATATTGCCGGTGTTGAAGCTGGAATACAGGCCTTTGTAGCACTCGTAGTTGGTCACGCTGTGGCAGCCGTGGTCGTTCATCCAGCGGTTGTAGTCGCCGTGCAAAGTCTCGCCCACCAGCACGAACTCCGGCTTGACGGCGTCGGCCAGCGCGCGCAGCTCGGCCAAAAAGCCGAGGTCCAGGCAGTACGCGACGTCCAGGCGCAGGCCGTCGATGTCATAGTCGCGCACCCAGCCGCGCACGACGTCGAAGAGGTAGTTTTTGACTTCGGGGTTTTGCAGGTTGAGCTCGACAAGGTCGCCGCAGCCCTCCCAGTCTTTGTACCAGAAGCCGTCGCCATAGCGGCTGTCGCCGTCAAAGCTCAGGTGGAACCAGTCTTTATAGGGGCTGTCCCACTTTTTTTCCTGCACGTCGCGGAACGCCCAGAACCCGCGCCCCACATGGTTGAACACGCCGTCCAGCAGCACGCGGATGCCCGCTTTGTGCAGCGCGTCCACGACGGTTTTCAGGTCGCCGTTATCGCCCAGGCGGCTGTCCACGCGGGTGTAGTCCCGCGTGTCATAGCCGTGGGCGTCGCTTTCAAACAGCGGGTTGAACAGCACGCAGGTCGCGCCCAGGTCCCGGATGGGATCGACCCAGTCCAGCACGCGCAGCAGGCGGTGTTCCCCGGCCTGCGCCGCGTCGCCGGTGTTTTGCAGCGGCGCGCCGCATAACCCCAGCGGGTAGATCTGATAGACGACAGCTTCCTCATACCACATAAGATATCCTCCTGTTTTGCAAGGGCGGGGGCCGCAGCGCCCGCCCGGGCGTCACAAAAAGCGGCGCAGCCGCGGGCGCAGCGCCAGCCGGTAATACCGTGTCAGCACGCCCAGCGCGCGGTCGTACAAAAAGAACGCCGCATTGCCCATGCCCAGCAGTGCCAGCAGCATCGGCAGGCCGCCGCCGGCAAGTTCCCGCCAGACGACCGGGCCCAGCAGCGCGGCCAGCAGGGCGTACAGCAGCACCACGGCAGCGTTGAACGCCAAAAACGTAAGCACCCAGCGCACAACCGCCGGGCGCACGGCGCGCAGCGCACAGCGCAGCACCGGGTAATGGCCGACGGCCAGCGCGTAGAACAGCGCCAGTTCGGTTTCCGGCACCAGCAGCAGCGCCAGCACCGCCGTGGCAAGGTAGAGCAGCAGCGCATAGCGCGGGCCGTATTCCACCTGCACGGGGATGAGCAGGAACGCCGCCAGCATCGGCGCGGCATAGGTGCCCACCTGCAGCGCGCTGCCCGCCAGCAGCAACACGACCGACAGCGCCGCCAGCACACCGCACAGCGCTGCTTTTTGGCTTTTGGACTTGCGCAAAGTTTCACCTTGCTTTTTTAGAATTTGCAGATAATGATTCTGCCATGCGCAGCCAGCGGCCTGCGCCGGAACGGCGAGCCGCTGCGCAGAAATCGCTCTGCGGCTTATTCTACCATGACGCGCAGCAGCATGGTAGAATCGCGCATCCACGGCTTTGCCGGGCTGGCGTTACGCCAGAACAGCGAGGCGCTGCGCAAAAACGTATAATAGCCGCCTTTGCGGCTATTATACCCTATCCGGCCGCTGTTTGCAATTCCGCCAGTTGGGCCACCGTGCAAAAGGCGTAGCCTTCGGCGCGGAACCAGTCGATAATGGCGGGCAGCGCCTGCGCCGTGTGGGTAGCCGCCTTGGCGTCGTGCAGCAGCACCACGCAGGTGTCGCGCCCTTCGGCGTCCTCTTGAATATTGCGCAAAATAGCGTCGGCGTCGGGGTGGGCGGCGGTCGCGTCCTCGCCGCAGACGTTCCAGTCGATCCAGTGCCAGCCTTTTTCCTCGGTCTGGGTTTTGAGCCGCTGCATGATGCCGCTGCCGCCGTAGCGGTGGCTGACGGTGTTGGTGCTGCCGCCGGGGAACCGCAGCCAGGTCAGGTCCGCCAATGTGACGTAGGGTTCCAGCGCCTGGCGCAGCGTTTTGATGTCCTGCCAGAAGGCGTCGGTACTTTGGTAAATTTGCGCGTATTTATGGCTGGCGCTGTGCATGGCGACCTGGTGCCCCTGCTGCACGATCTTGCGTACCAACGGCAGGTAGGGTTCGTTGATCTCTTGCGCGCAGACAAAAAAGGTGGCCGGCACCTGCTGCCGGGCCAGGATCTCCAGGATCGGCCCGGTGTGTTCGCTGGGGCCGTCGTCAAAGGTCAGGCAGACATAGCGCGGCAGCGGTTCGCCTGCATCCGCCGCGGCGGCGAAACAGTCGTTGGGCACCGCAGTCTCGGCCCAGGCGCGGTGGTAGAGCCGGTGCAGCGCGCCGGCCAGCAGCGCCAGCGCCGCCCCCAGCGCAAGGCCGGCCCACAGCGCATAGCGGGCGTTTTGCCGTTTACGGTCGTAACGGATGGCGCACCCCTCCCCTGCCCGGTTTTGGTACAGCGTATGCGCCCATGCCGGCGGTTAGGACCCGACGTGCAAAAAGCCCGCGGCTTGGCAAGGCAAGCCGCGGGCCGTAACGTTTTGGGGGCGATCAGGTATTGGGGGAGCTGTTTTTGAGGATGACGTCGTGGCTGCCGCCCTCGACGATGGAGGTGGAGGACACGACGGTCAGGCGGGCTTTCTCCTGCAGTTCGGGGATGGAGAGCGCGCCGCAGTTGCACATGGTGGAGCGCACTTTGTACAGCGTGGTCTGCACGCCTTCGGCCAGCGGGCCGGCGTAGGGCACGTAGGAGTCGACGCCTTCCTCAAAGCTGAGCTTCTGCGCGCCGCCCAGGTCGTAGCGCTGCCAGTTGCGGGCGCGGTTGGAACCCTCGCCCCAGTACTCTTTGACATAGTTGCCGTTGACGCGCAGGCGGTTGGTGGGGGCTTCGTCAAAGCGGGCGAAGTAGCGGCCCAGCATGACGAAGTCGGCGCCCATAGCCAGCGCCAGCGTGATGTGGTAGTCCTGCACGATGCCGCCGTCGGAGCAGATGGGCACGTAGATGCCGGTCTGCGCATAATACTCATCGCGGGCCTTGGCGACCTCGATGACCGCCGTGGCCTGGCCGCGGCCGATGCCCTTGGTCTCACGCGTGATGCAGATGGAGCCGCCGCCGATACCGACCTTGACAAAGTCCGCGCCCGCCTTGGCCAGGAAGAGGAAACCGTCGCGGTCGACGACGTTGCCGGCGCCGACTTTGACTTTGTCGCCGTAATGCTCGCGCACCCAGGCCAGCGTGCGGGCCTGCCACTCGGAATAGCCTTCGGAAGAGTCGATGCACAGCACGTCGGCGCCGGCCTCGACGAGGGCGGGCACGCGCTCGGCATAATCGCGGGAGTTGATGCCCGCGCCGACGACGTAGCTCTTGTTGGCGTCCAGCAGCTCGTTGACGTTCTCTTTGTGGCTGTCGTAGTCCTTGCGGAACACCATGTACTGCAAACGGCCCTCGTCGTCGATCAGGGGCAGGGTGTTGATCTTGTTGTCCCAGATGATGTCGTTGCAGTCATGCAGGCTGGTGGTGGCGGGGGCGGTGACGAGCTTGTCGATGGGGGTCATGAACTCGGTGACTTTGAGGTCGTTCGTCATGCGGGAGAGGCGGTAGTCGCGCGAAGCGACGATGCCCAGCAGCTTGCCGTGAGCGCTGCCGTCGTCGGTGATGGCGACGGTGGAGTGGCCGGTGCGGGTCTTGAGGTCCAGCACGTCGCCGAGGGTCGCCTCCGGCGGGAGGTTGGAGTCCGAGGTGACGAAGCCTTTTTTGTAGGCTTTGACGCGGCGCACCATGTCGGCTTCCTGCTCAACGGTCTGGGAGCCGTAGATGAAGGACACGCCGCCCTGCTTGGCCAGCGCGATGGCGAGTTTTTCGCCCGAGACCGACTGCATGATGGCCGAGACCATCGGGATGTTCATCTCCAGCGGGCAGGGTTCCTCGCCCTTGCGGTACTTGACCAGCGGCGTTTTGAGGCTGACGGCCGTGGGCACGCACTCGGCCGAAGTGTAGCCGGGGACGAGCAGATACTCGCCAAAAGTGCGGGACGGTTCAGAGAAATAGTATGCCATACATGCACGCTCCTTACTTACTGCAAAGCCAATACGTTTTCTATGATTAGACAGATTGTATCACATCCGCGCACAAAACACAAAAGATTTTGCAGAAAATCTTTCCTGCACGGGCAGCGCAAAAGTTGTGGAATTTGCACCAAGGGCGCCGCAAAAAGTATGACTTTGTGCGTTTTGGGCGGCTTTTGCGGTACCGCTGCGCCCCGCGCCGGCCTTTGCGGGTGCGGGCGGGCTGTTCCCTGGCGGGGCAAAGTGTGGTATAATAGCCGCAAACCACAAGAAAGGGACCCCATTCCATGCTGCTGCAACGATGCAAACCGCTGGACCCCGGCGCCGCCAGGCGGCAGGCGCTGGCCCAACAGTGTTTTACCCTGGGGCTGGCGCTGCTGCTGGTGCTTTCGGAGGTGTTCAGCTCCAACATCCAGGCCACACTGCCCACGTTGAGCCACCTGGCCCGCCTGGCGCTGACCGGCGGCGCGGTGCTGCTGCTGGGCGCCAAAATTTTGCTGCTGACCGACTACGAGCGCCGATGGCAGCCGGTACTGGCCGCCGCCGTGCTGGGCTACACCGCGTTTGCCGCCTGGTACGGCGACGACGTGTGGTTCTTTTTGGCGGCGCTGGTGGGCCTGGCCGCCAAAGACACCGACCTGCGCGCCGCGCTGCGCGTCTACCTGGCGGTGGCCGCGGCCGGGCTGCTGGCCGTGCAGCTTCTGCACTTTGCCACGCCGCTGATGCCCTACAACTTTTACTGCCGCAACTGGGATTTTGGCTACGGCCACTACAACGGCTTTGGCGCGCGGCTGGCCGGCGTGTTTTTTGCCTGGGCCTGGCTGCGGCACGACGCCATGCGCTGGTTTGACTGGCTGGGCCTGGCGGCGCTGGGGCTGTTCACCTACCTGGTGCCGGGCAGCCGCGGCGCGGCGGGCGCCATGGCCGTGCTGCTGGGGCTGTTTGCCGTGCAGCGGTTTTTGCCCCGTTTGTTCGACAACAAGGTCTGGTACGCGCTGGCGCTGGCGCTGCCCGTGGGGCTGGCGGCGTTCAGCCTGTATGCCGGGTATGTGTACAACCCCGAATGGCCGTACGAGCGCATGGCCCTGCTGCTGCTGAGCATCGCGCTCTCGGGCCGGTTCGAGATCTGGCACAATGTCTTTTGGGGGGCCGACCTCTCGCTGCTGGGCGGGCTGCCCACCGACGGCGACGAACACCACGCCATCGACAACACGTTTTTGGCGATCCCCATGAACAAAGGCTACCTGGGGGCCGTGCTGGTAGCGGTGTTCTTTTTGCTGCTGCTGTGGCGGCTGGCCAAGCACCGCCACGCCACCGAGGTGCTGTGCCTGGTGGCGCTGACGCTGTATCTGTTTATGGAAAACAAGCCGTTTTTGCTTTCGGCCGACCCGTTTTTGCTGCTGGCCCCCTGCGTGTTTTTTGGCAGCGGCAAAACCGACGCCGCACAGCCTTTGCCGGCCGTATGCCGGCGGGCAAACGACCCGTGACCAGCCTTTGATCACAGGACGCTGTACCGCGCGGTGCAGCGTCTTTTTTTGTCAGTTTATTTTGCAACGCCCGGGCGGGTGTGCGCTTTTGTATGCCCCCCTTGACGGCTGTTTGAGCCGGTGTTACACTCTGTGCGCAATGGGCCGCCCCGCCGGTTGGGGGGCGGCGCACCGCAACGAAGATTCCCCTGCCGCCGGCAGGGGCAGGGGGCGCCTGCCATGGAGATCATCACCGTACAAAACCTGACCAAAGTGTTCACCTACGCCGCCAAGGAAAAGGGGCTGAAGGGTTCGCTGCGCGATCTGTTCGCACGCAAAACGCTGCAAAAGACCGCCGTCGAAAACGTCAGCTTCACCGTGCAAAAGGGCGAAGCCGTCGGCCTGCTGGGCCCCAACGGCGCGGGCAAAACGACGACGCTGAAGATGCTTTCGGGCATTTTGTACCCCACCAGCGGCAGCGCGACGGTGGCGGGCTATGTGCCGTGGCAGCGCCAGCGCGCCTACCAGCGGCGGTTCGCCATCGTGATGGGGCAGAAAAGCCAGCTGTGGCCCGACCTGCCGGCCGTGGACACCTTTGAGCTCAACCGCCGCATCTATGAGGTAGACGTCGACGCTTACCGCCGCACGCTGGACGAGCTGACCGACCTTTTGGACGTGCGCAGCCTGCTGCAGGTGCAGGTGCGGCGGCTTTCGCTGGGCGAGCGGATGAAGATGGAGCTGATCGCCGCGCTGCTGCACCGGCCCGAGATCCTCTACCTGGACGAGCCGACGATCGGGCTGGATATTTTGTCGCAGCGCAGCATACGGGATTTTTTGAAGTATTACAACGAGCAGACCCGCACGACGCTGCTGCTGACGAGCCACTACACCGCCGACATCGAGGCGCTGTGCCCGCGCAGCATCATCATCAACCACGGCAGCGTCGTGTTTGACGGCCCGCTGGCCGAAGTCAGCGAGGTGTTCGGCCACAAAAAGCTCGTGGCGCTCAAAGCGCAGCGCGATCTGACGGCGGCGGAACTCACCGCCTTTGGCACGGTGCGGGCCTGCCAGCACAACACCGCCCTGCTGGAGGTGGAGCGCGACGGCCTGCAGCCCTGCTTGCAGCAGCTGTTCGGCGCACTGCCGGTGGTGGACCTGGATGTCAAGGACATCCCGCTGGAGGAAGGCATCGCCTATTTTTACCAGAAAGCCGGGGTGAGCGCGCCGTGAAAACCTACGGCTATGTGTTTGGCATGGGGCTGCAAAAGGCCCTGGCCTACCGCGCGGATTTTTTGCTGACGCTGGCAAGCTGCATCTTCCCCATTTTGATGCAGGTCTGCCTGTGGACCGCGCTGTACGCGGCCGGCGCGGCCGATACCGGCGGCTACACCTATGAGCAGATGATCCTGTACACGCTGCTGGCGGGCATCACGGCGCGCATCGTGGCCACCGGTTTTGAGAATGACGTCGCGCAGGACATCAAGGACGGCGGGCTGAACAAGTACCTGGTCAAGCCGGTGGATTACGGCGGGTACTATTTCGCGCAGTTTCTGGGCGGTAAGACCGGGCCCATCGCCTTTTTGCTGGCTGTGACCGCCGCCGTGCTGGCGGGGGCCGCCGCGGTGCTGGGCACGGCGTTTTCGCCGCTGCGGCTGGGGCTGTATGCGCTCTCGCTGGCGGGGGCGGCCGTCTTGAACTTTGTGCTGTTTTACGCCATTGCGCTGCTGGGTTTTTGGCTGACCGAGATCCGCCAGCTGTTCGGCACCATCGCCATCGTCATCCTGGTCGCCAGCGGCGGCGTGTTCCCGCTGGATATTTTCGGCCCGGCGGGGCGGTGGATGGCCGCCGTGCTGCCGTTTGGCTATACGACGCAGTTTTGCGTCAACATCGTGACCGGGCGGCTGGCCCCCGGGCAGATCGCCCTGGGGTTTGCCGCACAGTGGCTGTGGGCGGGCGCGTTCGCGGCGCTGTGTGCCGTGCTGTGGCGGCAGGGCGCCAAACGCTACACCGCCGTGGGCGGGTAAAGGAGGGATGCGCCGATGAAACACCTTGCCAAGCGCCTGCGCTACTACCTGGGGCTGCTGGGGCTGTTTGCCAAATACTCACTGATGGAGCAGATGGCCTACCGCATCAATTTTATCGCCGGCATCGCGGTGGAATGCGGGTACATGCTGATCAAGCTGATGTACGCGGTGCTGATCCTGCGCGCCGGGGCCGAGATCAACGGCCTGACCGCTAACGAGATGCTGATGTGCATCGGCACCTACATCATGGTGACCGGCGTGTACATGGGCATCTACCCCAACTACTGGGCGCTGCCGCTCTCGGTGCGGGACGGCAGTTTGGACATGCAGCTGACCAAACCGGTGAACACGCAGTTTCTGGTGACGCTGCGCAAACTCGATTTCGGCATGCCGATCCCCGACGTGGCGTGCGGGCTGGCGCTGATCGTGTACGGCTGGCAGCGCGCGGGGCTGCCCGCAACGCCCGGCGCAGTGGCCGGGTTTGCCGTGTACTGCCTGGCCGGCTGGTTTTTGACCTACTGCCTGTTTTTGATCCCGGAGCTGCTGTCGTTCTGGTTCGTCTCCACCAACGGGGTGCAGGCGCTTTCCAGCGCGGTGTTCGACTTCAACAACACGCCGATGAACCTCTACCCCAAGTGGGTGCAGCGGCTGGGCATCTTGATCCTGCCTGTATTTTTGATCACGAACTTCCCCACCCTGTATGTGATGGGCGCGCTCTCGCCCGCCATGCAGGTCTGGGGCCTGGCCGCGCCGCTGGTGGTGTTTGGCATCCAGCGCGTGATCTGGCGGCGCGCCATGCGGCAGTACACCAGCGCCAGCGGGTGAAACCCGCGCGCATTGGCCGGACGCGGCAAAAGAAACGGAAACAGCAAAAAGGCCGAGGCAAAAGCCTCGGCCTTTTGGTGGTGGAGATGAGGGGGATCGAACCCCTTACCTCTTGAATGCCATTCAAGCGCTCTCCCAGGTGAGCTACACCCCCACGCGGCTGCCGTATTGCTGACAGCTCTATTATTATAGCGGCCGCCGCCCGAAATGTCAAGCGGTTTTTGAAAAAAAGCGACGCGTTTTGGCGGCAAGCGGCCCCCGGCAAAAAAATACGATTTGTAGTTTTATACTGTGCGTATTTTCTTTTCGGCAGTTTCCCGTTCTTTTCCCCTTCGGCCGCACAGTTTCTACAAATTGTTATTTTATACGAACCGTATTTTATGCCCAAAAAGCCGCCTGGCATCAACATTTTTCGCAAAATAGTACAGTGTGTATTTTATACAAATTGTACTTTCAAGCTGTCTCCCGCCCTGTGGCCTGGCGGCGGTAGGCGTTGGGCGTTTGGCCGGTGCGGCGCTTGAACTGCCGGTTGAAGTAGCTGGGGCTGTCGAACCCGCAGGCCAGGCTGATCTCCAGCACCGAGTCACCGGTGGCGCGCAGCAGGGCCTTGGCCTGCTCGATGCGGAAGGCGACAAGGTATTCCACCGGCGTGCTGCCGGAGATTTTGCGGAAAAACCGGCACAGATACTCGGGGCTGCAGCCGGCGGCCCGGGCCAGCTGCGCCAGGGTGAGTTTTTCCATATAGCGGGCGCGGATGCAGCTGACCACCGCCTTGTAGCGCGCGACGGCCTCGCCGGGCAGCCGCCCCTGCGGCGTGGGGCGCAGCGCGCCGGCCTCGCCCAGTGCGGCCAGCAGTTCCAGCAGCTGCAGCTTGGCGCGGATATACCACCCCGGCCCCTGCGCCGCGTACAGCTGCTGCAAGGCCAGCAGCGCCCCGCGCAGCGGCAGGTAGGCGGGGTCGCCGGGGACGACTTTGCTGCAAAGCCCGGTCTGCCCGGCCAGCAGCGGCGCGACCAGCCGCTGCTGCACCTCGTCCGCGTAGGAGAATGCCAGGATGCGCGGGTCAAACAACAGCGCCAGATGTTCCGACGCGCCGGGCTCGCTTTGGACCCGGTGCAGCGTGCCGGCGTTGACCAGGCAGATCTCCCCCGGGGCAAACGCGGTCTCCTGCAGGTCCAGTTCCACCGTAAAGCGGCCTTGGGTAAAGTAGAGGATCTCCACTTCCTCATGCCAGTGGCGCGGGGCCAGGTAGCGCGCGGGCATGGCGGTGCCCGGCCCGCTGCGGCAGCGCAGCACCGCCATGGGACGGCGGTCGGTGCCGTGGCGGCCTTCCTCGGTAAAAAAGCTGCGGTCCTCCATCCGGCGTGCCCCCTTTTGTATAACGTCGCGCAAAAAGTCAATATCGTGTTAGTATTGTATAGGATACGGCAAGAATTTTCAAGGTTTCGGCAATATAATACAGATAATACACTTACCCGGCAAGGAGGTTCCTGTATGGTACGCAAATACAAGTTTGGCGCCCCGTTTGAGACCGAGGCCGTGACGGCCGACCTGCCCCTTTGCAGCGAGCCCTGCCCCTACGGCACGGTGGATACAGCCAGCGGCTTTTCTTTCACCTGCACACTGGGGGCCCGCGACGTCGTCTATGGCCTGGGCGAAGCGGTGCGCGGCATCAACAAGCGCGGCTATGAGTATGTCAGCTTTGCCACCGACGACGGCAACCATGTGGAGGACAAGCGCTCGCTGTACGGCGCGCACAACTTTGTGGTGGTGGCCGGCACGCCCAGCTTTGGCGTGTTTGTGGACTGCCCGGCCCGCCTGACGTTCGACATCGGCTACACACGGCAGGACACGCTGCACATTTACAGCGAATGCGCCGACCTGTACCTCTATATCATCGACGGCGGGACGCCGTACGACATCGTGCGGCAGTTCCGCGGCATCATCGGGCGCAGCTACATCCCGCCCAAGTTTGCGTTCGGCTACGGCCAGAGCCGCTGGGGCTACAAGACGCCGGAAGATTTCCGCACGGTATTAAAAGAACACCGCAACACCCATGTGCCGCTGGACATGCTGTACATGGACATCGACTACATGCAGGACTACAAGGACTTTACGGTCAACGGAGAAAACTTCCCCGATTTCCCGGCGTTTGTGGCCGAGATGCAGCGCCAGCACATCCACCTGGTGCCCATCATCGACGCCGGCGTCAAGGTGGAGGACGGCTACCCCGTGTACGAGGAAGGCGTCGAAAAGGGGTATTTCTGCCACAACGCCGACGGCAGTCTGTTCACGCCCGCCGTGTGGCCGGGGTGGACGCATTTCCCTGACGTGCTCGACCCCGAAGCCCGCGCCTGGTTCGGCGGGCAGTACCGCGTGCTGCTGGACGCCGGCATCGACGGGTTCTGGAACGACATGAACGAGCCGGCGATCTTCTACTCCAAGCAAGGTCTCGCCGACCTGGCCGAGACCTACCGCGAAGCCCTGCCCGAGGGCGAAGACATGGCCCTGCTGCGCGTAGCGCAGCAGGGGGCGTGGCTGGCCGGCAGCGAAAAAGACTACGCGCGGTTCTACCACAACGTCGGCGGGCAGATGGTGCGCCACGACACCGTGCACAACCTGTACGGCTACAACATGACGCGCGCGGCCGCCGAGGCGTTCGCCCGGCTGCGCCCGCAGCAGCGCATTTTGCTGTTCTCGCGCTCGTCCTACATCGGCATGCACCGCTACGGCGGCATCTGGACCGGGGACAACCGTTCCTGGTGGTCGCATATTCTGCTGAACTTGCAGATGCTGCCCTCGCTGAACATGTGCGGCTTTTTGTACGTCGGCGCGGACATCGGCGGCTTTGGCAGCGACACCACGCGCGACCTGCTGCTGCGCTGGCTGGAACTGGCCGTGTTTGTGCCGCTGATGCGCAACCACTCGGGCACCGGCATCCGCCGGCAGGAGTTCTACCAGTTTGAGCAGCCGGAGGATCTCCGCCATGTCATCCGCGTGCGCTACCGGCTGCTGCCCTACCTGTACAGCGAGTACATGAAGGCCGCGCTGGGCGGCGATATGCTGTTTAAGCCGCTGGCCTTCGTTTACCCGGACGACCCGTTTGCCCCGCAGGTGGAGGACCAGCTGATGCTGGGCGGCGAGGTGATGATCGCGCCCGTCTACACGCAGAACGCCGCGGGGCGCTACGTCTACCTGCCGGAGGAGATGGACTTTGTCAAGTTCCTGCCCGACGGGACGATCGCCGAACAGTGGCTGCCGCAGGGCCACCACTATGTCGAGATCGCGCTCAACGAAGTGGCAATGTTCATCCGCAAAGGCAGATGCATCCCCCTCGTCGACGCGGCCGAGTATGTGGACGCCCTCGACCTGGGCACGATGCAGTACCTGGGCGACAAGACGGCCGCCTACGAACTGTACGACGACGACGGCATCACGCCGGTAGCCGAGTAAGCGCACCGCGCCAGAAAACCGCAAAGCACAAGCCCCGGGACGAACCGTCCCGGGGCTGTTTTGGTTTTGGTTTCAAGTGTCGGTGCGGTTGAGCACCAGGTGGTCCCCGGCTTGCAGCACGGTGTCGCCGTTGGGGATCAGATATTCCTCGCCGCGGCGCACCATGACGGCCAGCGCGCCGTCGGGCAGCGCCAGGTCGGCCAGGCGGGGGCCGGCTGCCAGGTCCTCGGGTTCGACCACGCGCTCACTCAGCGAGACGCCGGGCGCACCGTCGGCTTCCAGCGCCGCCAAAATCAGGTGGTCGCCCGCTTGCAGGCGGGTCGCGCCGTTGGGGGGCTGGTGGACGCCGCCGCGCTGCAGATCGGCCAAAATGGTGCCCGGCGGCAGCCGCAGGCGGCTGACAGCCTCGCCGCACCAGGCGTGGCCGGCAGGCAC
>DXEI01000068.1 GCA_019115045.1 Candidatus Gemmiger excrementipullorum | reverse complement strand
TGGGCCGGGTCCAGCTGGTACTTCCTGCGGTATATGGACCCGCACAACCCGGACGCCCTCGCCAGCAAGGAGGCGCTCGCCTACTGGAGCCCGGTCGACTGGTACAACGGCGGCATGGAGCACACCACGCTCCACCTGCTGTACAGCCGCTTCTGGCACAAGTTCCTGTATGATATCGGCGTGGTGCCCACCAAAGAGCCCTACGCCAAGCGCACGAGCCACGGCATGATCCTGGGCCTCAACCCCTATGCGTGGGAAAACCTGCCCGACGCCGAGCGCAAGCGCCTGCTGGCCGAACACGGCAGCGAGAAGGCCGCCCGCGCCGCCCTGGTGGAAAAGCACGGCGAGATGGCCGAGCACCCCATCGTCAAGATGTCGAAATCCCTCGGCAACGTCGTCAACCCGGACGACGTCGTGAACGAATACGGCGCGGACACGCTGCGCCTGTACGAGATGTTCATCGGCGACTTTGAGAAGGCCGCGCCCTGGAACACCTCCTCCATCAAGGGCTGCAAGCGCTTTTTGGACCGCATCTGGGCGCTGGCCGACAAGCGCGTGGAGGGCGAGGGCGTGCGCCCGGCGCTCGAAGCGCTCGTCCACCGCACCATCAAGAAGGTCGGCGAGGACATCGACAGCCTCAAGGCCAACACGGCCATCGCGCAGCTGATGATCTATGTCAACGCCCTGTACGACAACGGCGGCGCGACCCGCGCCGAGTACGAGGTGCTGCTGCAGCTGCTCAACCCGTTCGCCCCGCACATGACCGAGGAACTGTGGGAGCAGATGGGCCACGCCGGCCGCCTGGCCTACCACCCCTGGCCCGCTTACGACGAAGCCAAATGCGTGGAGCAGACCATCGAGATCGCCGTGCAGGTCAACGGCAAGGTCAAGGCGCGCATCCGCGTGCCCGCCGCCATCGAGCAGGCCGACGCCCTGGCCGCCGCCAAAGCCGAACCCGCCGTGGCCGCTGCCATCGCCGGCAAGGCCATCGCCAAAGAGATCTACGTCAAAGGCAAACTCGTCAACATCGCCGTCAAAGGCTGAATCTGACTGGCCAAGCGCCGCCCCTTTGGGGCGGCGCTTTTTTGCCGCCGTGCGCCCGCGCGTTTACAAATGGCGGAGATAATGATATAATAATGCAATCATACAAACGGTTTTCCCAGGTCAAAACGTTTGCCCGGTTCACGGGCAGGAAAGCAGGTCGTCCCCCATGCTCATCAGTCTGATCGTACCCTGTTATAATGAAGAAGAAGCCATGCCGCTTTTTTACAAAGAGGCCAGCCGTGTGGCGGCCGAGATGCAAAAAAGCCACGGCGCGGCGTTTGAGTTCATCTTTGTCGACGACGGCTCGCGCGACGGCACGCTGCGCGTCGCGCGCGAACTGCACGCGCAGGACGCGCGGGTGCGCTATGTGTCCTTCAGCCGCAATTTCGGCAAGGAGGCCGGCATCTATGCCGGGCTGCAGGCCGCCCGCGGCGACTATGTCGCCACCATGGACGCCGACCTGCAGGACCCGCCCGCCCTGCTGCCCGCCATGCTGGACGCCCTGCAAAACGAGGGGTACGACTGCGCCGCCACCCGCCGCACCACCCGCCAGGGTGAGCCGCCGCTGCGCAGCTGGTTCGCCAAAAAATTCTACCAGATCATCAACAAGATGGCGGACACCGAGATCGTCGACGGCGCGCGGGATTTCCGCCTGATGCGCCGCAAAATGGTGGACGCCGTGCTCAGCATGGCCGAGTACAACCGTTTTAGCAAAGGCATCTTCAGCTGGGTGGGCTTTAAGACCAAGTGGTTCGATTATGAGAACATCGAGCGCGTGGCCGGCACCACCAAGTGGAATTTCTGGGGCCTGTTCAAATATTCCATCGAGGGCATCGTCGGCTTCTCCACCACGCCGCTGCTCATCGCGGCGGGCGCCGGCGTGCTGTTCTGCCTGCTGGCGTTCATCGGCATTCTGTTCGTCGTCGTCCGCGCGCTGGCCTTCGGCGACCCCACCTCGGGCTGGCCCAGCATGGTGTGCATCATGCTGCTGTGCAGCGGCGTGCAGCTGTTCTGCACCGGCATTGTGGGCGAATACCTCGCCAAGACCTACCTCGAAGTCAAGCACCGGCCCATCTACATCGTCGCCGAGACCGAGGAAGAAAACCGCTAAAAGGGGAACGCTATGGAACCGACCAAGACCCGCCTGACGCGCTGGCTGTACGCCGAACGCTGGCCGCTGCTGGCAGCGCTGCTGGCGGCGGCTGCGGTGCATTACCCCATCTATGCCCACCAGCTGCGCAACATGGACTCGCTGCATGTGGGCAGCCTTTACATAGCAGACCTGTGGGCGTTTAACCCCTATTGGGAGACCGAACAGGGCCGCTGGGGGCTCAGGCTGGTGGATATGCTGCGCGGCGGCATCGATCTGCCCGCGCTGTCGGCGCTGCTGATGCTCCTCTTCTACACGCTGGCGGGGCTGGCGGTGGTGCGCCTGTTTGCGCTGCGCAGCCGCGCCGCCCGGTTTTTGATCCCCCTGCTGGTGGTATGCTCCCCCTATGTGGCGGAAGTCGAAACCTTCCATTACTGCAGCGCGGCCTACGGGCTTTCTTTCCTGCTGGCGGTATTGGCGGTGTTTGCAGCGGTCTATGCGCCGCCGCTCTGGTGGGCGGGGGGCGCTTTGTGCCTGATGTTCTCGCTCAGCATGTATCAGGCCAGTTTGGGCGTGGCGGCCGGGCTGTGCGTCATGGCGCTGCTTCTGGCGGTGCTGCAGCAGCGCGCCTGGCTGCCGATGCTGCGGCGGATGCTCGTTATGGGCGTTTCCGGCTCGGCCGCCTACTACATCGTGCTCAAACTGTTTTTGAAATGGTATGGCACAAGCCTGTTCGGCAGTTATGCCAACGGCCCTGTCGAGATCTTGAAAGCCCTCCCGCAGGGGCTTGCCAACGCCTACCGGGACTTTGCCGTCTACTTTACGCAGCAGTACACCATCGCCCAAAACTATTACGGCCAGCGCCTTGCCTACGCGTGCGTGCTGGCGGTCACGCTGGCCGTTGCAGCCCTCTGGCTGGTAAAGCTGCGCCAAAAACGAACGGCGCTGCTGGCGGTGGCGCTGCTGCTGTTGCTGCCCGCGGCGATCAATATTACCGACATCCTCAACGCAGACAGCCATATCGAGCTGCGCATGGCGGGGGCGCTGGTGCTGGTGGCGCCGTTCTGCCTGGCGCTGTTGGAGCAATGCCCCATCCAGGGCAAAAAGCTGGCCGTCTGGCCGCTTGCTGCCGGGGCGGTGTGCGGCGTGCTCCTGCTGCGCGGCTACATCGTGCAGGTCAACAACGACGCCATGGTCATGCTGGCGCAAAAGAACAAGATCGTCCACCTGGCGGACCGCATCTGCGTCCAGCTGGAACAAAACGCCGACTACCAGGCCGGCGCCGAGGTCTGCATTTTGGGCGAACCGCAAAAAGGCCTGTATGCCGCGGTCTCGCCTTTGCATGAGAAAGCCAGCGACCTGGCGCAGTTCGGGCTGCTGTCCTACGACCCCACCTTCAATGCCCGCGGCTGGCACAGCCTGTATTGGGAGGAACTGGGCATCGAGCTCAACTGGTGCTCGGACGAGACGACCCGCGCGCTCTGCGCGAGCGAGGCGTTCCAGGCCATGCCCGCCTACCCGCAGCAGGGTTCGATCCAAACCCTGGACGGCGTCGTTGTGGTCAAAGTGGCCGACATCCAGTGACCGGGGGGCGGAACACGTATGCGCGATATGACCCGGGGTGCCCCGCTGGGGCACCTTTTCTTGTATGCGGTGCCGCTGCTGCTGGGCAACTGGCTGCAGCTGGCCTACAACGCGGTGGACGCCATCATCGTGGGGCGGTTCCTCGGGCAGGGGGCCCTTGCGGCCGAGGGCGTGGCCGGCCCGGTGATGAACCTTGTCATCCTGGCCATCAGCGGGCTGTGCATCGGCGCCGGCGTGCTGATGAGCGAGGCCTGCGGCGCGCGCGACGCCGAAACCCTGCGCGCCGTGCTGGCCACCACGCTGCTGGCCGGGGCTGCGCTGTGCGTTACCGTGGCGCTGCTGGGTGTGGTGTGCGCGCCGTGGGTGCTGCGCGCGCTGGCCGTCCCGGGCGGCATCTACGCCCCCGCGCTGGCTTATCTGCGCGTCACGTTTTTGGGCGCGCCGTTCACGTTTTTCTATAACGCTTTGGCCGCCGCCCTCAAAAGCATCGGGGACTCCAAAACACCGCTCAAATTCCTGGCGTTTTCCGCCGTGCTCAACGCCGCGCTGGACCTGGTCTTTATCGGCGCGCTGGGGTTCGGCATCGTCTGCAGCGCCGTCACCACCGTCGCGGCCGAGGCCGCCAGCGCCCTGCTGGCCGCCGTCTACCTGGCACGGCGTGCGCCGGGGCTCTGCCCCGCCCGGCGGGACTGGCGCATCCGCCCGGCCCTGCTGGGGCGCATCGCACGGTACGGCGCGGTCACGGCGCTGCAGCAGGCCGTGCAGCCCATCTGCAAAGTGCTCATCCAGGGGCAGGTCAACGCGCTGGGCGTGGGGGCCATCGCGGCGTTCAACGCCGCCGCCCGCATCGACGACTTCGCCTTCACGCCCGAGCAAAGCATCGCCTCCGCCATCACCACCTACATCGCGCAAAACCGCGGCGCGCGCCAGCCGCAGCACATCCGGCCCGGTTTTGCCGCCGGCCTGCGGCTGGAACTTGGCTACTGGCTGGTGGTCGCGCTCATCACCTGGTTCGGGCGCGGGGCGCTGGTCTCGCTGTTCGTCAGCGGCCCCGGCGCGGCGCAGGTCGTTGCGCTGGGCAGCGGGTACCTGGGGCGCATGGCGCTGTTCTATGTGCTGCCCGCGCTCACCAACGGGTTCCAGGGGTTTTACCGCGGCATGGGCAAAATGGCCACCACGCTGCTGGGCACCTGCGTGCAGGCGGGCCTGCGCGCGCTGGGCGCGGCGCTGCTGGCCCCGCGGCTGGGCCTGCCGGGCATTGCCTGGGCCTGCGCCTTTGGTTGGTGCATGATGCTGCTGTTTGAGGTGCCGTACTATTTTTACACCTGCAAAAAACACGATCTGCCATAAAAAAGGCCGGCGGGGCAGCTGCCCCGCCGGTTTTTGTTTGCTGTGCAGGTTATGCCAGGCCCAGCAGCAGGCCGGCGCCATGCACCAAAAACGCCACCACCCACGCAATGGCGCACTGGGCTGCGGCCACCCCGGCCGCGGCGCGGGCGCTGCCCATCTCGCGCCGGACGGCCGCAATGGCCGCCACACAAGGCGTGTACAGCAGCGTGAACACCAAAAACACCGTCGCCGTAAACGGCGTGAACAGCGTGCCCAGCGCGGCTGTATCGCCGCCCAGCAGCACCGTCAGCGTCGAGACGACGCTCTCCTTGGCGGTAAAACCGGTGATCAGCGCCGTCGAGACGCGCCAGTCGGCAAAGCCCAGCGGCGCAAACAGCGGCGCGATCCACGACCCCACCATCGCCAGCAAACTGCTGTCGGGCGTGGCGGCCACGTTCAGGCGGGCGTCAAAGGTCTGCAGGAACCAGATCACGACCGTCGCCACAAAGATGATGGTGAACGCGCGCTGCACAAAGTCCTTGGCTTTGTCCCAGATCAGCTGCCCCACGCTGCGGGCGCTGGGCAGGCGGTAGTTGGGCAGCTCCATCACAAAGGGCACCGGCTCGCCGTGGAACCGCGTGTGTTTAAGCAGCACGGCGTACAAAACGCCGCACACGATGCCGAACAGATACAAAAAGATCATGACCGGCGCGCGCCATACCGGCGGGAAAAACGCCGCCGTAAACAGCGCGTAGATCGGCAATTTGGCCGAGCAGCTCATAAACGGCGTCAGCAGAATGGTCATGCGGCGGTCGCGGTCGCTGGACAGCGTGCGCGTAGCCATGATGGCCGGCACCGAGCAGCCGAAGCCGATCAGCATCGGCACAAAGCTGCGCCCCGAAAGCCCGATGCGCCGCAGCAGCTTGTCCATCACAAACGCCACGCGCGCCATGTAGCCGGTATCTTCCAGGATCGAGAGGAAGAAGAACAGCGTCACGATGGTGGGCAGGAAACTCAGCACGCTGCCCACGCCGGCAAAGATGCCGTCGATGACCAGCGAATGCACCACCGGGTTGATGCCGTAGGCGGCCAGCGCGCCGTCCACCAGCGCCGTCAGCGCGTCGATGCCCAGCGTCATCGCGTCCGAAAGCCACACCCCAATAACGCCGAACGTCAGCCAGAACACCAGCGCCATAATGCCCACAAAGCAGGGCAGGGCGGTGTATTTGCCGGTCAGCACGCGGTCGATGGCCACGCTGCGCTTGTGCTCGCGGCTTTCGCCGGGCTTGACGACGGTCTCGGCGCAGAGCTTTTCAATAAAGGCAAAGCGCATGTCGGCCAGGGCGGCTTCGCGGTCCAGGCCGGTCTCGGCCTCCAGCTCGGTGATGGTATGGTCCAGCAGTTCTTTCTCGTTCTGGTCCAGGGCCAGCGCTTCCAAAATGGGGCCGTCGCCCTCCACCAGCTTGGTGGAGGCAAAGCGCAGCGGCAGCCCGGCGGCGGCCGCGTGGTCCTCGATCAGGTGGGCCACGGCGTGGATGCAGCGGTGCACCGCGCCGCGCGGGTCGCTGGGGCCGTCGCCGGCTGTGCAAAAGTCGATGCGCCCGGGCAGTTCGCGGTGGCGCGCCACATGCAGCGCATGGTCGATCAATTCGTCGATGCCCTCGTTCTTGGCGGCCGAGATCGGCACCACCGGGATGCCCAAGATCGTCTCCAGCTCATTGACCAGGATGGTGCCGCCGTTGGCGCGCACCTCGTCCATCATGTTCAGCGCCAGCACCATCGGCACCTGCAGTTCCATCAGCTGCATCGTCAGGTAGAGGTTGCGCTCGATGTTGGTGGCGTCCACGATGTTGATGATGCCGTTGGGCTTTTGCTGCAAGATGAAATCGCGGGTGACGATCTCCTCGCTGGAATAGGGCGAGAGCGAGTAGATGCCCGGCAAATCGGTAACGGTGGCCTCGGCATGGCCGCGGATCACGCCGTCCTTGCGGTCCACCGTCACGCCGGGGAAGTTGCCCACATGCTGGTTGGAGCCTGTCAGCTGGTTGAACAGCGTCGTCTTGCCGCAGTTCTGGTTGCCGGCCAGCGCAAAGGTCAGCGGCGCGCCCTTGGCCAGGGCCGGGCCCGCCTTGCGCGCGTGGTAGCTGGGCGTTTTGCCAAACTCGCCCACGCCGGGGTGGGGCACCGGGGCGTGGCGCGCCTCGCTGCGGGCGGCGCGGTCAGTGTCGTGCACGTTGTGCACCGTGATCTTGGCCGCGTCGTCCAGGCGCAGCGTCAGCTCATAGCCGCGCAGCTCCACCTCCATGGGGTCGCCCATCGGGGCCACCTTGCGCAGCGTCACCTCGGTGCCGGGGGTCAGGCCCATGTCCAGCAGGTGGTGGCGCAGCTCGCCTGTGCCGCCCACCGCGCCGATCACAGCGTCCTGGCCGATCTTCAATTCTGCCAATGTCATATACGTCCCAACCTCCTGCCTGCCGCGCAGGCGTATCGGTACGGCGGGGCGCGCCGCAAAACCGTGCCGTGGCCGCGCATCCCGCCCCTTTTATACCGCTAAAAGTGTAGCACGCGCCCGGGGCGCTGTCAATGCGCCGCGCCCCGGCGGGCACAATTTGTCGAAACCGCGCGCCCATACCACAACGCCCTTGAAAAACTACACAAAAGGGGCGGCAAAAAACCGTGGTAAATCACGAAAATGTGGAACTTGCCCAGAAATTGGCAAATTGGCTTGCATTCCCAAAACGGCGGTGTTAAAATTGTGAACACAACATAAAACGGCTTATGTTGGTTTTTCCGACCCTGGATTTTTATGGGGGGGGGTACAAAACTCCACCCGCATAAAGATAAATCTGCACGAGATGGAGGATTTTGCATGTTACGTAAGAAATGGCTTTCGTTTCTCGTAGCGGTCTCTATGGTCGCGGCAATGTTCCCCTCCACGGTGTTTGCCGACACGGTGGAGACGACGGAACCTGTCGAGCCTCAGACTTCCGTTACCGAAACGGCACAGGATAAGAAGGATCCTGTGAAAGGGGGCGAGCAGCCGGAAGTCGTGGACAATGAGAACACGGCCACCGGCGAGGGCGACAAGTCTGACGACGAGACCTCTGAGGAGGAGAAGTCCGAAGGCGACAAGTCTGAGGGCGAGGTCTCTGAGGACGAGAAGTCTGAGGGCGAGACCAACGAGGGCGAGACCAACGAGGATAAGACCCCCGCTGAGACGCCTGTGACCCCGGCCCCCGAGACGACCGAGACCCCGGCTCCCGCGACCCCGGCCGCCAACGGCATCATGCTGATGAACGAGCCTGGTGACGAGGGCGGCGAAGGCGAAGCCCGTGAACAGTATGTTGTTATGGTGGGCGACAAAGGCTACGGCAGCTTTGCCGAGGCCGTTGAGGCGTTCCAAGAAAATGCGAGCGTGAAGCTTCTGGGCGATGTGCAGCTGGATTCCATGCTGACCATCAACACCCAGGGCCTGCAGCTGGACCTCAACGGCTACACCATCAGCGCTTCGGATGCTTTCACGAAGAAGGGAGACAACAACCAGAACCATCTGGTCGACGTCACGGCCGACGGTGTCACCATCGCCAATGGTACGCTGGAAGCCGGCAGCAACAACAACCACACCCTCAACGTCTGGAACGCGCAGAACGTCACGCTGAACGGCTTGACGCTGGACAATACCGCTACGTATGGCGGCGCCCCGCTGATCGTCGGCGCTTCCGAGGTCACCCTGGAGGGCAAAGTGACCGCTGTTGTGGCGGATGCTTCTTGGTATGCAGTCAATGTTGACAGCCGAAAAGTTGGCGAAGACGCAGTTGGCGCTAAACTCACGGTCAATGGCGAGCTCGCCTTCGACAGCGATACTCTCACCCAAGATAAGTGCGGTATCTGCATCGAAAATAACGCTGGGACTTCGCCTGACGATGTGAACGATGTGGTGGTAGAGATTCCGAGTACGGCAACTCTCACGACCAACAGCGATAAGTTGCCCCGCAGTGCATTTATTGCTATGCATGCGGATAACAACTTTGGCGCTATCGTGAATGAACCGGCCGGCCGCTATCCCATTGCAGGTGCTGTTGCTATCAGTGGCAGTCAAGCGGGGGATCGCTACTATACCGACTTTGTCAAAGCGATTGCCGATGTAGAGACCGGCGTGCATACCATCATTTACATGCTGGATGATGTTGAATTGGACGCTCCGATCGAAATCCCGCAGGGTGCTGACATCATTGTTAATGGCTACACCAACGATTCTGAAGGCAACGGCGTAAATCTCAAAATTAGCCTGGGCAACGGTGTCAAGACTGCCTTCAACAATACGGACAATTTGGCCAACCATACCGAAGGCTTGAAGAGTGGGACGATTCTGCAAATCCTCAACGTTAGCTTCCATGGCCCGGTGGAGGGTGCGAGGAACGGATATGCTGCGATCGTAAGCGATGATAACGTTCAGCTCAGATTTGCAGACTGCGAGTTTACCGATTTGTACAGCGCGCTTTACTGCAACGCGGTCATGAAGGATACCGAGACCCCGAGCACCATTGTGATCACGGGCAGCTCCTTTACAAACGTCGCCTACAGCTATGGGGTAGACGATGGTGCGACTTCTGGCGCGAACGCGGACAGCTACACCTTTGTGCTGGAGAATAACGAGAACCAGCCCGAACCCGCGACCTTCGCCGTGGCGGTCGTCGACGGCAAGGGCTACGCCGACCTGCAGCAGGCGGTGGACGCCCTTGGTGAAACCGGCGGCACCATCGAGCTGAAGAAGGACGTCGCGCTCACCGCGCCCATCGAAGTGCCCGCGGCGGCGAACATCACCGTCAACGGCAACGGCAACACCATCACCCTGCCGGAGACTGGCTTTATCTCCGCGTTCAACAACACGACGGGCCTGGAAGGCTTGAAGGCCGGCACCAGCCTGACCGTGAACGACGTCAAGTTCCAGGGCAAGTACCCCATCGTTAACAGCGGCTTCGCCGTCGTCACCGGCTTTGAAGGCGACGTTACGGTGAAACTTGACGGCTGTGCGTTCAATGACCTGTACAGCGCGGTCTACGCCAACCCGGTCACCGATACGGCGGCCCAGGACACTACTGTCACCATCACCAACAGCACCTTCGAGGGTGTGAAGTACAGCTACAGCCTGGATAACGGCTATACCGCCGGTGCGCTGACGGACAAGCACGTGTTCAACGTGGACGATACCAACACGGGTGCGCCCAAACCCGAGACCTTCGCGGCCGCCAGCGTCAACGGCAAAGGCTATGTCTCCCTCATTGATGCGGTCGCCGCCGCGCAGTCTGGCGAAACCGTCACCCTGTTGAGCAATGTCGGCATAGGTGAAACCCTGGTGATCAAGACCGACAAAATCGTGCTGGACCTCAACGGCCACACCATCGCGGGCATGAAGGACTTCAGCACCGACAACGGTAGCCGCCTGGTCGACGTCCTGGCCGATAACGTTACCATCAAGAATGGTACGCTGCAGGCGGGCGCCGACAACAAGCACACCCTGAACCTCTATGAGGCGAAGGATGTCACGCTGGTCGGCCTCACCATCGACGGCTCCCAGGCGGGCATCGCAGGCGCCCCGCTGGTGCTGGGCGGTTCTACCGCGAAACTGGAAGGCACCACCACAGTTAAGACCAACAAAGACAAATCTTGGTACGGCATCAACGTCGACAGCAAGAACCAAGTTGGCTCTGAACTCACCGTCAACGGTCAGCTGATCTTCAGCGGCGAGAACCAGAACAACGTCGGCATCTGGGTCGAAAACATGGGCGGCGCTGCCGCCGATGCCCAGAAAGTCACCTTCGGCACGGGTTCTTCCGTGCAGGGCAACGGTGTGGACGGCTTCAAGGTCATCCACATCGAGAAGGATGCCGACAAGCCGCAGGGCATTGTGGACGGCGCTGCGAACGCCGGTCTGATCACCGATAAGGACGGCAACTATGTGGTCAAGCCCGCCCCGGCGCCGCAGCCCCAGCAGCCCGCTGGCGGCAGCAGCCACAAGCACAACTACACCTGGCAGCACAGCGACGACGAGCATTGGCAGTACTGCGCTGACTGCGGCCAGGCCATCAGCAATGGCCCGCATACCCTCCAGTGGAAGGACGGCTACCAGGAGTGCACGGTCTGCGGTTACCGCGTAGGCAGCTCCACCGCCGCCGCGCCCGCTGCGCAGGCTTCTGCGCCCGCCGCCGCGGTCCCGGCCGCCCCGGCTGCGCCGGCCGCCGCTGCCATCCCGCAGACTGGCGACGCCAGCAACCCGATGCTGTGGGTCGTCCTGCTGGCGGTCTCCGGCAGCGCGCTGGGCGCCCTGGTCTACACCAAGAAAAAGCGTGAAGAGTAAGTAAGTTCCCCCTTTCCGCAAAGCAAAGGCGGGCGGCTTCGGCCGCCCGCCTTTGCTGTTTATGCGCCCGCACGTTCCACCGTGCAGCCGGGGAAGTAATAGGTCAAAATATCCTGCCAGGCCGCGCCGCCCTGCGCCATGGCCCGCGCGCCGTACTGGCTCAGCCCCACGCCGTG
>DXEI01000067.1 GCA_019115045.1 Candidatus Gemmiger excrementipullorum | reverse complement strand
CTCGGTGTAGAAGTCGATGAGGTCCTGGTTGGGGTTGAGCCCGGCGTTGCGCAGGCCGTCCAGCAGGCTGACCATGGGGAAGGCGTCGCTCAGCGCGCCGGAACCGGTGCCGCCGTAGCAGGGGTTGGTGGACGCCCAGCCAAAGACGTTGACATTGTCGCCGGAAGCCAGCGGCAGGTTGGCGTCGTCGTTTTTCAGCAGGACGATGCCCTCGTCGGCAATGTCCTCGCACAGTTCGGTGGCGGTGTCGATGGATTCATCGCTGATGGAGCCGCCGCCGGTGGCCAGCGAGATCAGGGTGGCCATGGGGCCGAAGCAGATCAGGTTGACCACGATGCCCAGCGCCAGCAGGATGGCCATGCCGGCCTGGGAACGGATCATGAATTTTTTCGCCTTGCCCTGCGATTTGCAGGCGATCATGACGATGATGGCGATGACGAGAACGATGCCGAACGCGATCAGGTGATACTTGACCGTATCCAATACGTTCATGACGTCATCCATGTTGATAGCCAACATAAGTGTGTGTTCCTCCTTGTTTTTGCAGTTTTTTGCGTGCGGCGCACGCGGTGCGGCAGGGTCGCGCGCCCCTGCCCGCTTTTGCCCCTTTAGTATAGCGGTTTTTGAAAGATTTGTGAACAATTTTGCATGATTTGCGCATTTCGCCGCACAAATTGCCAAAACACAACAAAAACAGGAAAAATCTTTATCTGTTTTGCACAAATACCAGCGGGCCGCTCTTGTGCAGTTTGCCACGGGCAGCGCGGCAAAAAAGCCCCGGCCGCACGCCGGAAAAGGCGCGCGGCCGGGGTGGGGCGGCGGGTCAGCCCGCCGTGCGGGGCAGCAGCACCCGCAGGGTGAACCAGTTGTCCTGGCAGTGCACGGTCACGGTGCCGTCGTACTTGGCGGCGGTGGCGCGCACCGCGCGCACGCCGTAGCCGTGCGGCGGCAGGCCGTCGTCGTCCAGCGGCACCGGCGTCTCGCAGTAGTTTTCAAACCGCAGCATCACAAAGCCGTGCTGCGCAAAGATCGCCGCGCGGATCAGCCGCTTTTCGGGGTCGGCCAGCGTCTGCACGCTCTCGGTGGCGTTGTCCAGCGCGGTGCCCACCAGCGTGCAGATGTCGCCCGCGGGCATGTGTTCCAGCAGGCGGCCGTCGGCCACGCAGGTAAAGTTGATGTCGTGCTGCTGGCAAAAGATCTGTTTGGCCGTCAGCAGCGTGTCCAGCACGGCGTTGCCGGTCTCGTTCTGGGCCTCGTACATCCGGATGCCGGTCTCCATCTCGGCCAGGGCGGCCGCCCGCTTGCCGGGGTCGCGCTCGGCACGGATGGCGGCGATCTGCAGTTTCAGGTCGTGGCAGTGGCGGTTGATCAGGCGGATGCTCTCGCGGCTTTGCTGGTACTGCTCATACTGGCGGCGCAGCACGCCGTCCATGGCTTCCAGCTCACGGTGCAGGCGGGCCTCGCGCAGCTGGTCCTGCTGCAAAGAGAGCATCAGCACGCCGGCAAAGTCCACCAGCGTGCGGGTGTTGAACACCCAGATGGTGGCCGAACCCGGCTGGGTAAAGGCCAGGTTGCTGACGGCGAAGGCCGCCAGCGCCATGACGGCGGCGCTGGCCATCGACTGCACGCTGGCGTTGGGGGCGGGGTCGGCCATGCCGCGCAGGCGGCGGAACTCATACAGGTACACAAAGCCGTACACCGCCGCGTAGACGGCGGCCAGCAGCGCCAGCGCCGGCAGCGTGCCGCCGCCGCGCTGCGGCCACAGCAGGCAGTGGAGCTGCCACTCGATGCTGGCGGCAAACTCTGCCAGCAAAAACGCGCGCGCACAGCAGTAGCCGGCGTCCAGCGCGCTGACGCGGCACAGGCTGTACAGGCAGCCGTACATCATGGCAATGGCCGTCATCATGCAGGGGATCCACCACAGCAGCGGCACGCCGCCGGTCAGCTGCAAAAACGCGCCCAGCGCCAGCAGCCACCCGGCCGCGCCGGCGGCCGTGGCCGCCTTGCCAAAGCGCGGGCGCAGCGCCAGCAGGTACAGCAGGCAGGCCAGCCATTCGGCCAGGGCGGTGTACAGGCGGGGGATGTCGGGCAGGGCGGTCACCGGGCGTCACCCCCGATATAGTCGGTCAGCGCCTCCAAAAACGCTTTTTTGCGCGGCCGGCTGATCAGCAGCGTGTGCGGGCCCACCTGCACGGTGTTTTGCTGTACGCCCACCACCTGCGCCAAATTGACCAGGTAGCCGCTGTTGCAGCGGGTAAAGGGCTGCCCGGCGAGCTTTTCCTCAAAGCCTTTCAGGCTGCCGGCGGCGTCGACGTCGCCGCCCTCGGTGTGGATCAGCACGCGGTGGCCGGCGCTTTCCAGGTAGTAGATGGCCGCCACGTCCAGGCGGCGCAGCCCGCCCTCCACCGGTACTGTCAAAAAGGTCTTGTGGCGTTTGCGCAGGCGCTCCACCGCTTTTTGCAGCTGCTGCGAAAACGCAAAATACGGCACCGGTTTCAGCAGGTAGTTCAGCGCGTCGACCTCGTACCCTTTCACGGCGAACTGCGCCATGTTGGTGATAAAGATCAGCAGGACATCCGGGTCCGCTTTGCGGATGGCCTCGGCGGCGGCCATGCCGTCCATGCGCGGCATCTGCACGTCCAGCAGGATGATGTCGTACACCGCGCGGTAGTCCGTGACGATCTCGTCGCCGTCGGCAAAGGTGGTCAGTTCAAACATTTTGCCAAACTGCCGCTCATACCGGCGCAGGTAGTCGACCAGTTGGTCGCGCACGGCGGGCTCGTCTTCCACAATGGCAATGCGGATCATCGCTGTACCTCCCTTGGCGGGCTGGCGCCCGGCGGTGTTGCGGGTGAAAATCGGCGCGGCCGCCGGCTGCGGGCCGCGCGGCGTGCGGTCACTTTTGGATCTTCTCGATGCTTTCTACCAGGTATTTCTGCTGCTTGAACACCAGGTCCACCAGCAGCGCCAGGTACTTGACGACGATGGTCAGCACAGCAAACAGCCCGGCAAAGCCCAGCGTCAGCACGAACATCGTCGTCGTCCAGCCGGCGACCGGCCGCCCGGTAAAGAAGACGACCAGCGTGTAGATGAGCTCGGCCACCGCCAGCGCCAGCATGCACAGCGTGACGCCGATGCTGGCCTTGAACCCGGCGTCGGTGTACAGCGCCAAGCTGTCCAGCGCCAGGCCCAGCCGGCCGCCGCGCCGCTTGGGCAGCGTGCCGTCGTATTCCAGGTCGGCCATTTTCAGGCCGGACGCCGCATAGGCGGCCTTGCGGTAAGGCAGGTGGGCGCTGGTGGCGTGCACGCGGTTGACGGCCCGGCGGCTGACCAGGCGGAAGGCGTCGGTGCGCAGCTTGTAGATGCTGGGGAAGTTGGCGTTGAAAATTTTGTAAAACAGCCCGCTGCCGTCGCGCAGGGACTGTGGGCAGACCGACACGATGTCGTTGCCCTGCATCGCCGTGGTGTAGGCTTCCCAGATATAACGGGCCGGGCAGGTGGCTTCGGTCGCGTCAAACTCATACACATAGTCGCCGATGGCGGCGTCCAGGCCGGCGTTCATGGCGTTTTCCAGGCCGTGGTACAAACTCATGTGCAAGATCGTCAGCGGCGCGGTCTGCTCATGGCCCCAGGCGCGCAGCTGCGCGACGGTGTCGTCGGTGCAGGCGTCGTCCACCGCCACGATCTCATACTGCTGGAAATGCGCGTCCAGCTCGCCGGCCAGCATACGGCAGAATTCCACGGCGCGCGCGCCGTCGTTGTGCAGGTAGACGACGGCCGAGATAAAATTGTTTTCTTTGGTGTTCACAGTTCCAGCACCTCGTCCAAATCATATACGGTGTTGATCTTGCCCGAAAGCACGCTGACGAGTTTGGGCGCCTCGCTCATCACGCGGATGACCGTCGGGCGCGAGTCGTCGATCTCGCTGGCTTTCAGGATCGGTTTCATGCTGAACAGGCTGCTGTGGTAGGCAAAGCCGTATTCTTCTTTTAAGTATTTGCGTGCCAGCTGGCTCATGTAGGGCCAGGCGCTGGCCGGTTTGGCCGGGCATTCGTTGCAGTTGTAAAGGCTGCCCGGCGCGCAGCGCCCGCCGCTGTTTTTCTGGCAGGGGAAGGTGGCCACGGCGTCGTAGCTGGTCTCGTGCGGGGTAAAGGTCACGCTCGTCAGGCTGTGCAGGCCGGTCTGGCCAAAGGGCATCAGGCTGAAAAACGGCCCGTCCATGACGGTGATGCCGGTGTTTTTCAGCCGTTCGTCCACCGTGCACAGGATGATCTCGCACTTTTCGTACTTGATGCCAAAGGGCGGCAGGCCCAGCAGCGCGTGTACGTCGTTGACGCCGGCGTAGGTCGCGTTCAGGATATAGGGCGCTTCGGCCGTGGTGTCACCTGCCGTCACGCGCCAGGCGCCGCCCGCACGCTCGATCTTCTCGGGGCGGTGGCCGTACAGCACCGTCACGGTGGGCAGCGCGGCGAGCTGCTCTAAAAACCAGCGCTTGAGCACCTGCGCGTCGTAGGTGTATTCCGTCGTCAAAAAAGCGCCGTCGCACAGGCCGGGGTTAAAGTATTTTTCGGGCGGCACGTCGTCGCAGCGGATGCCGGCCGCCGCGCAGAATGTGCGGAACTCGGCCGCGTTGGTCCAGGAAAAATGCGCGCTGGTGGCGTAGACCTGGTCAAAGTCGGTGCGCAGGCAAAAGCCGTAATCGTGGCAGAAACGCGCAAAATAATGCGCGCTTTTGATGGCGGTGGAATAGCTGCGCGGGTAGTGGTAGCCCATGTGCACGCGCGCCTGGTTGATGTAGGTGGCGCGCATAAAGGGGGCGGGGTCGCGCTCCAGCACCAGCACGCGCTGGCCGGCTGCGCCGCATTTTTGCGCCGCGTACAGCCCGTACAGCCCGGCGCCCAAAATGATCTTGTCGTA
>DXEI01000066.1 GCA_019115045.1 Candidatus Gemmiger excrementipullorum | reverse complement strand
GCCGGCCTCATCGACGACGCCCAGCTCGAGGACTGCACCTGCAACTGCTGCCCGGGCTGCGGGTCCTGTTCCGGCATGTACACCGCCAACAGCATGAACTGCCTGTGCGAGGCCATCGGCATCGCGCTGCCCGGCAACGGCACCATCCCCGCCGTCTACGCCAAGCGGCTGCAGCTGGGCAAGCGCTCGGGCATGGCCATTATGGACCTCGTGCGCCGCGGCGTCACCGCGCGCCAGATCGTCAACGCGCGTTCCATCCGCAACGCCCTGACCTGCGATATGGCGCTGGGCTGCTCCACCAACACGGTGCTGCACCTGCTGGCCATCGCGCACGAGGCCGGCGTGCCGCTGGACCTCAAGCTCTTTAACGAGGTCAGCGCCCAAACGCCCAACCTCTGCCACCTGGCCCCCGCCGGCCCCACCCATATGCCCGATTTGTACCAAGCCGGCGGCATCCCCGCCGTGCAGGCCGAGCTCGCCAAAAAGGGCCTGCTCGACCTCGACGTGCCCACTGTCACCGGCAAGACGCTGGGCGAAAACATCGCCGGCGCGCATATTCTGGACACCAAAGCCATCCGCCCCATCGACGACCCGTACAGCCAAACCGGCGGGCTGCAAATTTTGTGGGGCAACCTTGCGCCCGACGGCTGCGTCGTCAAGCGCAGCGCCGTCGCGCCCGAAATGCAGGTCCACAGCGGCCCCGCCCGCGTCTTTGACAGCGAGGACGCGGCCATCGCCGCCATCTACGCCGGCAAGATCGTGCCCGGCGACGTCGTCGTCATCCGGTATGAAGGCCCCAAGGGCGGCCCCGGCATGCGCGAGATGCTCAACCCCACCAGCGCGCTGGCCGGCATGAAACTGGACACCACCGTCGCGCTCATCACCGACGGCCGCTTCAGCGGCGCGTCGCGCGGCGCGTCCATCGGCCATGTCAGCCCCGAGGCGGCGTCCGGCGGGCCCATCGGCCTTGTGCAGGAGGGCGACACCATCGCCATCGACATCCCCAACGCCCGCATCACGCTGCAGGTCAGCGACGAGGAGCTCGCCCGCCGCAAGGCCGTCTATGTGCAGCCGGAACCCAACGTCAAGTCCGGCTGGCTGGCGCGCTACGCGCGGCAGGTCGCCAGCGCCAACCTTGGCGCGGTGCTGCAATAACGCCGTACATACGCCCTGCGTCAGTTCCCCCGCGGCGGCCATCCGGCCGCCGCGGGGGTTTTTGCGGCCCGCGCAGAATTTTTGCGCAAAAAATGCAAAAAGGGGATAGCGCGCCGCGGGCCGTGGTGGTATAATCCGGTGTTGTAGAAAACCCGCCCGAACGGGCGGAAAACGGGGGAACGTATTCTATGGTCTCTTTGCTTTTGCCGGTCATCTACCTGGCGTTCATCAGCCTGGGCCTGCCGGACTCGGTGCTGGGCGCGGCCTGGCCCAGCATGTACGGCGAACTGGGCGCCGCGCTGTCGTGGGCGGGCGTCGTCTCCATGATCGTCTCGCTCGGCACCATCGTCTCGGCCCTGTGCAGCGAGCGCCTGACCCTGCGCCTCGGCCCCGGCGGCGTCACCGCCGTCAGCGTGCTGCTTACCGCCGTGGCGCTGCTGGGCTTTTCACTCAGCGGGCAGTTCTGGCAGCTGTGCCTGTGGGCGGTGCCCTACGGGCTGGGGGCCGGCAGCGTCGACGCGGCGCTCAACAACTATGTGGCTTTGCATTACGAGAGCCGCCACATGAGCTGGCTGCACTGCATGTGGGGGCTGGGCGCCAGCGCCGGGCCGGTCATCATGGGCCGCGCGCTGGCGGGCGGCAGCTGGCAGGGCGGCTACCGCACCATCGCGCTGCTGCAATTTGCGCTCACGGCGGTGCTGCTGCTCAGCCTGCCGCTGTGGAAACGCCCCCAGGCCAATGTCGAGGGGGCCGAGTTCAAGCCCCACCCCATCCCGGAGCTGCTGCGCCGCCCCGGCGTGCCGCAGGTGCTCGTCTGCTTTTTCTGCTACTGCGCGCTGGAGTCCACCGCCGGCATGTGGGCGGCCAGCTACTGCACGCTGGTGCGCGGCATCGACGCCGGCACCGCTGCGCGCTGGGCCAGCCTGTTCTATGTGGGCATCACGGTGGGGCGCGGCGTTAGCGGCTTTTTGACGATGAAAGTCAACGACCAGAACATGATCCGCCTGGGGCAGGCGCTCATCGCCGCCGGCACCGTGCTGATCCTGCTGCCCACCGGGCAGGGCACGCTGTTTGCGGGGCTCATCACGGTGGGGCTGGGCTGCGCGCCCATCTACCCCAGCATCATCCACGAGACGCCGCTCAACTTCGGGCGCGAGGTCAGCATGTCGATGACCGGCTTGCAGATGGCTACCGCCTACGTGGGCACCTGCCTGGTGCCGCCGCTGTTCGGGCTGCTGGCGCAGTACGTCACGCCGGCACTGTACCCGTGGGCGCTGGCGGTCATCCTGGTGCTGATGTTCGTAATGGCCGAAAGCCTGCACCGCAAGACGGCGCTGCGCCGCCGCGCCATGCAGCCGTGACAGATTTTGTGTAAAACCGCGGTAAAACCCCTGTACGCGGCCGCCGGATTTTGCTACAATAAAAACCAGAAAGACGGCGTTACGGCGCACAAAGGAGGGCCCCTGTATGTCCAAGTGCAGTTTTTGCGGCGGCGAGATCGTCGATGACCGGTGTACCGACTGCGGCATGCCGTATTATAACGAGAAAAAATACACCCTGCGCAGCGAGCGCCCGGGCGAGCGCGCACACACCCACGACGGCAACGGCGAACCCGTGCCGCACCGCGTGCGCGAAATGCCGGGGCGCCCGGCCTACGCCCCGCGCCCGGACAAAACAGAGCGCCCCCGCCGCGGGCGGGGCGACGCCCCCCTGCCCCGGGATCAGGAACTGAAAAAAGCCAAGCTGCAGCGCGGCGTGCGCCAGATCATCACATGGGTCATTTTGATCGTGGTGCTGGCGCAGGCGCTGCCGGTGCTGCTCGTCTCCTGCTCGGCGTGAACCATGCAAACAAAACAGCCCCCGGTCTTTTACGCGCGGTTCCATAAGAAAACAAAGCCGCAAAACCTGCCTGCAAAGCGGCATCTGCTGCGTTATCGGGTCTTGCATTCCACCAAGGAGTGCTGCGCCCCTCTGCCTTGCATCTGCCGCTTTGCAGCGGTTTTGCGGTGCTTCGCAGTTTTTACAAAACCTTTGTTTTCTTATGTCACTCGCGCTAAAGGCAGTCCTTTTTTTGTGCAAAGGAAAAATGAAAAAATAAAAATGAAAAATGAAGGAGCCGCCTGCGGCGGCGTTTTTGAAAATGACGGGGACGGCCGGGTGTTTTTGGGGAATCGGGCGCTGCGGGGTGTTTTTTTGCTTGGCGGCAAAAATTGGACAGGAAGTACGAAAAAGCGTATTGACAACTAATGGTTGTTAAACTATGATGGTAAGTAGACAAGGAAAACGCGGACCGCAAAAAATGAGCACACAGAGCAAACGATAAGGAGGAACGCTATGACCTACCCCGAAAAGATCAACTGGCTGCGGCAGTACCGTGCCGCCGTGCGGCGCGAGCAGATGCTGGAGGTCGAGCTGGAAGCGATGCGCAGCGCCGCCGAGCGCATGACCGCCTGCCTGGGCGGCGTGCCGGGCGCGGGGCCCGACCCCGACCGCCTGCCGCGCGCGGTGGAACGTATCGAAGATACGCGAAAAAAGTTGGAGCAGCAGATCGAAGAATGTGTTGAGCGGCGGTTTGAGGTGCTGCGTGTCGTGGCGGCGGTGCCGCAGGCCGACGTGCAGGAGGTGCTGCGCCGCCGCTACATTTTGGGCCAAAGCTATGCTGAGATCGCCGACGCCATGAACCTGGTGATCCGCCGCATCTACCAGATCCACCGTGCCGGGGTGCTGGCGCTGGACCTTGGGGCGGAAGCGAAAAACATTTCGTAAATTTTCGCAAAGCAGGCGCAGGGCTTCATTGCATTTCACAACAAATAGTTGTAATATGGTATCGTCAAAGACCCGCGGGAGAGGGGCGCAGCCCCCCGGCCTGCGGGTCTTTGCGTTGGGCAGAATGCGCGGGGAAGGAGGTGCCGCCCGCTGCGCAGCATGTCCGGCGGCGCACCGCAGCGCGCCGCCGGGCCGCCCGGGCAGACGGCTGCGGGGAAGGAGGATCTATTTGCAAAGTGATCTGGAACAAGCGTTTGGCAAAAGTGATGTGACGTCGCCCAAGATGCGCGCGGCCCTGCGCGAGTGGCTGGACCTGTACTACGGTGCGCCCCGCCCCGGCGAGGACCCCGCCCCGCGGCTGGCGGCGCTGATCGTGGGCAAGCTGTGCCGCACCGTCTTTGCCGAGTATGCGCCCCGCCTGCAAGGCGCGCCCGGCGCAGCGCTGCGCCGCAGCCTGGACGCGCTGCACGCCGTGCGCAAAACGGCGATGCAGTATGCGCTGATCGGCGGCGAGTGCCTGCTCAAGCCGGTGGTGGCGGACGGCGCGCTGGATTTTGTGCCCATCCGGCGGGACTGCTACGTGCCGCTGGCGCGCGACGCCCACGGCGCGCTGCAGGCCGTGGGCACGATGGAATGCCACCGCAAGGGCGGCATGCGCTACGCCCTGCTGGAGCGCCGCACGGCCGGCCCCGACGGCCTGACCATCGAGACGCGGCTGTTTGAGCGCAATGGCCAGGCGCTGGGGCGCTGCGTGCCGCTGGCCACGCTGGATGCCTGCGCCGACCTGGTGCCGCAGCTGTTTCTGCCCGGCGTGCCGGGCGTGGGGCTGGCGGTGCTGCGCACGCCGCTGGCCAACTGTGTGGACGGCAGCCCCGACGCCGTCAGCATCTATGCGCCGGCCGTAGGGCTGCTGCACGCGCTGGCGCGGTGCGAGCAGCAGCTCAACACCGAGTTCGCCAACGGCGCGTCCCGCGTCTTTGCGTCGGAGGACCTGCTGCGCCCTGACGCCAAGGGCGTCCGCGCGCTGCGCGACGACTTTTTCGTTGGCCTGCCGGACGACCCGGCCAACGTCGGCGTCACCGTCTACAGCCCTGCGCTGCGCGAGCAGAGCTACCTGGCCCGCAAGCAGGACCTGCTGCGCGGGTGCGAGAGCCTGCTGGGGCTGCGCCGCGGCATCTTGAGCGAGACCGAAGCCGAGGCCCAGCCGCGCACCGCCACCGAGGTGGCGGCGACGGCGGTGGACTACGACCTGACCATCCGCGATCTGCAAGCCATGTGGGAGGACGCCGCCCGCCAGGCCGTGGCGCTGTGCGGCGCGCTGGGCGCGCTGTACGGGCTGGAAGGCTGCGAACCCGGCGCGGCGGCGCTCAGCATCGACTGGGGCGACGGCGTGCTGTACGACCGCGCCCGCGTCTGGGCCGAACAGCGCGACCTGGTGGACGCCGGGCTGCTGCGCCCCGAGCGCGCGCTGGCCTGGTACTACGGCCTGCCCCAGCAGACCGAGGCCGATTTGCAGCGCATCCGCCAACAGTATATGCCGAAAGGAGAAAAGCCCTGATGGAAGAGACCACGACCCCTGCGGCGGCCCCCGCCGCCGCGCCTGCGCCCTACGCGGCCGGCACCGGCAGCGTGCCGGTGAACGCCGACCGCGACGCCTTTGCGCGCATGGGCTACCGCGAACGCCTGGCCCTCAAGCGTGAGGACCCCGCCGGCTACGCCGCGCTGCGCAGCCAACTGTAAACACAAAGAAAGGAACTGTATATGGCAGACATTATGACCAAACTGTCCGACCTCATCGACCCCGAAGTCATGGCCGACATGGTGTCGGCGCGCATCCCCAAAAAGCTGCGCGTCGCGCCGTTCGCCAAGATCGACGACACGCTGGCCGGCGTGCCCGGCGACACCATCACGGTGCCGGCGTACACCTACATCGGCGACGCCGCCGACGTGGCCGAGGGCGGCGAGGTCGCCATTGAGAAGATGACCACCTCCACCCGCAAGGCCACCATCAAAAAGGCGATGAAAGGCATCGGCCTCACCGACGAGGCCGTGCTCTCGGGCTACGGCAACCCGGTGGGCGAGGCCAACACCCAGCTGGCGCTGGCCATCGCCGCCAAGATCGACAACGACTGCATGGACGCCTTGCAGGGCGCCAGCCTGACCTACGACGGCTCGGCCGCGGTGATCAACTACAACGCCATCGTCGACGCCGTCGACGTGTTTGAGGAGGAGATGGGCTGCTCCGACAAGGTGATGTTCGTCCACCCCAAGCAGGTCACCCAGCTGCGCAAGGACCCGGATTTCATCAGCGCCGACAAATACCAGCCCGGCGTGGCGCTGACCGGTGAGATCGGCATGATCGCCGGCTGCCGCCTGGTGCCCAGCAAAAAGGTGCCGGTGGTGACCGTGGGCGGCACCGAGGATGAGGACGGCGGGGGCGTTACCGGCGGCACCCAGTGCTACGCCTGCCCCATCGTCAAGCTGGAGGCCGACCCCGAGGTCGACGACGAGATCCCGGCGCTGACCATCTACCGCAAGCGCGACGTCAACATCGAGACCGAGCGCAAGCCCAAGACCCGCACCACCGAGATCACCGCCGACGAGTTCTATGTGGCGGTGCTCTCCAACGAGGCAAAGGTGGTGCTGGCCAAGTTCAAGGTGTAAGGGGGGCGCGCCTATGCCCGATTACACCTACTACCGCGACACCTACCTGGGCGAGGATATCCCCGAGGAGGAGTTTCCCCGCTTTGCGCAGCGCGCGGCCGACGAGCTGGCGTATATGCGGGATGTCTACGCCGTGGCCCCGCGCCGCGGCCTGGACCCCGACGAGGCCGAGAACATGGCCCTGTGCGCCGTGGCCGACGCGATGTATGAGTTTGCGCAGGAGGACGAGGCCCGCGGCCTGACCGGCGTGACGGTGGGCAGCGTGCACGAGACCTACGCCGCCCCGCCGGAGCTGTGCGCCACCACGCTGAGCCTGCGCGCCGCGCATTACCGGCACGAGGCGGGGTATTATCTGCAGATCGGGCGGTGGCTGCCCCATGCGTGAAAGCCGCCTGTACGCCCAGACCGTGACGCTGTACCACGGCGATGCCGCCGCGCAGCGGGTGGTGCGCACCGTGCTGCGCGGGGTGTTTTGGCAGCACGGCCGCCGCAGCACGCCCGACGCCGGCGGCACCCAGGTGGGCGCCGCCATGCTGTTGGTGGTGCCGGAAACGTCGGCCCGTTACGGCGCCGACTACACGCTGGAACCCGGCGACCGCCTGTGCCCCGGCGAAGGTCCGGCCCTGGCCTGGGCCGACTGGCCCGCCTTTGTGCCCGGCGCGCGGGACGACGTGGCGGTGGTGCAGTATGTGCTGCCCATGACGCTGGGCGGCGCGCCCCACCATGTCGAGGCCGGCGCCTGGTGGACGGGCGGCGGCACCGGCGCGCACAGCCTGACGAACTGAGTGCACAAGCCTGCAAAGGGGACAGCTGCCGTGCACGGCAAGACCCACAAAGGAGGAGACCCCATGAACGATACCGCATTGCCGGCGCTGCTGGAATTTTTGGCCGGCGCGCCGGCCTTGCAGGGCATGGCCCTGCGCGCCGAGGACGCCGGCCCCGCCCCCGGCACCGGCGGCGTATGGCCGCGCGGCGTCACGGTGCTGCGCCGCCGCGCCGACGTGCTGGGCGGCACATCGCTGCGCTGCCGGGCCGAGTTTTTGCTGCGCCTGTGCCTGCCGCAGCCGCCCGGCGACGCCGCGCAGGCCGCGCAAAACGCCGGGCGGCTGCTGGCACTGCAGGCCTGGGTGGCGGCGCAAAGCGCCGCGGGGCGCGCGCCGCGCTTTGGCAGCGACCCCGACGCGCCCGAAACGCTGGCCGCCGCGGCCGGCCGCCTGGAACGCGCCGACCCCGGCGGCACCGCCCGCTATACCCTGCGCCTGCTGGCAGAATACACCGATTTTTATAAGGAGGATACCGCATGAAGATCCAACGCAAGTACATGGCCCACTACCTCAACGCCGCCTTTGGCGAGGAACCGGCCAGCTATGTGCGCCTGGGGCGCGACCTGGAAGAGTACGCCCCCGAGCTGAGCGCCAACGTCGAAAAAAAGACCAACATCCTGGGGCAGACTTCCGTCGTCATCGACAGCTACCAGAAACAGGGCGAGGTGACGCCGTTCTATGCCGAGGACGGCGACCCGCTGTTTGAAAAGCTGCAGGCCATCCTGGACGGCGACCTGGTGCTGGACGACCTCAAGACCGACATCGTCGAGGTCAAGCTCTGGGATGAGCAGAGCGGCGCCTACCCCGCCGTGCGCGAGGAGTGCTATATCGAGATCGTCAGCTACGGCGGCGATACCACCGGCTACCAGATCCCCTTCAACGTGCACTACACCGGCGTCAAGACCAAGGGTACTTTTGACCCGGCGGACAGCACCTTCACGCCGCAGGCGTAAGGCGGGCAGGTCAGGGCGGGGGCCGCGCGGGCGGCCCCTGCCTTTGTTTTGGCAAGAAAGGACGAACCATGAACCAACTGAACATTGATACCGGCGTTGAGGAATACTGCGTCAACGGCCGCGGCGTGCTGCGCTTCAACCCGGCGGACCCCAACCTCTACCACCGCTTTTTTGCGGCCGCGCCCGAGCTGGAGGCGCTGGACCGCGAGCTGACGCAAAAGGCCGCCGCCCTGCCGCAAGACGACGGCGCGCAGGGCCTGACGCTGCTGGCGGAGTACGATACCCGCATCAAGGCGCTGCTGACGGGGATCTTTGGCCCCGAAAACGACTTTGACCGCGTGCTGGGCGGCGTCAACCTGGCCGGCGTGGGCGCCAACGGCAAGCGGGTGGTGCAAAACCTGCTGGAAGCCCTGACCCCCGTCTTGCAGGGCGGGGCGCAGCGCCACCTGCAGGCGGCCGCCGACGCAGCCGTGGCCGCGGCCGACGCCGCGCGCGCCGCGCGGGGGGCGGTATGACCGCCGTTTGGACGCTGCCCATGCAGGCCGCGCTGGGCGGGCGGGCGTACCGCATCCACAGCGATTACCGCGACGTGCTGGAGATCCTGCGCTGGCTGGACGGCGGCGCCGCGCCGGAGCTGGACCGGGCCGAGCGCTGGTATGTGGCCATGCGGCTGTTTTACCCCGAGTTCCCGGCCATGCCGCAGCAGGACTGGCCGGCCGCCACGGATTTTTTGGCGGACTTTTTGGCGGCGGGCCGCCCCGCGCCTACCGGCCCCGCCCCGCGCCTGATGGACTGGCAGCAGGACGCGCCGCTGATCGCCGCCGGCATCCGGCAGGCGGCCGGGCAGGATGTGCGCGCGCTGCCCTACCTGCATTGGTGGAGCTTTTTGAGCGCTTTTGACGCCATCGGCGACGGGACGTTTGCCACCGTGGTGGGCCTGCGCGACAAGCTGCGCCGCGGCAAAAAGCTGGAACCGTGGGAACTGGAATTTTACCGCGCCCACCGCGCCGCCGTCGACCTGCGTCCTGCGCCGGACTCGGCGGCCGAGGCCGAAAAACAGCGGCTTTTGGCAAAGCTGGGCGCGTAAACACAAAGAAAGGAGGAACTTTTGGCGCAGAACCTTTCGTTTGAAGAAATTTCCGAGCTGAAAGCGCCGGACGGGCAGGTGGCCGACGCGCTGCAAAAGATGACGCAGGCCCTGCAGGGCCTGGGCGACGCGGGCAGCGCGGCGCGCAAAGTGCTGGACGAGCTGCGCAAAAGCCTGCGCAGCACCGCGGCCCAGGGCGCCAAGACCGCGCGCACGCTGGCCAAATTTGACGAGATCGAGCGGCTGGCCGCGCCCGAGGCCGCCAAAGGCCAAAACAGCGCTTCTTCCGGCAAGGGCGGCGGCAAAACCAGCGGCAAAGGCGGCAAAGGCGCGCAGGCCGCGCGCGAGGAAGCCGCGCAGCAGCAAAGTGTCTGGCAGGCGCTGCTGCAGACGCTGCGCACACTGTGGGCGCAGTTTTGGGACTATCTGCAGACTTACTACGCCCCGGCCATCGCGGCCTGGCAGGCGGCCTGGGCGCAGATGCGCGCGGCGGCCGCCGCCGTGTGGGGACCGCTGCGCGCCGCCGCCGTGCAGCTGTGGCAGGGCACGCTGGCCCCGCTGGCGCAGTACCTGGCCACCGAGTTCTGGCCCGGCATCGTCAACAGCTTTTCGCAGGCGTTCGCACCCATTGCGGGCGGGGCGGTGGCGGCAGCGGTCACGGTGCTGGGGCAGACGTTCCAGTGGCTGTGCACGCTGATCGCCGAGGCCGTGCAGACGGTGATCCAGCCGGCGCTGGCGCTGCTGCTGACGGTCTGGCAGGGCCTGATGGACGGTATCCAGGCGGCCTGGGCCGCCTACGGCCAGCCGCTGGTGGACGGCGTGGTGCTGGCGTTCCAGAGCCTGACCGATTTGCTGAGCGCGCTGTGGCACAATGTGGCGCAGCCCATTTTGCAGCAGGCCATCGCCGCGCTGGGCGCGCTGTGGACAGACTGCCTGAACCCGCTGTGGCAGCAGCTGACGCTGGCGCTGGGCGCGGTGGGGAACCTGGTGCTGACGCTGTGGAACACCGTGCTGGCCCCGCTGGCTGCCTGGCTGGCCGCGACGTTCGGCCCGGTGTTTACCCAGGTGTTCGCGGCTGCGGCGTCGGCGGTGTCGGCGGCCGTCAGCCTCATCAGCGGCGCAGTCACCGCCGTATTGGCCGTGCTGCGCGGCCTGGCGGATTTTGTAAGCGGCGTGCTGCGCGGCGCGTGGGACGCCGCCTGGAACGCCCTGGCCGCCACCGTGCAGACAGTGTGGCAGACGATCACTGCCACCGTGCAAAACGCCGTGAACGGCTTAGTCGGCGTCGTGCAGAACATGGCCGGGGCCATCAGTTCGGCCATCCAGGGCGTTCTCTCGCTCATTGCAGGCGCAGGCAGCGCGGCGTCGGGGGCGGCCGCCTCGGCCGGGCAGTGGCTGGCGGGGCGCAGCGCAGCCCCCGCCCTGGCCTACGCGCAGCGCATCGGCGTGCCGGCGCTGGCGCGGGGCGCGGTCATCCCGCCCAACCGGCAGTTTCTGGCCGTGCTGGGCGACCAGCGCCACGGCACCAACGTCGAAGCGCCGCTGGCGACCATCCAACAGGCGGTGGCCGCCGTACTGCAGGACGGACAGGACGGCGCGCTGGCCGCGCTGGAACAAAACACCGCCGTGCTGCGGCAGATCCTGGAGGCCGTGTATGGCATCCACATCGGCGACGATACCATTGGCCGGGCGGCGGCCCGCTACAGCCAGCGCCAGGCCGGCATGACAGGAATGGGGTGGTGCGTATGACGCGTGCATTGACCGATTGCTACCAGATCGACGGCCGGCCGATGCCGGCCCCCGACGCCGAGGCCGATTTTTCCTTCACCGACCTCGACGCCAGCGACAGCGGCCGTACCGAGGACGGCGTCATGCACCGCATCGTCGTGCGGGAAAAAGTCGGCGCCTGGGGGTTTGCGTACAGCCACCTGACCGACGAAGAACTCGCCTACCTGAAGGGGCTGTTTGCCGGCAAGGCGACGTTCCAGTTCACCCACCCGGTGTTTGGCGCCAGCAACGCCACCGAGACCTGCACGGCCTATATGAGCCAGTACGGCGCGGCGTGGAAGAGCAAGGCCACCGGCACCTGGCGCAACTTCAAGTTCAATATCATCGAGTGCTGAAAGGGGGCAGGGAATGTTTCAACACAAACTGACGCTGCCCGACGGCACGGTGCTGGGGGCCGAGCGCATCCGCAGCGTGACGGTGACCGAACAGGTCAGCGACTGCGACGACTTGTGCCCCGGCGCGGCCTGCGCCGCCTGTGCCGAGGTGGAGCTGTGGGCCCCGCCCGGCAGCGTGCGCCTGGCCCCGGGGACGGAGTTCACGCTGACCCGTGTGGATACGGCCGCCGGCACGCAGACGCCGGTGGGGGTGTTCTGCGTTTTGCAGCCCCAAAAGGCCAGCGCCAACGTCGTCAAGGTCACGGCTTACGACCGCATGACGCTTTTCGACAAAGACCTTTCGCCCTGGCTGCGCAGCGTGCAGGGGCAGTTCCCCATGACGCTCGGCGCGCTGGCACAAGCCGTCTGCGTCCAGTGCGGCGTAACGCTGGCCGACGGCGCGTTGGACGGCGCGCGGAATCAGGACTATGCCGTGCAGGCGTTTTATGCCGACGGCCTGACCGGGCGGCAGCTGATCCAGTGGGCGGCGCAGGCCATGGGCCGGTTTGCCCGCATGACCCCGGCCGGTGCGCTGGAATTCGCCTGGTACACCGGCTTTGCAGGGTACGGCATCGGCCCGGGGGATGACGCCGCGGGCGTACCCACGGCGCTGGGGCTTTCGGGGCCGCTGCTGGGCACCGTGGACGGGCTGGTGTGGACGTTCCGGCGCGCGCAGAACGGCTATTTCCAGGGCGGGCTGTCGTATGAGGACTACGAGACCGCCCCCCTCGACAAGGTGCAGATCAAACAGTCCGACGACGACGTCGGCGTGATCTACCCGCCCGACGAGACCGGCACGAACGCCCTCGTCATCCAGGGCAACCTGCTGCTGACGACGGCCAGCGCCGACGCGCTGCGCCCCGTCGCGCAGGCATTGTATGAGCAGCTGCGGGGTGTTACCTACACCCCGCTGGAGGTCAGCCTGCCGCTGACGGCCGGCGCGCCCGCGCCGGGGCAGATCCTATCGGTCGTCGACGCCTGGGGCCGCACGATGCAGGCGTACGTCATGCAGCGCACGGTCACCGGCCAGCGCATGACGCTTACCTGCACCGGCAACGCCCGGCGGGATTCCACCGCCGCCGTCAACAGCCGGGCGTACCAGAACCGGCAGGGCAAAATGCTGGAACTGCAGATGGGCATCGACGGGCTGAACGTAAAAGCCAGCGAGCTGCAGGGCGACTACGCCCAGCTGTCGGTCGCCGTCGACGGCATCCAGACCGAGGTCGCGGGCAAGCTCGGCCTGGACGAAGCCCAGACGCTCATCGACCAGAGCCTTGCGGGCCTGACGCTGACCGCCGCGGCCGGCGACCAGGCCAGCACGCTGACGCTCAAAGCCGGCGGCACAACGCTTTCCAGCGCCACGATCTCCTTTAACGGCATGGTCACCTTTGCCGACCTGGCCGGCAGCGGCACGACCGTCATCAACGGCGACAACATCACGGCCGGCTCGATCTCCTCCGCCAACGGGCAGATGTCGATAAACCTGGAGACCGGGACCTTTTCGACCGAAGGGGCTTCGGCCCACATGACGTTTGGTGGCGGTATATTGCAAATACACGGCGGGTCGATTGCCCTTTATAACGACCAGGGAAAGGCGTATGCCCTGTACGTTGGTGAGAACGGGAGGTTTAAACTGCCGGAATGCGATTATATGGGGTACCACCTTATCTTGAGAAGTGTTTCCATCGATGGGGAACTAGTCAATGTGGTTTCTTATGAATGAACAAAAAATGGAAAGGAGGACTGCGCATGGATGCAGGGAAAGCTGTGCAGGCGTTGGAACGCAGCGTGTTGGACGCTGTCAACACCAGCGGCCTGCACCCGGTGGTGGTGCGGCTGGCACTGCTCAACATCGTACACGCGGTGGAAGCCAAAGAACGCGAACTGACCGCCGCAGAAAAGGAGGCCCCCGATGCCTGATACCTTCCAGATCTACCAAAGCGAGCTGACCGGCCCCGAGCTGGACGAGGCGCTGAAAAACATCGCGCTGGTGCAGCAGTCGGTGGCCGACGCTGCCCAAAGCGCGGCGGCAGCCGGCGAGAGCGCGGCCGACGCCGCACAGGCCGCCCAAACGGCCGAGACCTACGGCGCCATCGTGCAGCAAAACCAGCCGGCCATCCAGGATATTGCCGACAACCTGGCCGCCGTGCAGGGCGCGGCGCAAAACGCCCAGACCGCGCAAAGCGCAGCGACGGAAGCCGCCGCCAGCGCGCAGGAAGCCGAACAGTGGGCCGAACAGGCCCAGCAGGTCGCGCAGGGCGCCATGGGCTGGTACGCAGACCCGCAGGCGCTGCAAAGCGCCCACCCCACGGGGCACAACGGCCAGTGGGCGATCGTGGGCACCACCGACACGATCTGGATCTGGGACAGCGACACGTCCGCCTGGGTGGACAGCGGCAGCAACATGGACCTGAGCCAGTATTACACCAAGACCGAGGCCGACGCGCGGTTTTTGGGGGCCGGCGATGAGACCGTCGTGCGCTTTGTGGAAATTTCCATCGACGAAGAGACCGGCGCGGTGACCTTTACCGACCCGCAGTTCGACTTTGCGTTTTTGGCCGGGTGCATCCGCAAGGATGGCGAGACCTGTGTGGTGCGCGTCAAGGGGGTCGCGGCCACGTATTCCCCCAACGAATGGTCAGAGGCAGAGGACGGCGCCGTCACGCTGAGTTTCCGCGATCACGGTTATATCGGGGATTCGTCCGGGCGGCGGGTGTACCGCGCCCCGACGCTGGAGATCACCCAGCGCGGCGGCGCGGTGACCGGGCGGCGGGTCACCTACATCTACAGTACGCTGCCCAGCGTGGATGCGTCGGACGACGGCAAAACGCTGCGCGTCGTGGACGGCGCATGGCAGGTCATGACGCCGCCGGTCTACACCGCTGTTTTCCCGGCGTCGGGCTGGGTGGAGATGGACGGCGGCGGGTATGAGCAGACGGCAGCCTGCGCCGGCATGACGGCGGACATTACGCCGCAGCCGCCCACCGTGCAAACGACCGGCAGCGCCGAGGCCGACAAAGCCGCGCTGGCGGCGCTTGCCTGCATCCAGGCTGTGCAGACGCTGGCCGGACAGGTGCGCGCGCTGTGCTACGACGCCAAACCCGCGGCCGATGTGACGCTCTGCCTGACGGAGGTACGTTGAGATGGCATGGGGATATATGCGCGCCCAGGGCGGCGCGGGCGCAAAAGTCTACAAAATCGCGGACTACGTTGCGAGCACATCCACTGTGGACGTAAAGACAAAAACGCCCAACTGGGGGGCGCTCACAAACGCCAACTTCATCATTGCGATCCGCAACGGCCAAACGAACAACTTCGGCGAATATGGAACGGTCGTTTACGGCCGGTGTTTCGCGATAACGCCAAGCTACAACGCGCAGACCGGCGTGCTGGCTTTTAGCGGGCAGAGGACATGTATGGTGCGCGCCAGCGACGGGTATTACCCGATGTATGCCG
>DXEI01000065.1 GCA_019115045.1 Candidatus Gemmiger excrementipullorum | reverse complement strand
CCGCCCTCGACCGTCTCGCCGGAAGAGGGGCTGCTGTAGATCACCGCGCCGCTGGCGACGGTGGAATCCTGCATCGGCTTTTGCAGCACGTTGAGGCCCATGTCCTTCAGCGTCTGTTCGGCATCCTCAGCCACCATGTTTTTGGTCTCGGGGATCGTAACATACTGGGTACCCAGGCTGACCGTCAGCGTGATCTGCTGGCCTTCCTTGACGGTACGGCCGGCTTTGGGGTTCTGGCGGATGATGGTGCCGGCCGGGTAGGTGGAGTTATACTCCTCGGCCTCCTGCAGTTTGAGCAGCGTGTTATACTCCGACGCGCGGTATTCGTCCAGCGTCTGGCCGACGAAGTTGATGATCGTCACGTCGTCGCGGTTGGAGAACAGCAGGTTGCTGGAGTTGGTGAAGATCAGATACACCAGGATGACCGCGCCGATGACGAACGCGACCGCCATGCCAAAGAAGATCGGCAGCACCGAGAACGGCTTGGAGGCACGCTTTCTGCGCGCGCTGCGGCTGCGGCCGGGGTTGGCGGTGCCGGCACGGCGCGCCTCGCCGGTGCGCACAGCGCCCTTGGCGTTCGAGACGACGCGGTTGATGTTCTTTTCGGGGTTGTCCTGCATGTTTCTGTACTCATATTCAAAGCGGGCCGAGGGGTTGCGCTTGAACGCCTCGATGGCGTCGAGCATCTCCTGCGCGCTCTGGTAACGCTTGGCGGGGTCTTTTTCCATCGCCTTCTCGGTGATCTGGCGCAGCCCTTCCGGCACATTGGGGGCCACCTGGGCCAGCGGTTTGGGTTTGTCCGAGATCTGCATGATGGCGATGGACACTGCGCCGTCACCGTCAAACGGCAGCCGGCCGGACAGCATCTCGTACAGCATAACGCCGACCGAATAGATGTCGGTGCGCGCGTCGGTACGGTCGCCCTTGGCCTGCTCGGGGCTGATGTAATGCACCGAGCCGATGGCCTTGTCGCTGACGGTCTGGCTTTGCGCGCGAGAGAAGCGGGCGATGCCAAAGTCCATCATCTTGATGGAACCGTCCGCCAGCAGCATGATGTTCTGCGGTTTGACGTCGCGGTGGATGATGCCCTTGGCATGGGCATGCTGCAGCGCCCCCAGCACCTGGGTGGCAAAATACACCGTCTCTTTCCAGGTCAGGGCGCCGCCGCGCTGCTTGAGATATTCCTTGAGCGTGATGCCGTCGACGTATTCCATGACGATATACTGCAGCCGGTCGGTGACCGAAACATCATACACCTTGACGATGTTCGGGTGGCTGAGGATCGAGATCGCCTTGGATTCATTTTTGAAACGGCGGACGAGTTCCTCGTTATCCAGAAATTCTTCTTTGAGCACCTTGACCGCAATGGCGTTGCCGGTCTTTTCGTCCACGCCGCGGTAGACGTTGGCCATACCGCCCACGCCGACCAGACTTTGGATCAGATACCGGCCGTCCAGTCGTCTTCCAATCAAGTTATCCATTGTTGACCTCCGTAGTTTCCACGCCCATAAGCAAAACCGTGACATTGTCCTGGCCGCCCGCCTGCAGCGCGCGGCTGATCAGCACCCCGGCGGCGTCAAAAAAGGCTGTGTCCTGTAAGATGCGTGTGATCTCTTCATCCGGCACCATATTGGTCAGGCCGTCGGTGCACAAAAGAAGGATGTCCCCTTCCTCGATCTCGCAGCGGTTATATTCCGGCACGATGTTGGCCGCGACCCCCAGCGCCCGGGTGATGAGGTTTTTCTGCGGGTGCAGCAACGCCTGTTCGCGGGTGATCTGGCCGCTGTCCACCAGCTGCTGCACCATCGAGTGGTCGCGGGTGATCTGGCGCAGCGTGCCCCGGTGGTACAGATACGCGCGGGAATCGCCTGCGTGGACGATGTGGGCGAACCCGCCCCCCGCATAGGCGCACACGCCGGTGGTACCCATGCCCATCATTTCGGGGTCCGACGCCGCTTTTTCATACACAGCGCGGTTGGTCACGTCAAACCCGTGCATCATAAAGGCTTTTTCGCCCCCGGGCTGCAGCGCCTGCATCTGGCGGGCAAAGTACTGCTGCATGGTATCGGTCGCGATGCGGGACGCCAAACGCCCCCCGTTCACGCCGCCCATGCCGTCGCACACCAGCCCCCAGGCGGTACCGCCCGCCAGCTGCTGCGCACAGTAATTGTCCTGATTTTCCTGGCGGCAGCTGCCGATGTCGGTGATCGCTGCGATCTTCATGCAGGGTGTTCCTTTCCGTGGTGTACTGTCCCGTCGGCGGCGCTCTCGCGGGCATCCTCGCGCCGCAGCTGGCCGCAGGCCGCGCTGATGTCGGTGCCCAGGCGGCGGCGCACCGTCGCGTTGACGCCCAGGCGTTCCAGCTCGCGCTGGAAACGCCGCACATTTTCTTCATCCGTGGCCGAATACGGGCTGCCGTCCACCGGGTTGATGGGGATCAAATTCACATGCGCACCCATCCCCTCGATCAGGTGCGCCAGTCTGCGGGCCATCTCGTCACTGTCGTTGACGCCGCGCACCATCGAATACTCAAAGCTGATGCGGCGGCCGGTCTCTTTCTGGTAGCGGCGGCAGGCCGGGATGAGCTGTTCCAGCGGGTAGGCATCGTTGACCGGCATCATGCCGGAGCGCGTGGCGTTGTCCGGCGCGTGCAGCGAGACCGAGAGCGTCAGCTGCAGATGCCGCTTGGCCAGCTCGTCGATCTTGGGCACCAGGCCGCAGGTAGAAAGGCTGATGTTGCGCATGCCGATGTTGACGCCTTCCGGGCAGGAGATGATCTGCAAAAAGTCCATGACGTTGTCAAAATTGTGCAGCGGCTCACCAATGCCCATGAGCACGATGTGGGAGACGCGCTCCCCCGTGTCCTTTTGGGCGGTGTAGATCTCGGCCGCGATCTCGCCGGGGGTCAGGTCCCGCACGCGGCCCGCCTGGGTCGAAGCGCAGAACCGGCAGCCCATCGCACAGCCCACCTGGGTGGACACGCAGACCGTGTTGCCGTATTTGTAACGCATGAGCACCGTCTCGATGCAGTTGCCGTCGGCCAGCTGCAACAGATACTTGACCGTACCGTCCTTGGACTGCTGGCGGCGGCGGATCGCGGGGGCCGCGATGGTGCACTGCTGCTGCAAGACCGCCAGCAGCGTTTTGGGCTGGTCGGTCATCTGGGAAAAGTCGGTGACCAGCTTCTGGTGCAGCCACTTGAAAATCTGTTTGGCGCGGAACTTCGGCTGCCCCAGCCCGGCAAGGTACGCCGTCAGGCGGTCCAGCGTCAGGTCCGACAGGCAGACCTGGTTAGCCTCCTCCACAACGCGCACCCCCTCACCCACTGTATAGTATAAACCCAAATTATGTCGAAAGTTTTTCCAAAATGGCTACAAAAAAGCCGTCGGTGCCGGTCTTGTGCGGCAAAAACAGCGTGCCAAAAGCATCGGCCTGCGCACCGGGGAAGTTGATTTCCGGCGGTACGACGTGGAAACCGGGGTTGTTTTGCAGAAACGTTTCGATCTGCGCCTGGTTTTCCTGCCAATGCACTGTACAGGTAGAATACACCAAACGGCCGTTTTCGGCAAGAGAATCTGCGCCATTTTGCAAAATTTTTTGCTGGATTGCGCACAATTCCCCGATCCCGTCCAAATTTTTGTACCGGATGTCCGGCTTTTTGGCGATGATGCCCAGCCCCGAACACGGCACGTCGCACAGCACGCGGTCAAACTTGCCCAACGCTGCGTTGGGTATTGTGGCATCGTTTTGGACCGCCTGCGCGCAGGTCACACCGCAGCGGCCGAAGGCTTTTTGCAGCAGCGGCACGCGGGCCGGCACGGCCTCGCCGCTGACAAGGCAGCCGGTATTTTGCATCTGCTGGGCCAGCGTCAGGCTTTTGCCGCCCGGCGCGGCGCAGAGGTCGAGCACGCGCTGCCCCGGGCGGACCTGTACGCAGAGCGCCGCAAACTGGCTGGCCAGCCCCTGCACATGGTAGTGCCCGGCGGCAAACGCCGCCCCCGCGGCGGGCGAGCCATGGAAATCCACCAGCAGCGCATGCGGCCAGGGGCCGGGGGCCACGGTATGGCCTTCGGCCTGCAGGGCCTGCGCGAGCTCCTCGTCGGTGGTGCGCAGCGTGTTGACGCGCACCGCCAACGCCGGGCGCTGCCGGAACGCCGCTGCCAGCGCGAAGGCTTCCGCGCCGTACTGCGCATAGAGCAGCTGCGCTACTTGGCGGGACAGGCAGTACCAAATTTCCAGCCGCTGCAGCGGGTCGGGGAAATCGCTCTCCTGCACCGGCAGGGCCGCCGCGCGCCGCAGTACCGCGTTCACCATGCCGGCCGCGCTGGTCTTGCCCATTGCTTTGGTCAGCTTGACCGATTCATTGACTGCTGCCGGCAGCGGCACCTGCATATACAGCGCCTGCGCCAGGCCGGCGCGCAGGATGGCGCGCACCGGCGCGTCCAGCGCCCGCAGCGGCTTTTTGCTGAACCGCGTAAGGCGGTAGTCCAGCAGCGGCAGGTATTCCAGCACCGTGTAAAAGATGCGCGCTGCAAACGCCGCGTCGCGCGCAGCCAGCGGCGGTGCGCATTTTTTGAGCTCGGCATCCAGTACCAGGTTGGCGTAACCGGCCTGTTCCTGGTGCAGCAGCGCCTGCACGGCCAGGCGGCGCGGCGTCACAGGCTGTCCCCCGCTTTCAGGCGGCGGCCGGCCGCCCAGGCGGTGCCGGGCATCGGTTTGCCGCCCTCCGGCGTCACGGTCAGCAGCTGCACCGCCCCGCCGGCGGCAGCCACCGTCAGCGGTTTGAGCGCCAGCACCGTGCCGGGCGCGGCATGCTGCGGGTTTTCTGCCAGGCGGCATTCCAGCACTTTGATGCGCTTGCCGTCCTGCAAGAACCAGGCCACGGGCCAGGGGTTCATACCGCGCACCCAGTTGTGAATGTGCGCGGCGTCCTGCGCAAACGTAAACTGCGCCATCTCTTTATCCAGCGGCGGGGCCTGGGTGGCCAGGTCCTCGCGCTGCGGCGTCGGGGTCAGCTGCCCGGCCTGCAGTTTTTCCAGCGCTGTCACCAGCGTTTTGGCGCCCACGGCGCTGACGCGGTCGAACAGCTGGCCGCTGGTCTCCTCGGGGTCGATGTCGACCGGCTCCACCAGCAGCACATCGCCGGTGTCCAGCCCTTCGTCCAGCTGTATGATGGACACGCCGGTCTGGGTATCGCCGTTGAGCACCGCCCACTGCACCGGCGCAGAGCCGCGGTATTTGGGCAGCAGCGACACATGCAGGTTGATGCAGCCGTACCGCGCCACGTGCAGCAGCTGCGGCGGCAGGATGCAGCCGTACGCCACCACGACGATGACATCGGGCGCCAGGCTGCGGATCAATTCGTCGCTGGATCCGTCGCGCAAGGTGCGCGGCTGGTAGACCGGGATGCCGTGCTGCTGCGCCAACTGCTTGACGGGCGGCGCCGTCAGGATCTGTTTGCGGCCGACCGGTTTGTCGCGCCGGGTGAACACCGCGCAGACCTCATGCCCGGCGTCCAGCAGGGCGCGCAGGCTTTCGGCGGCGATGTCGGGGGTGCCCATGAACAGGATACGCATGCGGTTCAGTCCTCGTTTTCCTCGGGGTAGTCGTCCTCATAAAAATGGGTCGCCAGGTCCATGATCGTGATGCCGTCCAGGTGGTTGTTCTCGTGCTGGATGCAGCGGGCGAGCATGTCGTCGGCTTCCAGCTCAAACCAGTTGCCGTGGCGGTCCTGCGCCTTGACCTTGACGTGTTTGGAGCGCGCGATGGCCCCGTTGTGGCCGGGGAAGGAAAGGCAGCCCTCGTACAGTTCGACTTTTTCGTCGCTGAGTTCCAGGATCTCGGGGTTGATGAACTCGATGAACTTATATTCGTAGTTTTCCGGGACCTGTTCCGGCATGTCGCGCTCGTCCAGGCAGATGAACAGCCGGCGCATCATGCCGACCTGCGGCCCGGCCAGGCCCAGGCCGTTGGCCGCCAGCAGCGTCTCTTTCATGTCGTCGAGCAGAACGCCGAGGCGGTCGTCAAATTTGGTGACGGGGCGGCAGACTTTTTTCAGGATCGGGTCGCCGTCCTGTACGATGGTGCGAAGAGCCATAGGGAAATACCTCCTAGAAGCATAAATACAATATACATGGTTTCATGGTTTGGGCCGGTTCATAAGTCGCCGTCGGTGTTGAAGTCCACGGTAACGGCTGCTTTCTGCGGCAGTTTTTCGGCGGCGTAGTCGTCGAGCGCCCGGCGCAGCAGCGCCCGGAACGCCGCGTCGTTGCGGCATTTGAGCGTCAGCTTGT
>DXEI01000064.1 GCA_019115045.1 Candidatus Gemmiger excrementipullorum | reverse complement strand
CTTCCTGCCACCAGAACTCACGCGTGCGCAGGAACGGGCGGGTGGATTTCTCCCACCGCACCACGCTGCACCACTGGTTGTACAGCATCGGCAGGTCACGGTAGCTTTGCAGGACATGGGCAAAGTGGTCGCTGAACATCGTCTCGCTGGTGGGGCGCACGGCCAGGCGTTCTTCCAGCGGTTCGCTGCCGCCCGCCGTCACCCAGGCCACTTCGGGGGCAAAGCCCTCAACGAGCTCGCCCTCCTTTTTCAGCAAACTCTCGGGGATCAGCATCGGCATCGCCACATTCTCATGGCCGGTGGCCTTAAAACGGGCGTCCAGGTCTTTCTGGATATTCTCCCAGATCGCATAGCCGTAGGGGCGCAGCACCACAAAGCCCTTTACGCTGGAATATTCCACCAGCTCGGCCTTGGTGCAGATATCGGTGTACCACTGGGCAAAGTCGACCTCCTGCGCGGTGATCGCCTCTACCATCTTTTTCTTCTCGCTTGCCATGTCTACTCCTTCACATCCGGCGGCGCAAAATTACAGCCGCTCCTCCAGATAATTCACCACGTCGCCCACGGTGTGGAACCCCTCGATGTCCTCGTCGGGGATCTCAACGCCGAACTCGTCGGACAGGGTGGTGATCATGTCGATGACGTCAAGGCTGTCGGCGCCGAAATCGTTGACGATGTCGCTGTCCAGGGTGATCTTTTCGGGTTCGACCTCCAGCTGGTCGGCCAGGTAGTCGCGGATGCGGGCAAAAACTTCGGAATCCATTGCAATAACTCCTTCTATATATAGTAAGAATGATCCATAACATATATAGCGTATCTGCCCGGGGATGTCAAGGGGGCGCGGCGAAAATGCGCCGTGCTGCCGCCGCGCGCCGCCGCATACACTGGCGGGGAAGGGGGGATACCCATGCAATTGCACTTTACCAAAATGCAGGGCGCCGGCAACGACTACATCTACCTCGACTGCCGCCAAAGCGGCCTGCCGCCGCACCCCGGCGCGCTGGCGGCGCAGCTTTCGCGGCGGCATGTCTCCGTCGGGGCGGACGGGCTCATCTGCATCCTGCCGCCGCTGCTGGCCGACGCCGACGCCACGATGCGCATGTTCAACGCCGACGGCAGCGAGGGGGCCATGTGCGGCAACGGCGCGCGCTGCGTGGCCGAATACCTCTACGCCCACGGCGTGCGCAAAGACCGCATCGAGCTGGACACCCTGCGCGCCGGGCGCAAAACGCTGTACCGCACCGCGCCGGGGCGCTGGCGCGCCGGCATGGGGCGGTTTTCCACCAAGGCGGAGGACCTGCCCGCCGTCGGCCTCGGCCCCGGGCCGCTGCTGGAGACCCCGCTCACAGCGGCCGGGCGCAGCTGGCGCGTCAGCTGCATCAGCCTGGGCAACCCGCACTGTGTCGTTTTGTGCCAGGGCGCGCCGCCCGCCGGCGCGCAGCTGGCGCGCTGGGGCGCGGCACTGGCACGGCACCCGGCCTTCCCGCAGGGGGTCAATGTGGAGTTCGTGCGCCGGGACGCCCCACAGGCGCTGACAATGACCGTGTGGGAGCGCGGCAGCGGCGCGACGCTGGCCTGCGGTACCGGCGCCTGCGCGGCGGTGGCGGCACTGGCGCTGCAGGGGGCCTGCCCGCGCAGCCAGCCGGTGGCCGCCTCGCTGCCGGGCGGCGTGCTGGACGTCTGTGTTTTGCCGGACGACACCGTGCTGCTGACCGGCCCGGCGCAGACGGTGTTTACCGGCACGGTGGACCTGCCGGAGGCGTAAAGACTTGCACAGCCCCCCGAATTGTGTTACAGTTATTTTGTAGAACATTTGTTACAAGAGGGGGACCGTCATGCAACTCAATCCGCATTATGCCGAACTCAACGAGAGTTATCTCTTCAGCACCATTGCCCACAAGGTGGCCGACTACCAGAAAGCCCACCCCGACGCCGACCTCATCCGCCTGGGCATCGGCGACGTGACGCTGCCGCTGGCGCGCCCGGTGGTGGATGCCATGCACAAAGCCGTCGAGGAACAGGGCCACAAAGAGACGTTCCACGGTTACATCCCCAGCGAGCAGGGGTATGAATTCCTGCGCGAGGCCATCCGCAAGTATTATGCGCAGCGCGGCGTGACGCTGGACCTCTCGGAAATTTTCATCTCGGACGGCGCCAAGAGCGACCTCGGCAACCTGCTGGACCTGTTCAGCGCCGACAATACCGTCCTTGTGCCCGACCCGGTCTACCCGGTCTACGTTGACGACAACGTCATGGCCGGGCGCAAGGTGCTGTACCTGGCCGCCACGGCGGAAAACAACTTCCTGCCCATGCCGGACGAAGCCCCCGCGGCGGACATCGTATATATCTGCAGCCCCAACAACCCCACCGGCGCGGCGTACACCGTCGCGCAGCTGCAGGCCTGGGTGGACTGGGCCAAAGCGCACGACGCCATCCTGCTGTATGATGCCGCCTATGAGTGTTTCGTCACCGAGCCGGGCCTGGCCCGCAGCATCTACGAGGCCAAAGGCGCTGAGGAAGTGGCCGTCGAGGTGTGCAGCTTTTCCAAGATCGCCGGCTTCACCGGCACGCGCTGCGGATACACCATCGTGCCGCAGGCCATCGTGCGCGGCGGCCAGAGCCTGAACAAGATGTGGCTGCGCCGTCAGACCACCAAGTTCAACGGCGTGGCCTACATCGTGCAGCGCGGGGCCGAGGCCGTCTTTACGCCCGAGGGCATGCGCGAGATCCAGGCAAACCTCGACTACTACCGCAAAAACGCCGCCGTCATCGCGGCCGCGCTGGACGAGGCCGGCGTGTGGTACTGCGGCGGCAAAAACAGCCCCTACATCTGGCTGCGCTGCCCCGGCGGCATGGGCAGCTGGGAGTTTTTTGACTGGCTGCTGGACACTGCCCGCATCGTCGGCACCCCCGGCGAGGGCTTCGGCCCCTGCGGCAAGGGGTATTTCCGCCTGACGGCCTTTGGCGACGCCGCCCGCACGCAGCAGGCGGCCGAACGCCTGAAAGCCGCGCTGGCCACGCTGTAAGAAACCAAAAGGAGGCAACGCCATGAAACCCCAGGAAGAGATCATGCAATTTTTGAAAGAAAACCCCACCTTCTACCTGGCCACGGTGGACGGCTACCTGCCGCGCGTGCGCCCGCTGGGCTTTGCCATGTGGTACAAGGACCACCTGTGCATCGCCATCGGCAAGCATAAGGCGGCGTACAAGCAGCTGCTGGACAACACCAACCTGGAACTCTGCGCCGCCAACGACCGCGGCGAATGGCTGCGCGTGCAGGGCACCGCCAACTTTGACAACACCCCCGAAGCGCAGGAGGCCGCGTTCAAGGTCATGCCCCAGCTGGAGGATCTGTACAACGACGAGACCGGCCACAAGCTGGGCATCGTCTACCTTGACCATCTCTCGGCCAAGCTGTTCTCGATGTCGGGCGCCGTCAAGGATATCATGAACTATTAAACGCCAAAGGGCGGCGCAGCCGCCCGGCGCGCCTTTCCCCGGCAACGCAAAAGCCCCGCGCTGTGCCAAACGGCACAGCGCGGGGCTTTTTGTTATGCGGGGCACACCGCCTTACTGCTGGCGGAAGCGGGACAAAAACTCCACCGTGCGGGGGTTCTGCGGGAGCTCAAAAATGTCGGCGGGGGTGCCTTCCTCGGCAATGACGCCGTCGGCCATGTACACCACATGGCTGGACACATCGCGCGCAAAGGCCATCTCGTGCGTGACGACGATCATCGTCAGCCCGTCGGCGGCCAGCTGGCGCATGACGGTCAGCACTTCGCCCACCATCTGCGGGTCCAGGGCCGAGGTCGGCTCGTCAAACAACAGCACTTCCGGCTGCATCGAAAGCGCGCGCGCAATGGCCACGCGCTGTTTCTGCCCGCCCGAAAGCTGCCGCGGCTTGGCGTGGATGTAGGGGGCCATGCCCACTTTTTCCAGGTTTTCCAGCGCGGTGCGGCGGGCGGTCTCTTTGTCCTGGCGCAGCACATAGCGCAGGCCGGCCGTGCAGTTTTCCAGCACCGTCATGTTGTTGAACAAATTGAAACTCTGGAACACCATGCCCACCTTGGCGCGGTAGGCGCAGGGGTCAAAGTCTTTGGCCGTGATCTCCTGCCCGTGGAACAGCACCGCGCCGTTGGTGGGTGTTTCCAGCAGGTTGATGCAGCGCAGCAGCGTCGACTTGCCGCTGCCCGACGCGCCGATCACGCAGGTGACGTCGCCGGGGTCCACCGTGAAATCCACATCGCGCAGCACCACATGGGTGCCGAAACTTTTGGAAAGGTGGCGTACTTCAATGATATGCTCAGACATGGGCGGCCTCTCCTTTCCTGTCCAGGTTCTGCGGTTCGTGCACCGGGTCGGGGGCGTTGTACATGCCGCTGGTGTAGGCCAGCGTGTCGGTAGTGTTCAGGTCGTAGTTCTGCGGGCCGTCCAGCGCTTTCTCCCACAGGCGCAGCAGGTGGCTGGCCAGCAGCGTCATCGTCAGGTAGATGATCATGACGATGGTCGCGCTCTCAAAGTAGGTGTACAGCGCGCCGACGACGCTCTTGTGCACAAAGAACAGGTCGGTGATCGAGATGACCGACAGCACCGAGGTATCTTTGATGTTGATGATGAAGTTGTTGCCGATCTGCGGGATGATGTTGCGCAGCGCCTGCGGCAGGATCACATGCACCATCGTCTGCCAGTGCGTCATGCCGACAGCCATCGCGCCCTCGGTCTGGCCGGGGTCGATGGAGACGATGCCGCCGCGCACCGTCTCGGCCATATACGCGCCGGTATTGATGGAGACGATCAGAAACCCGGCGGCCCACATATCCAGCTTGACGCCAAACTGCATCAGGCCGTAGTAGATGAACACCGCCTGCACGATCATCGGCGTGCCTCGGAACAGCTCCACATAGCAGCGCAGCACGCCGTGCAAAAGGCGCACCAGGCCGCGTTTCCAGACGGGGTCACGCTGCTTGTCAACGGGGATGGTCTGCATGGCGCCCACGGCAAAGCCGATCAGGCAGCCAAAAAACGTGCCCACCAGCGCCAGCAGCAGCGTGGTGCCGGCGCCGCGCAGGTAAGAAAACCCGTACTGCTGCAATACGTTGGCGCAGTTTTCAAAAAAGTTTTGCATGGGGGAACTCCTTTACTGATCCAGCCCGGGGCGGCATGCCATTGCCCCAGGCGGGCGCAAAGGCCGTCTGGGGCAGGGGGGATGCTTATTCGCTCAGCGGCTGCACGCTGATGGCTTCGTCCATCATCGCGTTGTAGTCGTCGGTGGTCATGGTGGCCAGCACCTCGTTGATGGCCTCCTGCAGCGCGGTGTTGCCTTTTTTCATCGAGATGCCGATGTTGATCTCTTCCTCGCTGACCTGGAAGTCATTCTCGCCGCCGCCAAAGTCCAGCGCCACAAGGTCGGGGTAGGCGGCCACGGCGGCCTGGGCGGTGGGGCGGTCGGTCACAACGACGTCGCACGCGCCGCTGTCCAGCGCCACCAGCATGGCGGGCGCAGTTTCCTGCGCGGCCAGGATGTCGGCCTCGGGGATCTGCGGCAGGCAGACATCATACCAGATGGTGCCCAGCTGGCTGGTGCACACCGCGCCGCTCAGGTCGGCAACGCTCTGCGCGTTGGCGTAGGGGCCGTCCTTCTTGACCAGCGTGATGATGGAAGCGTAGTAGTACGGGTCAGAAAAATCGACCTGCGCCGCGCGCTCGCTGGTGATGGACTGGCCGGCGATGACGCAGTCCACGTCGCCGCTCATCACGGCGGGGATCAGGCTGTCCCAGTCCAGCTTGACGATCTGGATGTCCTGGCCCAGCGCTTCGGCGATCTTTTTGGCCATCATCACGTCGTAGCCGTAGGCGTAATCGCTCGAATCACGGATCTGCACTGCGCCGTTGGCGTCGTCGCTCTGCGTCCAGTTGTAGGGGGCGTAGGCGCATTCCATCGCTACAGTCAGCGTGGCGGGGTCGCCGTCGCCGTCCGGCACATCGCTGTTTGCGGTGCTGCCGCAGGCCGCCAGGCTCACGCCCAGCGCCGCCGCCAGCAGCAGGCTGGCCCATTGTTTGTGTTTCATGGGGGTTCCTCCTTCTTTGTCTATCCTTTCCCTTGGCTGCCAAAAGCCCCGGTACCCGCAGGGGATACCGGGGCAGCTGTACGGTCTTGCTTGGGGCAGCGACCCGGCGCGCAGCCGCGCCGTTGCAGCCATACCGGTATTGTACGCGCAAAGGCCGGTTTTGTCAAGCGCCAATGCGCGCCAAATGTTCAGTGCACCGTGGCTTTTTCGCTGTCCTGCTTGCTGGCGGCATACGCGCGCAGCGAGTTGAGCACGATCGTCACGCCCAGCGCGATCAGCAGCACGGCGATGATGAGCTGCAGCCCCTCCACCAGGAAGGTCGCGCTGCCGGCGGCCACGGCCTGCACCAGCGCGATCACGCGCTGCACCAGCGCCGTAAAGGTGACGCACAGCATGATGACCAGCGGCGGGAACAGCATCTTGTTGCTGCGGCCCGTCACTTTCAGGAACACGCACAGCGTCGCCAGCACCAGCGCGCTGAGCAGCTGGTTGGCCGAGCCGAACAGCGGCCAGATGTTGTTGTAGCCGATCTTGGCCAGCACAAAGCCGCCCGCCAGCGTGATGATGGTGGCAAAGTACACGTTGCACAGTACCTTGCGCCAGCCTTCGGCATGGGCCATGTCGTCAGTGCTGAACAATTCCTGGAAGCTCATGCGGCCGATGCGGGCGACGGCGTCCAGGCTGGTCAGCGCGAGAGCCGAAACGCACATCGTCATAAAGCACTGGGCAATGTACACCGGCACGCCGAACATCTCAAAGAAGCCCGCCACGCCGCTGGAGAAGATCTGGAACGGCGTGCCCGCGGCCGGGGTGCCGTCGGCGGCGGCCGCCGCGCCGGCCACGCACAGCGCCAGCACAGCCAGCAAACTCTCGGTGACCATGGCGCCGTAGCCGACTTTGAGCATATCGCGCTCATCGCGGATGGTCTTGGACGACGTGCCCGACGACACCAGGCTGTGGAAACCGGACACCGCGCCGCAGGCCACCGTCACGAACAAGATGGGGAACAGCGTGCCCAGGCTCGCGTTGTTGAACCCGGTGTATACCGGCAGGTTCATCGTCGGGTGGGCCACCAGCAGGCCCAGCACCGCGCCTGCGATCATGCCCACGAACATAAAGGTGGTCATAAAGTCGCGGGGCTGTTTCAGCAGCCACATGGGCAGCGTGGCCGCAAAGAAGATGTAGATAAAGGTGATGTACAGCCAGCCCTCTTTGCCCAGCGTGATGGGCAGCAGCATGCCGGCCGCCAGCGCGGCCACCGTGCACACCAGGCCCAGCGCCATCTCGCGCCAGCCGGTCAGGGCGAACTTTTTTTGCACAAGGCCGAACAGCATCGCAAACACGATAAAGAACAGCGAGATGCTGCCCGCCGCGCCGTTGGTCTGGGCGGCCGCGGCCAGCTGGGTCACGCCGTCCACCGTCTCATAGGCGTTGAAGGTGCCGGCCACCATGTCGGCAAACGCCGCGATGACCAGCAGCGTGAACAGCCAGCAGAACAGCAAAAATACCTTGCGGCCAAATTTGCCGATGTATTTCTCGATCAACAGGCCCATCGACTTGCCGTCGTTCTTGACGCTGGCGTACAGCGCGCCGAAATCCGTCACCGCGCCGAAAAAGATGCCGCCCAGCAGGATCCACAGCAGCACCGGCAGCCAGCCGAACGCCGCCGCCTGGATGGCGCCGGTCACAGGCCCGGCGCCCGCAATGGAAGAAAACTGGTGGCTGAACACCGTCCAGCCGTCGGTGGGTACGTAGTCTTTGCCGTCCTCCAGCCGCACAGCCGGGGTCTTGGCGTTGGGGTCGATGCCCCACTGTTTGGCGATCCAGCGGCCATACCCGGCGTACGCACCTACCAGGCACACCGCTGCGATCAGTACGATCACAAGCGTATTCATGTTTTTTGCTCCCTCTCTTCTTCTTATAAATTACAATCGCTTGCTGTTTAACTGTAGCGCGGCCGGGCGGCAGTGTCAATCATTTATTCATAATTTGTTAAAGTGACGAATATTTATGCGGCCGGTAGAAAATATATGGGCGGTTTTTTGCGAAAAACGCGCAGGAACCGGACGCTTTTGCAGGGTTTGCCAAAACTGCATTGCATAAAAATAAGCCCCGGTCGGGCCGGGGCAAGGTATATCATGCGTTACAGCGTTTTCAGCAGCACTTCCTCCAGCGGGCGTTTGGGCACGCAGTAGTCGCGCGCATCGTCCAGGTAGTAGTCGATGCTGCCGTTTTGCACCGGCACCAGATGGCTCTGGTGCGCCGGGTAGCCCAGCGCCACCATATAGCGCAGGCTCAGGTGCGGCGGCAGGTCCAGCAGGCGGGCCAGGGCCGGCCGGTCGATGGACCCCATGATGCAGCTGCCCACGCCGTGCGCCCACGCGGCGGCCGTCAGGCTGCCCAGCGCCAGGCCGACGTCGGTATCGCTGCAGCCGGGCAGGCGCGTGTCCTGCAAAACGGCGATAAAGGCGACCGGTTCCTCGCCGGGGCGCGGGCAGCCCTGCTCCGGCGGCAGGCAGGCGGCCCAGTGCACCAGCGGCTGCACGGCGGCCACGGCGGACGCGCTTTGCACGATCAGGTATTTGATCGTCTGGCGGTTGCACCCGCAGCTGGCGATGCGCGCGGCGTCGACGGCTTCGCGCAGGATAGCCGGGTCGACGGCGCGCGGCAAAAAGCGGCGGAAGGTGCGGCGGCTGCGCAAAAAGCGCATCACATCCGGTGCAGGCATATACGGTCCCGTCCTTTCGGAGTTTCTTTTTCTGCCATTATACCAGCCGGGAGGTCATTTATCAACGACGGTGGCCGTGCGCCCGATGCCCACCGCTGCCGACGCGATCTTTTTCCAGCTCTGGCAGCCGCAGACGCCGTCGGCCGTCAGCGAGAAACTGCGCTGCACGGCTTTCAGGGCGGTCTCGGTCGCGCTGCCAAAGATCCCGTCCAGCGTGCCGCTGGGGTAGCCCAGCGCGTTGAGCGCGTCCTGCAAGATCAGCACATAGGTGCTTTTGCTGCCGCGGCGCAGCGTGGGGTAGCCTGCCGTGGTGTTGGGGCAGGCCGGTCTGCCGTAGCGGCGGTCAAAGTGCACCCAGGTCGGCGTCATCAAAAGCGGCTCCACATACCCCCAGGCGCCGCTGGCTTCGGCCGCGCTGTGCAGCCGCCGGCGGCTGGCGGCGGAAAGCCGCTGCCCGGTGTCAAACGCCACGCCGGCGTAGTGCTGGCTGGTGGTGCCGTGGCCGCCCTCCCAGATGCGCTTGAACGCATACCCAACGGGGATGGCGCTGCCAAAACGGCGGCGGGTCAGGTTCCAGGCTTCCATGGCGGCGGTGGTGGTCCACAGCACGTCGGCGCTGCTGGAACCGCGGAACTCCCGCACCGTCAGCGTGGTGCTGTAGGCGTAGGGCATGGGGTCGTTCTCGCGCAGGGTATAGCGCGTAAAGCGGTTGGTGTAGGCGTCGTACACAAACAGTTTTGCCATATCACAGACCCTCCTTTTGGCAGCGGCACAGCGCGGCGGCGTTTTGCTGCAGGCTGCGCCAGGTGGCGGCGTCCACCACGCCGCGGGTGGGCAGGCCGTGGGCCTGCTGGTACTGCGCCAGCGCCCGGCGGGTGGCGGCGTCCAGCGCGCCGGTCTGCGGTACAAAGCTGCCGGCGGGGTCGGCAGCCGCCAGGCAGTTCAGCCAGCGCTGCACCTGGCGCACGGCGGGCCCGGCGCTGCCCTGGGCCAGCGCGGCGGCCGGCCATACGCCGTCGGGGCGGGGCGCGGCGGCCGCGGGGTTTACTTCGGCCAGGGCGCGGGCAGCCTGCACAAAAACCTGCCAGTCCGCCGGCGAAACCTCCCCGGTCTGGGGCAGCGCAAAGTAGCGCTGGGCGCTGCGCACGGTATCGGCCAGGTCGGCGGTGTACTGCGGGGCGGGGCCGCCGCTTTGCAAAAAGGTGACCTCCGGCAGCCACTGGCCCAAAAAGTGCAGCAGCTGGCTCAGGTGCAATACCGCCGGGCCGGTATCGCCGGTGTGCAGCGTGCGCGCGGGGATGTCCGGCTCCGCCACGCGCACCACCGGCCCGCTGCCGGCCAGCGCCTCGGCGGCGGCGTACAGGCTCTGCCAGGTCTGCGGGCCCACCACGCCGTCCGCCGCCAGCCCGGCATGGGTCTGCCAGGCTTTGACGGCCCGCACGGTGGCCGCGCCGAACACACCGTCCACCGTAACGGTGGGAACTTCGCTGTAATAGGCGGCCAACCGCCGCAGGTAGTACTGCACGGCGCGCACGGCGGTGCCGCGGCTGCCGCTGCGCACCGTGCCGGGGAACTGCCCGGGCGCGGCGTCCGGCTCCACGATGTCGTTGGCCACAGCCAGCGCGACTTCGCGCAGCTTGGCCCAGGTCGCACGCCCCACAACGCCGTCCGCCGTCAGGCCGAACCGCCCCTGAAACGCCTCCACCGCGCGCACGGTGGCCGCGCCAAAACTGCCGTCCACCGCTACGGGGGAAAGCGCTGCGTAGTTGTCGGCGGCCAGCCGCAGCCAGAACTGCACCAGTCGCACCTCCATGCCGGTGCTGCCGCGGCGCAGCGCCGTGCCGGGCCAGGCCGTGCCGCCCAGGTCGTTCTGCATATCCACCCAGGCGGCGTACAGCGCGTCCCAGGTGGCCTGGCCCACCGCGCCGTCGGCAGCCAGCCCCTGCCGCTGCTGGAAAGTTTTCACCGCGCGCTCTGTACCCGCGCCAAAACGGCCGTCGACGGCGGGGTCGGGCAGCGTGCTGTCAAACTGCGCCAGTTCCGAAAGCCAGAACTGCGCCTGCTCCACCGCGCTGCCGGTGCTGCCGCGCCGCAGCACCACGCCCGGCCAGGCCCCGGCGCTCTGCACGCCCTCGGCGCTCTCGCCCTCGCTGGTCAGCTCGGCCAGGTCCTTGACGCTGACGTAGATGTAGCTGACCTTGTACCACGTCGCCTTGCCGACGAGGCCGTCCGCCGTCAGGCTGAACTGCTTTTGGAACCGTTTGACGCTGGTCTCCGTCGCTTCGTCAAAGATGCCGGAGGCTTCCGGCTTGCCGAAGGCGGGGTAGTCCTTGGCGATGCGCGAAAGCTGCCGCTGCAAAATGCGCACGCTGACGCCGGAGGACCCGCGCCGCAGCGTGACGCCCGGCCAGCTGCTAGGGATGGCCGCGATGTTCTGGCTCGTGGCCAGCTGCACGCGGTCGCCGTAATAGTAGCGCAAAATTTGCAGCGCGTTCATCCCCTCGTTGGCGCGGTCGACGGTGCCCCACTGTTTCATGCCGGGGCAGGTGACCAGTTTGCCGTCGCAGTACTCGGTAAAATAGGGCTCGGCGTCGCCGGCGCGGCGCACATAGGTGTTGAACAGCTCGGCGGTCAGGCGCTCCATCACCGCAAACACCGTGCGGCCCTCGACATACGCCTGGTCGTACCCCGGCGACCCGGTGATGTGGAACGCATAGCCGCGGCTGGGGTACCACTCGGTCCATACGCGGTTGAGCGCCAGGCTGATCTGCGCCAGGATGTTGGCGCGCAGCGCCTGCTCCGGCCAGGTGGGGTAGACCTCGCTGGACGCGACGTTGGCGATATAGTCCTGGAACGGCACCGTCACGTTGCGCGCGCTTGACGATGGCGCGCCCAGGTGCACCGTGATCTTCTGCGGGATGACGACCTCGCTCAGCACACGGGGCTGGACGGCCTGCGGCGTGGGGCCGCTGCCGCCGTCCCCGGCAAACAGCGCGTGCGGCGGGATCGTCGTGACCTGCCGCACGTCGCCGCGCACCACGGCCGCCGCGTCGGGCAAAAACGCCAGCCGCGCTACCGTCTGTTGGCCGTCAAACACCTGCACGCCGTCCAGCACCTGCGTCTGCCAGCCGTCCAGCGCGGCTTCCAGCCGGTAGACGGCGTAGGGCCGCACGGCTGTGTTTTCTTCGTCCAGGCTGTACTGCGCGTCGGGCGCGGGCAGGTCGACCGCGGCGGCCCCGGCGGCGTCGGCCGTGCGCTGCGTCAGCAGCGCGCCGCTTTCGTCCCGCACCGTGATGCGCACGCCGGGCAGCGGCGCGGCCTGCCCGGCGACCGATGCGTATACGGTCAAAGTTCCGTTGGGCATACAAACACCTCCTGCGCCAGTGTATGCCGGCCGGGCGGCCCCGGTGCGGGACTTATGCTTTTTGCCTATGCGCCGCCATGCAAAACTGGCATTTGCTATTTTGCGGGCATTGTACTACACTAAGGGTGGGGCACAGGCCCCGTCAGGGCGGCCTGCGCGCCGCCTGCGATTTCGTTTTGACAGGAAGGGACCCTTTTGTGATGCAGACCATCCAAAACCAGACGTTTGACGCCGAGCGCGCGCTGTACGGCAGCCGGGGCTTGCGCGTTGTCAACTGCCGCTTCGCCGGCCCCGCCGACGGCGAGAGCGCGCTCAAAGAATGTGAGAACATCGCGGTCGAGAACTGCTTTTTTGACCTGCGCTACCCGCTGTGGCATGACCATGGCCTGGCCATCCGCAGCAGCGAGATGACCGCGAACTGCCGCGCAGCGCTGTGGTATTCCGACCATGTGGCGATCGAGGACAGCAAGCTCCACGGCATCAAGGCCCTGCGCGAATGCGCCGATGTGGCGATGCGCGGCTGCGACGTCGTCTCGCCGGAGTTCGGCTGGTCGGTGCGCGGGCTGGCGATGGCCGACTGCACGGCCGACAGCGAATACTTTATGCTGCGCGCCCGCGGCCTGCACTTTACCAACGTGCGCATGCGGGGCAAGTACTCGTTCCAGTACATCGAGGATTCGACCTTTGAAAACTGCACGTTCGACACCAAGGATGCATTCTGGCACGCCAGAAACGTCACGGTCAAAAACAGCGTCGTCCAAGGCGAGTACCTGGCCTGGTACTGCGAGAATATGACGTTTGACCACTGTAAGATCATCGGCACCCAGCCGCTGTGCTACTGCAAGGGGCTGCGCCTGATCGACTGCGAGATGCAGGATACCGATCTGGCGTTTGAGCGCAGTGAAGTCGAGGCGACGGTCACGACGCCGATCCTCAGCATCAAAAACCCGCTGGCCGGGCATATCACGGCGCCCGCCGTGGGGCAGGTCATCCGCGATCTTGCGGGTGCGGACGGCGTCGTCCAGGTGCAAAGCCAGACCCCGCCCCGCACGCCGGGGTCCTGCGCGTAAGCATGACCCTACAATAAAGCAAAAGCGCCGCCCGGCGGGGATCCCCCGCCGGGCGGCGCTCGGCTTATTTGGTCAGCGTTTCCAGCAGCTGCAGCGCTTCCTCCACTTTGGGGTTGGGTTCGTCGGTCTGCAGCGCTTCGCGCACGCAGCTGCGGATGTGCGCGCGTAAGATCTCCTGGTTCACCCGTTTCAGCAGCGCCTGCGTCGCCAGCAGCTGGTTGGCGATGTCCACACAGTAGCGGTCCTCCTCGATCATGCGCAGCACGCCGTCCAGCTGGCCGCGCGCAATTTTCAGCGAGCGGGTGACGCTTGTTTTGTCAGCCTTCATCGGTCTCGACCCCGGTCACTTCGTAGCCTTCCTCGGTCACGGCGGCGGTCAGCGCCGCGTCGGTAACGCTCGCGTCCGCCGTCACGGCGGCGCGCTTGTCCTCCAGGCTGACGGCGACGTCCTGCACGCCGGGCACACCTTGCAGCGCGCGCGTCACATGCTTGACGCAGTTCTGGCACATCATGCCTTCCACGTGTACGATTTTTTTCATAACATTCCCTCCTGTGGTGGGTGTAGTCTGCGCAGGCGCGTCGGCCTGCGGCTGCAAAACCGCCGGGGCGGCTTCTGCCTGGGTGATGGCGGCGGCGGGCGGCTGCGCCGGTGCGGCGGCGGGGGATGCCGCGCCGTGCTTGGGCGCAAAGAACCGCAGCCGCAGCGCGTTGGATACCACAAACACCGAGCTGAAACTCATCGCCAGCGCGGCGACCATGGGGTTCATCTTGAGGCCGAACGCCGCATAAAAGCAGCCGGCCGCCACGGGGATGCAGATGGCGTTGTAGAAAAACGCCCAGAACAGGTTCTGCTTGATGTTGCGGATCGTCGCCCGCGAAAGCTCGATGGCGGCGGGCACATCCAGCAGGTCGCTTTTCATCAGAACGATGTCGGCGGACTCCATCGCTACGTCGGTGCCCGCGCCGATGGCGATGCCCACGTCGGCGCGCGCCAGCGCCGGCGCGTCGTTGATGCCGTCGCCCACCATGGCGACTTTCTTGCCGCTTTGCTGCAGCCGGCGCACCTCGCGCTCTTTGTCCTGGGGCAGCACCTCGGCCACGGCGCGGTCGACGCCGACCTGCGCCCGGATGGCTTCGGCGGTTTTTTGGTGGTCGCCGGTCAGCATCACGACCTCAATGCCCATGGCCTGCAGGTCGGCGACGGCCTGGCGGCTCGTCGGTTTGACGACGTCGGCCACGGCGATCATGCCCAGCAGCCTGCCGCCCGCGGCAAAAAACAGCGGCGTCTTGCCGGCGGCGGCCGTCTCGTCCTGCAGGCGTTCCACCGCGGGGTCATGCACGCCGGCGGCGTCCAGCAGTTTCTGGTTGCCGGCCAGGCACGCCTGCCCGGCGATCTCCCCGCGCAGGCCCTGGCCGGGCGTCTGCACAAAGGCTGTGACGGGCTGCGCTGCAACGCCGCGGCGCGCGGCCTCGGCCATGATGGCCTGGGCCAGCGGGTGCTCCGACAATGCCTCCAGCGAGGCGGCGGTCTGCAGCAGCTGCGCCGGCTGCACCCCGGCGGCGCAGACGATGTCGGTGACCTGGGGCGCGCCCTGGGTGATGGTGCCGGTCTTGTCCAGCACGACGACGTCGACGCTGTGCGCGGTCTCCAGCGCTTCGGCGGATTTGATCAGGATGCCGTTGGCGGCCCCGCGCCCGGTGCCCACCATGATGGCCGTGGGCGTCGCCAGGCCCAGCGCGCACGGGCAGGAGACGACCAGCACCGACACCGCGATGGTCATGGCAAACTCAAAGCTCGCGCCGCACAAAAGCCAGACGGCCATGGCCGCCAGCGCAATGGCGATGACCGCCGGTACAAACACCCCGGCCACTTTGTCGGCCAGTTTGGCGATCGGCGCCTTGGAGGACGTCGCCTCGTCCACCAGGCGGATGATCTGCGCCAGCGTCGTTTCCTCGCCCACTTTGTCGGCGCGCATCGTAAAGTACCCGCTGCGGTTGATCGTCGCGCCGGTCACCTTGTCGCCGGGCTGTTTTTCCACCGGCAGGCTCTCGCCGGTGATGGCGCTCTCGTCCACCGAGGCATGCCCCTCCAGCAGGACGCCGTCGACGGGGA
>DXEI01000063.1 GCA_019115045.1 Candidatus Gemmiger excrementipullorum | reverse complement strand
CTCGTTCATGTTGGCGATGCCCTCATCCACGCTCTCGGCGCCGGTCATGATGGCGTCGTGCTCCTGGTTCAGGATGGTCTCGATCTCAGAAGCCTTGTCGGACAGAGGCATTTCCAGATAGACGGCGGTGGTGTTCAGCGCCTCGACAGAAGCCTCGTCGGTGGGGAAGCCTTCGGTCGCAGCGATGATGGAGTTGATGTCGGGGTTGGAAACAGCCGGGAAGGTGCCGGTGGCGGCGATGGCGGCAGCGCCCTCGTCAGAGACACACCAGTTGATGAAGTCGGCGGCGGCTTCCTGGTTCTCGCTGTAGGGGTTGATGCCCAGGCTGGTCACGGTGCCCAGCGTGGTGCCGGCTTCGACGCCGTCCGGATGCGGGTACTTGACCATGCCGAAGTTGACGGGCTCGACGCCGTTGTCGGCAGCGGTCTTGTTATACTCCTGCATGGTGGCGATGAACCAGCTGCCCATGTTGCACATGGCGGCCTGGCCGCTCTGGAACGCGCCGGAATAATGCAGGTTGGAGGTCTTCTGCACGCCGTAGTCAGGCACGACAGCGTCCTGCTGCTCGGCGATGACCATCTCGTAGTAGGGCTTCAGGAAGTCGTAGCTGCCGTCGATGATGGTGTTCTGGCCATCCAGGATGCCGAACAGCGTGACGGTAGAACGCCAGGTGTGGTAGATGTTGCCGTAGGCGCCGGTGGCGGCCGCAACATCACGGACCAGCTGGTCCCACTGTTCCATGGTCATGTCGTTGGTGGGGTACTCGAGGCCCGCCGCGTCGAACATGTCCTTGTTGTAGAAGACGACCCAGAAGTCAGAGCGGAACGGCACCGCGTAGAAGTTGCCGTCGTCGGCGGTCAGCTGCTCGATAACGCCGCCGAAGTCCGCGGTGTCACGGGTCAGGATGTCGTTCATGGGGACGAGCATCTCGAGGTTGATCAGGTTGGAGTAGCCGGGGATGTCCTTGATGGTCAGGATGTCCAGCTCACCGTTGCCGCCGGCCAGCTGGGTGGCCAGCTGGGTCATGTAGTCGGTGGAGCCCAGGTCGGTCATCTCGATGGTGACGCCGGGGTGGCTTTCCATGTAGCCGTTCGCCATCGCTTCCCAGTAGGCGGTGGACTCCAGGTCCCAAACAGCCCAGTTCAGCGTAACGTCGCCGGCAGCGGCCTCTTCGCCTTCCGCGGTCTCGGTGGTCTCGGTGCTGGCCGCATCGCTGGTGGCCTCGCTGGTCTCCTCAGTGGTGGAGCCGCCGCAGGCCGCCAGGCTCAGCGCCATCGCGCCGGCCATCGTCAGAGCCAAAAGCTTCTTCATAAGGTTTTCTCCTCCTTAAAAATGGTTTGGCGCGCCACGGTGGCGCGCCGCTTCGTGATGATACCATTATACGGCCGCCGCAAAGAAAAACAGATGGAAATTTTGCGGCAAGTTTTGCAATTTTACCAGTCTTTTACCGGTTTTGTCCAGTAAAAACATGTAATTTTTTTCAAAACCTGCAATTTCTTTAGCCGCTTGCACAATTTCTTTACTTTTGGGGCCGCCTTTTTGTATAATAGTAACGTCTATAACCTGTTTTGTAAGGAGGGGGCACCGCATGGGCAAAGCATGCCGTTCGATCCAGGGGCGGGTCCTGCTGCTCTCCCTTTTGTTTACGGCGCTCATCGCGCTCAGCGTCTTTGTGGCCAGCCTGGCCTCGCTGTACCGCAGCACGCTGCGCGCCAACGCGCAAAGTACCGAGTATAACCTGCAGACGCTGGCCCACACCCTGCAGCAAAATGTGCAGGAGATCGACTCGCTGGCCGACTGGTGCACCGTCAACGGCACGCTGCGCAGCTATGTGTTCGCCGTCCAGCCGGAGGCCCAGCTGCTGAACGTCTACAACACCTTATTAAACAAATACTCCAGCCAGTATACCGCGCGCTACCTGATGCGCGTGCTGGTGACCGACGGCAGTGAGCGCATGATGCAGCAGGGCACGGCGGTGGCGCAGAGCCTGCCGCTGGAGTCTTCGCAGCTGGGGATGCTGCCGGGCTTTGCCGACGCCGGGGAGGATGCCTCCTGGACGATGCTGGCCGACGACCCGCTGCTGCAGCACGAGCCGCGGCAGATCATCCCCGTGACGCGCACGATGGTGAACCCCTCCGGCACGCGCAGGGCGGTGGTCTACCTGGCGGTGTCCAGCAGGCTGATCACCGACGCGCTGAAGGACTACGCCCTGCCCGAGGGCTGCACGCTGTTTTGGTGCATGAACGGCACGGTATGGCGGCTGGATGGCGGCGCGCTGCAAGCGGCGGACGCCGCCGCCTTTGCCGCGGCCGGGAACACATCCCTGGAACTGCTGGACCCCCAAACGCGGGTGTACGCCTACGGCGACGAGCTTGTGCTGGCCTACCCGCTGGGCGCCCACGGCATGTATGTGGCGCAGACGCTGCCCGCCCCCGCGCTGCGCGGCCAGATGCCGGCGATGCTGATGCCGCTTTTGTGGGCCCTGGCCGCCATTTTGCTGCTGGGCGCCGTGCTGGCGCTGCTGCTGCGGCATATGATCGCCGCGCCGGTGCAGGCGCTGCAGGCGCAGCTGCAGCGCATCGGCGGGGGCGATTTTTCGACCAACCCGGCCATTGAGTGGGACAACGAGATGGGCGACATCGGCCGCGGCATCAACGGGCTTTCGCAGTCGGTCTCGACGCTGATGCAAAAGCGCCTGGACGACGAGCTGCAGAAGAAAGACCTGGAATACCGCATGCTGCAAAACCAGATCAACCCGCATTTTATCTACAACACGCTCAACAGCATCAAGTGGATGGCCACCATCCAGCACGCGCCCGGCATCGCCGAGATGACGATGGCGCTTTCGCGGCTGCTGAAGAGCGTCTCCAAGGGCAACGAGCGGCTGGTGCCGCTGCAGGAGGAGTTTGCCCTGCTCAACGATTACTTTACCATCCAGCAGTACCGTTACGGCGGCACCATCACGCTGGACGTCGCTTACATCGAGGACGAGCGCCTGACCCAGACCTGCTATATCCCCCGCTTTACGCTGCAGCCGCTGGTGGAAAACGCCATCTTCCACGGCATCGAGCCCAAGGGCTGCGCGGGCAGCATCACGCTGACCGTCGCGCATGAGGCCGCCACCGGCGACGTGCTGATCGGCCTGTGCGACGACGGCGTGGGCATGACGGCCGAGCAGGCTGCCCGCGCGCTGAGCGAGCCCGGCCCTGAGGAGGAGGCCGCCAAGTTCCGCCACGTGGGGCTGTGGAACGTCCATCGCCGCCTGCAGTACAGCTTTGGCGAGCGTTACGGCCTGACCATCCGCTCGACCCCCGGGCAGGGCACCACGGTCGAGATCCGCCTGCCTGGCGACGCAACCAAGAAAGGAGCACTGCCATGACCCGCGTACTTTTGGCCGACGACGAACCGTTGGTGCTGATCGGCATGCAGAGCATGCTGGACTGGAACGCCCTGGGCTATGAGCTGGTGGGCACCGCGCGCAACGGCGGCGAAGCCCTGGAAAAGATCGACGAGCTGCAGCCCGACATCGTGGTGTCGGACATCCGCATGCCGGTGCTGGACGGCTTGCAGCTGGCCGCCCGCGTGCATGAGCAGTACGGCCCGCTGCCGGTGTTTATCATGCTGACGAGCTATGAGGAGTTTGACTATGTGCGCCGCAGCATGGGCCTGGGCGCCGTGGACTACCTGATCAAGATGGACCTGACGGCCGACGGCCTGCGCGAAGCGCTGGAACGCGCGCGCACCGCCATTGAAAAGGAAAAAGCGCTGCGCGCCCCCGCCCCGCCGGCCCCCGGCAGCCTGGAGTCCTACCGCGAGCGGTTTTTCATCCAGCTGTACAGCGGGGCGTTCCCCAACGACGAGGTCATCCGCACCTATTGCCGCGAGCTGGGCCTGAAACCGGACGCCGCCGCCTACACCGCCGTCATCGCCAACATACGCAACCGCGACCTCACGCCCGAGCAGCAGGTCGCCCTCAGCGCCGGGGTCACCCGCATGGCGGCCGATATTCTGCCCAAGTACCTGCGCTGCCAGGTCACCGGCATGGACCTGCGGCATTTTAACGTGTTGCTGCTGCTGGACAGCCGCACCGGCTGGGAGGAAACGCTGGCCCCCATTTTGCAAAAGGTCAACGATATTTTGTACAAGTATTTTTCCACCACGCTGTGGTGGGCCGTCGGCGCGCCCACCAGCGTGCTGCACCACATCCCCAAAAGCCAAAAGACCGCGTTCTCGGTGCTGCCGCTGCTCAGCGAGCAGGAACCCATCGTGTTTTACCGCGACGAGGCCAGCACCCCGCTGGACCACCGCGCGCGCATCGTGGCCGAAGTGCAGGACTACATCCGCAAAAACCCCGACAAGAAACTCTCGCTCAACGACGTGGCGGCGGTGTTCAATTTCAGCCCCGGGTACCTCAGCCAGCTGTTCAGCCAGAACGGCGAGGCCAGCTTTGTGGAGTTCGTGACCGAGACGCGCATCGCTGCCGCCAAGGAGCTGATGGCCTCGACCGACCTCAAGATCTATGAGATCAGCGAGCGGCTGGGGTTTGAGAGCGCGTTCTATTTCAGCAAGGTATTCAAAAAGATCGAGGGGATGAGCCCGCGCAGCTACCTGCGCAAGCTGCGCGACGACGCCGACAGGGACGCCGACCCCAAAGAGGAGGAAACCGCCGATGTTGACTGAACTGCTGGCCGCCCGGCCGGACTTTACCCCCGGCCGCTGGGTCCCCTGCCCCCCGCTGCGCGACCGCGCCGCGTGGGACGCGCTGCCCGGCTTTGACCGCTGGCTGTACGGCGGCGGCGAGGCCGCGCGCGCAGCCAAGCAGCTCCCGCCGCTGCCGCTGCATTTGTGGCTGGATTTTACCGCCACCGGCAACCGCGCCCGGTATGAGCACGCCTACTTTGCCCGCCGCCGCCTTTTGTGCCGCCTGGCCATGGCCGAGTGCATGGGCGCCACCGGCGAGTACCTGGCCCCCATCGCCGACCTGGCCTGGGCCATCTGTGAGGAGAGCGCCTGGCAGCTGCCGGCGCACAACAGTTATATCCGCGACACGCCGCAGCTGCCGCTGCCCGACACCACCCGCCCGGTGGTGGACCTGTTTGCGGCCGAGACCGGCGCGCTGCTGGCGATGCTGCACTACCTGCTGGGCCACGCGCTGGACGCCGCCTACCACGGCCTGGACGCCCGCCTGACGCGCGAGGTCGAGCGGCGGGTGCTGCGCCCCTGGGGCAGCGCGCATTTTTGGTGGATGGGCAACGGCGACGAGCCGATGTGCAACTGGACGACCTGGTGTACCCAAAACTGCCTGATCGCCACGGCGCTGCTGCACCCGGGCAGCCCGCGGCGCATCCGCGCCGCCGTGCAGCAGGCGGCCTACAGCGTCGACTGCTTTTTGAAAGACTACGGCGACGACGGCGCCTGCAGCGAGGGCGCGCAGTATTACCGCCACGCGGCGCTGACGCTGTATAACGCGCTGGAACTGCTGTGCGCGCTGGCCCCCGGCGTGTTTGACGCCGTGTGGCAGCAGCCGAAAATTCGCAACATGGCCGAGTACATCGCCCAGATGCACGTGGCCGGCCCCTACTACCTGAACTTTGCCGACTGCAGCCCGCTAGCCGGTGCGCGCGGCGCGCGCGAATACCTGTTTGGCAAGCGGGTGGGCAGTGCGCCGCTGATGGCGCTGGCCGCCGCCGACCTGGCCGCCGACGAGGACCCCGACCGCATCACGGCCGCCGACGACAGCGAGGGCATCAACCTGTTTTACATGGTGCAGACCGCCTTTGCCGAGGGCGAGATCCGCGCCTATGCCCGCGGCGCGCACACCGAAGCCCCGGCCGACGCCTGGTACCCCAGCGTGGGGCTGCGCGTGGTGCGCGCGGGCGCGTATACTGCCGGGCTGAAAGCCGGCAACAACGCCGACAGCCACAACCACAACGACACCGGCAGCGTGACGCTGTACAAGGACGGCCGCCCGCTGCTGATCGACGTCGGCGTCGAGACCTACAGCAAAAAGACCTTCAGCCCGCAGCGGTATGAGATCTGGACGATGCAGTCCTGCTGGCACAACCTGCCGCAGTTTGTGGGCGAGGGCTGCGTGTATGACGAGCACGACGGCGCGCCGTACGCCGCGCGCGACGTGCAGCCGCTGCCCGGCGGCCTGGCGATGGACTTGGCCCCCGCCTACGGTGACGTGCCGGGGCTGGGGTATTACCGCCGCACCGCCCGGCTGACCGGCGCCGGCCTGACGATCGAGGACGAGACCGACTGGCCCGGCGAGGTGCGCCTGACGCTGATGAGCGAACAGCCGCCCGCCGTGCAGGGCGGCGCCGTGCGCTTTGGCGCGCTGGGCGAAGTGCAGCCCACCGGGCAGCTGCTGGGCATCGAGACCGAGGCTGTGCCTGTGACCGACGCGCGGCTGCGCACGGCCTGGCCGGACACGCTGTACCGTACCGTCGTGCGGTTTACCGGGCAGCTGCAGCTGACCGTGCGCTGAGATGGCGCTGGTATTGGCGTTGCAGGGCGGCATGGCCGTGGGCAAAACGACGGCGGCCCGATGGCTGGCCGCCCATGAGCCGCGCGTGACCGTACTGCTGGAGGATGCCGCCGCCCCAGCGGCCGAAGTGCGCCGCCGCGGGCTGGACAAACGCACGTTTGCGGATTATACCGAGATACAGAGGATCTTTATCCGCCATGAGATCGCGCGCTGGCAGGCCGTGCAGGCGCAGCCCTGCGTCGTGACGGATTTGGGCGCGGAGGAGATCGAATTTTACACCCTGCATTACCCGGCGTCCATCGGGCAGGCATGGCCGGTGGCGCAGGCGCTGGCCCCCGAGCTGGCGGCACTGCGCCGCTGCCGGGCCGCGCGCACGCTGTTTTTGGACGCCTCGCCCGCGGTGCTGTACGCCCGCAAACAGGGCGACGCCACGCGGGACCGCGGCTTTTTTGCGCACAGCACCGCCGCCCTGCTGCCCGCCAAGCGGGCCTGGTTCGCCGCGCGGCCGGACGTCGATTTTCTGCCCACCGACGCCCTGACGCAAGAGGAACTCTGCCATGCAGTGCACGCCTGGGTGCGGCGCTGCCTGGCTGAAACAACCGGTAAAGGAGCATCATCACCATGGAACTGATCAAACTGAAAGTGCTCGACGACAAAGGCACCATTTTGCTGACCTGCCCCGCGGCCGAGCAGCTGAGCTTAGTCTACCGTGCGGCCTACCGCCCGGGGGACCGCATCTCGCTGGAGATCGGCACGCCCGGGCAGTACATCGTGGCCCAGTTTGAGGACACGATGGCCCCGGCGCTGATCTATGTGGAAAAGCGCGAGATCAACTTCCACATCCCCTTCGGCGAGCAGGCCATCACCTACAGCCCCAAATCCTTTGCCGGGGAATGCCACATCATCCGCGCGCGGTTTGCCACGCCGGAGGAGATCGCCGCGCGCCGCAACCTGGCGCTGAACCCCTACGACGAGCACGGCGACACCGGCTTTTACCCCCACGCCAGCGCCAATGTCGAGACCCGCGGCGAGGCCGTGTTTGCCGCGCGCAACGCCGTCGACGGCCTGTATGAGAACGACGGCCACGGCGTGTGGCCCTACCAGAGCTGGGGCATCAACCGCGACCCCAACGCCGCGCTGACGCTGGACTTTGGCCGCCGCGTGACGGTGGACGAGCTGCGCCTGACGCTGCGCGCCGACTTCCCCCATGACAGCTGGTGGACCCAGGCCGCCGTGCAGTTTGACGACGGAAGCACCGAGGTGCTGGCCCTGGAAAAGACCGCCGCGCCGCAGCGCTTTGCCATTGCCCCGCGCACCGTCACCCGCCTGGTGCTGTGCGAGCTGAAAAAGGCCGACGACCCCAGCCCCTTCCCCGCGCTGACGCAGATCGAGGCGTGGGGCGTCGAGGCGCAGTAAAAAAGTTTTCGCAAAACTTCCTTGTATTTCACAACCAATAGTTGTAATATGATAGTGCAGCCCGCCGGGCGAAGGGACGTCCCCTTCCCCGGCGGGCCTTTGTATGCCATTTTGCCAAAAAAGGAGGGATGCTGTGCGTGGAAAGACTGACGCCGGACCATGTACTGGGCGAGCTGGCGGCCATCGCCTTTGCCGAGCCGGGGGCCGAGCGCGGCGGCCAGGCCGTGAAGGTGGCCGACAAGCTGCGCGCGCTGGAGCTGCTGTACAAGCACCTGGGCCTGGGCGACGGCCAGACGGACGAAGGGGTGACCATCATAGACGAAGCATAAAAGGAGGGACGCCATGCGCGTACAACTGAAAACCATCATCCCGCCGGTGTTCTGGCCGGTGCACCAGGCCATCCGCCGCGGCGCCGCGCGCGAGGTCGTGGCCAAGGGCGGGCGCGGGTCGGGCAAGTCGAGCTATCTTTCGGTAGAGTTGGTCTACCAGCTGCTGCGCCGCCCGCGCTGCCACGCCGTGGTGCTGCGCAAGGTGGCGGGCACGCTGCGCAACAGCGTGTACAACCAGGTGGTATGGGCCATCGGCCAGCTTGGCTGCGCGCGGTATTTCCGCTGCACCGTCAGCCCGATGGAATGCACCTACCTGCCCACGGGGCAGAAAATTTTGTTTTTTGGCCTGGACGACGCGGGCAAGCTCAAAAGCATCAAGGTGCCGTTTGGGTCGGTGGGGCTGTGCTGGTTTGAGGAACTGGACCAGTTTGACGGCCCGGAGGAGGTGCGCAACGTAGAGCAGAGCATCTTGCGCGGCGGCGACTGGACGCTGACGCTGAAAAGCTTTAACCCGCCGGCCATGGCGCGCAGCTGGGTGAACCGCTACGCGCGCGAGGTGCGCCCCGGCAAGCTGGTGCACCATTCGACCTACCGCGACCTGCCGCGCAGCTTTTTGGGCGATCGGTTTTGGGCCGACGCCGAGCACCTGCAAAAGACCAACCCCGCCGCCTACCGGCACGAGTACGGCGGCGAGGTGGTGGGCAGCGGCGCGGCGGTGTTTGAAAACCTTGCCCTGCGTGCCGTGCCGGACGAGGAGATCGCCGCGTTTGACCGGCTGTACCACGGCGTGGACTGGGGCTGGTACCCCGACCCCTGGGCCTACAACGCCGTGTACTACGACACGGCGCGGCGCACGCTGGTGGTGTTTGACGAGCTGACGCGCACCCGCACGCCCAACCGCGACACCGCCCAGCTGCTGGTGGCGCGCGGCGTGGGCGGCGACGAGGGCGGGCTGCTGACCGCCGACGCGGCGGAGCCGAAGTCCTGTGCGGATTACCGCGCGGCGGGCCTGCCCTGCCGCGCCGCGCACAAAGGCCCCGGCAGCGTGCGCGAGAGCATGAAATGGCTGCAGGGGCTGGCGGCCATCGTCATTGACCCGGCGCGCTGCCCCGCCACGGCGGCCGAGTTCAGCGAGTATGAGTATGCGCGCGACCCCCGCACCGGCGAGGTGCTGCCCGGCTACCCCGATGTGAACAACCACCACATCGACGCCGTGCGCTATGCGGTGGAAAGCATCTGGCGGCGGCGCGGCGTATAAGCGACAAAATTTGACAAAACGCGGTTTTTTTTGCTATACTGGTGCATCGGTAAACCCTGTCAAAAGAAAACCCCTGCCATACATTAGGAGGAAGTATCGAATGAAAACCGCACTCAAGATCGTTTCCGTGCTGCAGATCATCGGCGGCATCCTGACCGCCGTGCTGGGCCTGTCGCTCACCACGCTGTTCGCCATGGGCGCCGAGGAAGCCGGCGCCGGCGGGCTGGTCGTGCTCACCGTCCTGCTGCTGGTGGTGTCCGGCGGCGTCGCCATCGTCAGCGGCGTGCTGGGCCTGCGCGCCGCCAAGGACCCCGCCAAGGCCATGCCCGCCGTCGTGCTGGGCGGCATCTCGCTGGCGCTGTCCGTCGTCTCGCTGGTGACGTCCTTCTCGCTCGAGAGCCTGGCGCAGTGCGTGCTGCCTGCCATCTACTTTGGCTGCGCGCTGGGCCTCAAGAACAGCGCCAGCCAGGGCAACGAGTGATCGCCGCCCGCCTGTAAAACGCCGCAAAACGCCGCGGGGCGTACCCAATGGGTACGCCCCGCGGTTTTTGTTTTGGTGCCGGGTTTATTCGGTGGCCTGGGTTTCGTCCAGCAGGGCGTCCAGCGCGCGCTGCGCTTCTTCCAGCTGGGTGCGGGCGGCCTGCGCCTCGGCGGCGGTCTTGTTTTGTGCGTTCAGTTCGGCGTCAAACGCCTGCCCTTCCAGGCCGGCGCACTGTTCCTGCAGCTCGTCGATCTGCTGGCGGAGCTGCGCGGCCAGGTCCCGGTCCTGCGCGCTGCTGCCCAGCGCAGCCTGGGCCTGCGCTTCTTGCAGCTGGGCGAGCTGCGCCTGCGCGCGTGCCAGCTCTTCGCGGGCCCGCACGGCCGCAAGGCGCAATGCTTCCTGCGCCAGCTGCTCCTGCGCGGCGGCATCGGCCAGGCGGGCCTTGACCTCGGCGGCGGCTTCCGCCGTCAGCTCGGCGCGCTCGCCGTCGCGGTAGGCGGTAAAATAGCGCGGCTGTACCAGCACGCCGTCCGCCAGCATCTCAAAATGCAGGTGGTTGCC
>DXEI01000062.1 GCA_019115045.1 Candidatus Gemmiger excrementipullorum | reverse complement strand
GGCTGAAGCCGAAGGTCATCTGGGTCAGGTCGTTGGTGCCGAAGCTGAAGAAGTCGGCTTCCTTGGCGATCTCACCGGCGGTCAGAGCAGCGCGCGGAATCTCGATCATGGTGCCCACTTCGTACTTCATGTCGACGCCGGCCTCAGCGATCAGCTTGTCGGCGGTCTCGACCACCACGTCCTTGACGAACTTCAGCTCCTTGACCTCGCCCACCAGGGGGATCATGATGTGCGGGGTGATCATCTTGCCGGTCTCGGCAGAGACTTTCAGCGCGGCCTTGATGACGGCCGTAGTCTGCATCTCGGCGATCTCGGGGTAGGTGACGGCCAGACGGCAGCCGCGGTGGCCCATCATGGGGTTGAACTCATGCAGGCTCTCGACGACGTTGGTCAGCTCCTCGGTGGTCATGCCCATATCCTTGGCCAGCTCGGCGATGTCCTCGGGCTTGGTGGGCAGGAACTCATGCAGCGGCGGATCCAGATAACGGATGGTCATCGGACGGTCGCCCATGATCTTGTACATGGCGGTGAAGTCGGCTTCCTGGTAGGGCTCAACCTTGGCCAGGGCGGCCTTGCGCTCCTCAACGGTGCGGGCGCAGATCATCTCGCGGACGGCTTTGATGCGGTCCTCGGCAAAGAACATGTGCTCGGTACGGCACAGGCCGATGCCCTCGGCGCCCATGTCGACGGCGTTCTGCGCGTCGGTCGGGTTGTCGGCGTTGGTCAGCACTTTCAGCTGGCGCGCCTCGTCAGCCCAGTGCATGAAGCGCTGGAAGTCGGCGTTCTCGGTGGAAGCGACGGTCGCGATCTGGCCCTGGTAGATGTTACCGGTGGAGCCGTCGATGCTGATCCAGTCGCCCTCTTTGAAGTTGTGGCCGTTGATGCTGATGGTCTTGGCGTCGTAGTCGATGACGACGTTGTTGTCGTTGCCGCAGCCGGAGACGCAGCAGGTGCCCATGCCGCGGGCGACGACGGCCGCGTGGCTGGTCATACCGCCGCGGACGGTCAGGATGCCCTGGGAGACCTGCATGCCGACGATATCCTCGGGGCTGGTCTCGAGACGGACCAGGACGACTTTCTTCCAGTCGGGGTCCTTGACCTTCTCCTCAGCGTCCTCGGCGCTGAAGACGATGCGGCCGCAGGCGGAACCCGGGGAAGCAGCCAGGCCCTTGCCGATGGCCTGCGCGGCCTTGAGAGCGGCGGCGTCGAACTGCGGGTGCAGCAGGGTGTCGAGCTGTTTGGGCTCAACGCGCAGCACGGCCTCGCGCTCGGTGATGACGCCTTCGTCGACGAGGTCGCAGGCGATCTTCAGCGCGGCCTGGGCGGTGCGTTTGCCGTTACGGGTCTGCAGCATGAAGAGGTTGCCATCCTCGATGGTGAACTCCATATCCTGCATGTCGCGGTAGTAGCTCTCGAGGCGGTTGGCGATCTCCACGAACTGGTCGTAGACCTCGGGCATCTCCTCATGCAGCTTGCTGATGGGGGACGGGGTGCGGATGCCGGCGACGACGTCCTCGCCCTGGGCGTTGATGAGGTACTCGCCCATCAGCTTCTTCTCGCCGGTGGCGGGGTTGCGGGTGAAGGCGACGCCGGTGCCGGAACGCATGCCGGAGTTGCCGAATGCCATCTGCTGGACGTTGACAGCGGTGCCCCACTCGTAGGGGATCTCGTTCATCTTGCGGTACACGTTGGCGCGGGGGTTGTCCCAGGAGCGGAAAACGGCCTTGACGGCGCCAATCAGCTGCTCTTTGGGGTCCTGCGGGAACTCGCTGCCCTGCTTCTCGCGGTAGATCTGCTTGAACTCCTTGACGAGCTCTTTCAGGTCGTCCGCGGTCAGGTCGACGTCCTGGGTCACGCCTTTGCGCTCCTTCATGGCGTCGATGCGCTCCTCAAAGAAGCTCTTGCCCAGCTCCATGACGACGTCGGAGTACATCTGGATGAAGCGGCGGTAGCAGTCGTAGGCAAAGCGGGGGTTGTCGGTCTTTTTGGCCAGGCCCTCGACCGCCTGGTCGTTCAGGCCCAGGTTGAGGATGGTGTCCATCATGCCGGGCATCGACTGACGGGCGCCCGAACGGACAGAGACCAGCAGCGGGTTGTCCACAGAACCGAAGGTCTTGCCGGTCTGCTCCTCCAGGATGCCCATGTACTTGAAGATATCCGCCTGGATCTCCTCATTGATCTCGCGGTTGTCCGCGTAGTACTGGGTGCAGGCCTCGGTGGTGATGGTGAAGCCCTGCGGTACCGGCATGCCGGCGTGGGTCATCTCGGCCAGGCCGGCGCCCTTGCCACCCAGAATGTTCTTCATGGTGGTCTGGTCGCCGCCGAAGGCGTCATGGCCCTCTTTGAACAGGTACAAGAATTTCTTGCTCATACTAACCTCCCAAACGGTTGCGTGTAGTTGCATCACAGGAACGTGGTTGCATAGTCCATTATAACAGACAGTGTGGGGAATTTCCAGTGGCTTGTTAAAAAAATGCTAACCGGTTTTGCCGAAAAACCACTAAACTTTTTGCCGCCAGCTATTGCATTTTGCACAAAAATCCGCTACAATATACTGGGCGGAAAGTTCAGAAAAAGGCAACTTTCCGCCTTTTTGCATCATCCCCCTCCCCTGCCTGCCGCCGGCAAGTTTTTTGCCTTTTTTCTGGGCGGCGGGCGTTTTTTGGCTTGCGCAAACGGCCTGCGTGGGGTACAATACCGTTATAGTAGTATTGCGAACGCATAGAAGGGGGAACCTGCATGTCTACTGCCAAAGAAAAATTCGAACAGGCGCAGCAGTGCTACGCCGAGACCTTTGCCCGCCACCTGGAAAACGGCGTGGAGTTTATCAGCCGCGATGTGTACATTGAGCCCGAGGTCGTCATTGCGCCGGGGGCCGTGATCCTGCCCGGGTGCATCCTGCGCGGGCAGACCGTCGTGGGCGCGGGGTGCGTCATCGGCCCCAATACCCTGCTGGAGGATACCGTGGTGGAGGAAAACTCCATCGTCAACGCCAGCCAGTGCTACCAGACCCACATCGGCCCCAACAACAAAATCGGCCCGTTCACCCACCTGCGCACCGGCACCAGGACGGCCGAGGGCTGCCACCTGGGCGCTTATGTCGAGACCAAGAACGCCGATTTTGCCGAGGGCAACACCGTCAGCCACCTGACCTACATCGGCGACGCCACCGTGGGCAAGTACTGCAACTTCGGCTGCGGCACCGTGACCTGCAACTATGACGGCGAGGGCAAGTTCCACACGACGATCGGCGATTACGCGTTCATCGGCTGCAACACCAACCTCGTTGCGCCGGTCACCGTCGGCGACCACGCCTACACGGCCGCCGGGTCCACCATCGGCAAGGACGTGCCCGCCGGGGCGCTGGGCATCGAGCGCGGCAAACAGACCGCCATCGAGGGCTGGGGCGAGCGCAAACTGCAAAAGTACCTGGCTAAAAAACAGAAACTGGAAGCCGATAAGAAAAAGGACTGATGCGTATGACCGCCCTGTTTTGGCAGCTGCTGGGTTGGCGCGAAGCCGTGTGCACGTTTGACGCCGCCCAATATAGCGCGGCGCTGCAGGCCCTGCAGCAAGCGGGCCTTGCCTGCCGCACCAAAACCACCAGCCTGAGCAGCGCCTCGCGCCGCACCGGCATGTTTTACGCTGTCGGCGAGCGCGCGGACCGCAGCATCGAGTACCAGATCTTTGTCAAAAAGGGCGAGCTGCCCCGCGCGCAGCTGGTGCTGCAGGGGCGGCAGGAC
>DXEI01000061.1 GCA_019115045.1 Candidatus Gemmiger excrementipullorum | reverse complement strand
GCAGCGGTATCGAAGCGGTCATAACGGGGCTGACTCGAAATCAGTTTGTGGGCAACCACACGAGGGTTCGAATCCCTCCCGCTGCGCCAGATGCGGGGGCAAGGACGGAAACGTCCTTGCCCCTTGTCTTTAAAGGGAGGCATAAAATGGCACCTGTTACCAAAGAACAAGCCCTGAAAAGCGCGTTGGCATCTTCTGCGATGGAAGGTTTCCCGGTCACACCGGAAGTGACGCGCAACTGTCAGCGGTTGCTGAACGGTGAAGTGGACGTCGACAGTCTGGTGAAGGAAATTCTCAGCAAGCGGCAAAAGGGGTAAACTATGCCATATACCGTGGATGCAGCTACCAACGGATGCTATGAAGGAACAACCGTTTTGATCAACAAATTCGGATTGCGGGATGCGGAAGCACTTGCAGAAGTAGAAGCTGCAGTAGTTCCCGCCAAGGCAGCTATGTGGGAAGCAAAGCCCCTGTGCGAGACCTTTGATTTTGCGCATTATAAAGCCATCCACCACTGGCTGTTTGAAGACCTGTATGAATGGGCTGGTGAGGTCCGCACCATTGACCTGTCGAAAAAAGGAACAATGTTCTGTCCGGCCGGGGAAATAAACCGTGTTGCCCAGGCGATTTTTTTCGCGTTTGAAAGCGGAGAAGTTTCTGGTGGGGCTGGAAAAACCGGAATTTGTTTTGCAGCTCACAGATTTTTACCAACGCACCAATGAACTGCATCCTTTTCGGGAAGGCAATGGCAGAACGCAGCGGGTTTTTCTGTCTCAGTTATGCCGTTATGCGGGTTATCGTCTGGACTTTTCCCAGTTGGATACAGACCTACTGATGATCACCACCATACAGGCATCGCAAGGTATGGATAGGCGCTGCGGCAGGTTTTGGAACAAGGGATCGAAGCAGAAATAAGTGGATGACGAAAGCGGCTTTTGTTTCCGCCGCATCGACGATGACCGCCGGGCGGTCACCTTCCCGGACGCTTGGATGAAGAACATTTGCTGGGGGTGCACGGTTTTGGCCGTGGCAGGCGAAAGACGGCTGCGCCGGAAGCAGAAAGCGAGGGAGGCACATGGGCCGCAGCCAAACACCGCCGAAAAGCGCCGGCGGCAAGGCGGCGCGCGTAAAAGTCATCGACCGCATCGAGGTGCGTTACCACCGCATCCGCACCTTCTACCCGCCCGACGACGCGGCGCGGGCACGTTGGCGTTCGTTTACATGGCACGAAGCCGAACAGTTGACGCTGGACCGCGCCACCGGAATCCTGGAACTGACCTATGAGTGCGACAGCGACAAAGTCGCCCACCAATACCGCCTGGTGGGCCAGGTGCGGGAACTGTTGGACCGCTACAGCGAAAGCGGGCTGTTTCCCGTGCGGCATCCCCTTACGGCGGGCGGGGTGCAGGACCTCGCCGCCGGGCAGCAGCTGGTGGAAGACCCCGACGACCGCACCAGTTACCTGATCACCATCGCCTACCAAAAGGGCCGGGACCGGCTGATCTCCGGCAGTTATGACCGATACGGCCTGCCGCAGGACTATGCGGAGTTCATGCGGCCAATTTATAGGTTGCTGATGGAATACGGCCTGGGGTCCATGATCTACCCGGAGGTCTACGGCAAGGCCCGTCGCCGGGCCGGCGAACTGATCTATTGCAGCGTGCAGTTTGAGGAGGCGGGAAAGACCTACTATTACCGCACGAAGGACGGCCATATCCGTGCGGGGGACTGGGTGATCGTCCCGGCGGGCCGGGATGATCACCTTACGGCTGCGCAGGTCGTCGAAGTCGCGTATTTTGCGCCGGCAGACGTGCCGTTCCCGCAGGAAAAACCAAACAGATCCTACGCAAGTGTACCCCGGAAGAACAGCGCAGCATCGAAGAAGAATGGCGGTAAGGCGGGCTTTGCCCTGCGCTTGCCAGAAACAGCGATCCCAGGCCGCCTTGAACCGCCCCAGTAAAAACGGACAATAGACAAAGCCCCCTGATGTAGGAAAAGGTAACTACTCCATCAGGGGGTATTGTTATGGGTAAAGGAAATTAACGGCAAGGCGAGGCTTGCCGCATTTGCTATTGTATGCCCATCCCACCCCGGCGTGGAAGCTGCGTTTTATGCGGCTGTTCCGGCGCAACAGAGGCTTACCAGAGGTGGCGCAGTGCGTGCGCCGTACAGTGCCAACGGAAAAAGTCCTGTTTAAAGTATCGCATATATTGTATAATGGTTGCTAGCAGGGGGTGGCAGCTGCGGGAGCGAGAAGGAAGTTGGTGTGTGGCACACGCACAGTGCACAATTCTTGGAGGAGAAAATTGTGGAAGATGCTGTTATTTTTTGGGGGACACAGTGCACAGTTACAAAAAAGCCGAGATATGCTATAATACCTGGCCGCCCTGCAGGACATCCCCAATAGTTTGTACGAGGCTTCCAGCATCGACGGCGCGACCAAGTGGCAGCAGTTCAAGTCCATCACCTTCCCCATGCTGACGCCCAGCCACTTCTTTGTGCTGATGATGCTCATCATCAACAGCTTCAAGACCTTTGACCTCATCTTCGCCCTCAGCGAGGGCGGCCCCGGCACGGCGACCACGCTGCTGAGCCTGTACATCTACAACCAGTCCTTCGTCTCGTGGAACTACGGCGGCGCGTCGGCCGCAGCGGTGATCCTGTTCATCATCGTGGGCGCCATCACGCTGGTGCAGTTCCGGGTCGAGAAGAAGTTCAACGACTTTATGTAAAGGGGGCGACCACTGTGACCGACAAGAAAAAGAACCCCGTAAGCCTGGCGGCGCTGTATGTCGTGCTCATCCTCATCACCGTCATCACGCTGCTGCCGCTGGTGTGGATGCTCTCGGCGTCCTTCAAGCTCAGCACCGAGGTCTTTACGGTGCCCATCCGCTGGATCCCCGAGACCTTCCACTGGGAGAACTACCTCACCATCTGGCAAAAGATCCCCTTCGGCCTGTTCACCTTCAACAGCGCCAAGCTGACGGTCATCATCACGCTGATCCAGCTGCTGACCTGTTCCTTCGCGGCCTACGGCTTTACCAAGTGCAATTTCCGCGGGCGGGATACGCTGTTCCTCTGCTATGTGGCCACCATCGCCATCCCCTGGCAGATCTACATGCTGCCGCAGTACTCCATCATGCAGAAACTCGGCCTCGTCGATACGCATCTGGGCTACATCCTCATGCAGGCGTTCGCCGCCTTCGGCGTGTTTTTGCTGCGCCAGTTCTACCAGAGCATCCCCAACGAACTGTTGGAAGCCGCCCGCATCGACGGCCTGTCAGAGTATGGCAGCTACTTCCGCATCGTGCTGCCGCTGGCCAAGCCGGCCATGGCGTCGCTGGCCATCTTTACCTTCGTCACGATCTGGAACGACTTCATGGGCCCCATGATCTACTTCAACAGCGAGGCCAACAAGACCATCCCCCTCGGCATCCGCATGTTCCAGGGCCAGTATTCCAGCGACTGGCAGCTCATCATGGCCGCCAGCGTCGTCAGCCTGATCCCGGTGTTCATCATGTATCTGTTCTGCCAGCGTTTCTTTGTGCAGGGCATCGCCACCAGCGGCCTCAAAGGCTGAGCTTCAAAAGGGGCAACAGTCGCGCACGGCAATTGCCTAACGCTCCTGTTTCCCCTCTTTGGAAAGGCCAAGTTGCGGTGCCCGCATCGCGCGGCGCGCCAGATATGGCGCTTGCGCTCTGCGACCGCTGCCCCTGCTTCGTCTCGCTGCATCCGCCGCAGGCGGCGCTCGACTTCGCAGCCTTCGACAAAATTTTGCCCAAAACCGCGCACTCGTCTCGGGCTCCTCGCACACAATTTTGGGCAAAATTTCCCTGTATGTGTCCCCGCCGTCGGCGCATGTCCGCCGTCGGGGACGATTTTGAAAATTTTGCAAGACACTTTCATTACGCATACGTTGCTTGCGCCGGGCTGCGCCGTTACCGCGCAGCCCGGTTTTTGTAAAAACAGGAGGGATTTTTGTATGCAGACCATGACCCCCGCCGCCGCGTCCGCCGCCCTGGATACCGCCTGCGGCATCCTGCGCGGCAACCTGGCGCAGTTTACCGACCAGTTCCAAAGCTCCAACAGTGAGCAGAACTTCTACCAGCCCAGCGACAACGTCGAGTGGACGACCGGTTTCTGCACCGGCGAGTACTGGCTCGCCTGGGAGCATACCCGCGACGACGCCTTCCGCGCCGCGGCGCTGCGTCAGGTCGACAGTTTCCTTGACCGCATCCAGCGCAAAATCGACGTCGACAACCACGATATGGGCTTTTTGTACACGCCGTCCTGCGTGGCGGCGTACAAGCTCACCGGCAGCGAGACCGGCCGCACCGCCGCAACGGTTGGCGCGTGCCCGTTTTTTCTGCCGGCCGTTCGTTTTTTGCTTGCGCGCAGCGCGCCGGTGCAGTATGATAAAAAGGTAAAAATACCTGCGCCATGCGCGCAGAAGGAGGAACCCCATGGGACTGTTTGGCAGGAAAAAATCGCCGGAGGAGATCCTGGCCGAAGGCCGGGCGCAGTTCATCCAGGGCGACTTGAAAAAAGCCTTTCTGACGCTGCACAAGCTGGCCGCCCAGGGCAACGCCCAGGCGGGCTATTACATCGGCCGCATCTACCTGGAACGCAAGGAGCGGAGTTTGGCCCAGCGCTTCCTGACCGCGGCGGCGTGGGGCGGCGTGGAGGAAGCGGGCACGCTGCTGGCCCGGGAATTTGGCGTGCGGGACTACCTGCCCCGGGATGCGGCCCCCGCGCCCGCCCCTGCGCCGGAACCAAAGCCGGAGCCAAAGCCGGAGCCAAAGCCGGAGCCGCCCAAACCCGCCCCTGCGCCGGAGCCGGAAGCAAAACCCGAACCCAAGGCTGCGCCCACACCCAAGGCGGAAGAAAAGCCAAAGCCCGCCCCGGCCCCCGCACCCAAGGCGGAGAGCAAGAACGAACGCGAACCCGCCGCCGCCCTGGCCGACGCGGTCAAGGGGCTGGAAGCCTACAAGGCGGGCGACGCTGCCACGGCCCGGCAGCATTTTGAGCAGGCGGCCCGGCTGGGGTCGGTATCCTCCTGCTACAACCTGGGTCTGCTTTGGTTCAAGGGGCAGGGCGGCCCCAAGGACGCCGAACAGGCGCTGGCGTGGTTCCGCAAGGCGGAGCAGGGCGGCCACGAAAAGGCGGCCCAGGCCATCCGGCAGGTGCAGCAGGACCAGGCGGCCGAAAAGCGCGCCGCGCAGATGCGCGCCAGCATTGAGGAGAGCAAGCGCCGGGAGGAAGCCATCACCGCCGCCCCCGGCGGCGAGGACTACCGCCGGGGCGAGGAACTGATGGATGAAGAAAACTACGACGGCGCGGTGGCCGCCTGGGAACAGGCCGCCGCCCAGGGCCACCCCGAAGCGCTGAAAAGTCTGGTCAATTTTTATGCCGGAGATGTTATGATCTGGCTCATGGGCGATAAGAAAGCCAAGGCGCGTTACCTTGACTACGACAAAGCCATCGAATGGGGCCGCCGGGGCGTCGCCCAGGGGGCGGACCTGGCGGGCGCGGTGGTCAAAGCCTACGAGGCCAAGGGCGACTTTGAGGCAGGGCTGCGCTTTGGCCGGGAAGCCGCCGAACAGGGCCTGCACCCCGAGTGGGAGCTGATGTACCTCTGCCTGAAGGCCGAGCGCTGGCAGGAAGCCGCAGACTGGGCCGCCCGCTACGACGCCCGCAAGGGCGGCGACGAGGCCCGGCGGCGGCTGGCCCAGACCGCCGGTGCGGATTACAGCAAGGGTTACGAACTCTGGCAGAAAGAGCAGTACGCCGAAGCCCTGCCCTGGCTGCGCAAGGCGGCGGCCCTGGGCAGCACTGACGCGATGTTTTACCTGGGTGTGGCCTGTGACAAGGGCCGGGGCGTGCCGGTGGACAAAGCCGCCGCCTTCGGCTGGCACCAGAAAGCCGCCGAACAGGGAGACCCCGACGCCCAGTTCAACTGCGGCAATATGTGCTACAAAGGTGAGGGCACAGCCCAGGACAAGGCTACCGCCTTCGGCTGGTACCAGAAAGCCGCTGAACAAGGGATAGATATAGCGCAGTTCCGCTGTGGCATGATGTGTGATGATGGCGAAGGTGTACCACAGGACAAGGCCGCGGCCTTCAGCTGGTACAAGAAAGCCGCCGAACAGGGGCACGCTATCGCCCAGTTCAACTGCGGTTGGGCGTGCGATACTGGCGAGGGGGTACCGCAGGACAAGGCTGCCGCCTTCGGGTGGTATAAAAAGGCCGCCGAACAGGGAAACGCCGCCGCCCAGTTCAACTGCGGCAATATGTGCTACAAAGGTGAGGGCACAGCCCAGGACAAGGCTGCCGCCTTCGGGTGGTACCAGAAGGCTGCCGAACAGGGGCACGCTACCGCCCAGTTCGCCTGTGGTTATATGCTTGACAATGGTGAAGGCGTACCGCAGGACAAGGCCGCAGCCTTCGGCTGGTACCAAAAAGCCGCTGAACAAGGAGACCCCGACGCCCAGTTCAACTGCGGCAATATGTGTTTCAAAGGGGAAGGCACGGCCCAGGACAAGGCCGCCGCCTTCGGCTGGTATCAGAAAGCCGCCGAACAGGGGCACGCTACCGCCCAGTTCCGCTGCGGCGTGATGTGTTCCAAGGGCGAAGGCGTACCCCAGGACAAGGCTGCCGCTTTCGGCTGGTTTGAGAAGGCTGCCGAACAAGGGGACGCCGCCGCCCAGTTCAACTGCGGTGTGATGTGCGACAACGGGGAAGGTGTGCCCCAGGACAAGGCTGCGGCCTTCGGCTGGTACCGCAAGGCCGCCGAACAGGGGCACGCCAAGGCCCAATACTTCTGCGGCTATATGCTTCGCCAGGGCGAGGGCGTAGCCCAGGACCAGACCGCCGCTCTCGGCTGGCTGCGGAAAGCGGCTGAACAGGGCGATGTAGGGTCACAATATTTTTGCGGTGAGATGTACCTTCATGGCGAAGGTACGTCCTGCGATATGGAGCAGGCAAAGAGGTGGCTGCAAAAGGCGGCGCAGGACGAGGGAACGATCGGCGAGTTTGCAAAACTGGATCTGAAATTCTATTTCTCCTGACTCCCACCCCAAAAGTCACAATTATTTAAAGGTTACGGCCTTGCTTTTGGCGGCGGTTCATGTATAATAAAGGTATCGTGGGGGACAATGGCCGGTAAGCCCCCCATTTGCGACACACGGCGGCCGCACGGCCGCCGGGCCCGCCCGGCGAATGTAATAGAGAAAGAGGTATAAGTATATGGCAAAGCTGGATCTTACCAAGTACGGCATTACCGGCACGACTGAGATCGTGTACAACCCCTCTTACGAGGAACTGTTTGCCGAGGAGACCAAACCCGGCCTGGAAGGCTACGAAAAAGGCCAGGTCAGCGAGCTGGGCGCCGTCAACGTCATGACGGGCATCTACACCGGCCGCTCCCCCAAGGACAAGTTCATCGTGATGGACGACACCTCCAAGGACACCGTGTGGTGGACCAGCGAGGGCTACAAGAACGACAACAAGCCCGCCAGCCAGGAAGCCTGGGCCGCCTGCAAGAAGCTGGCCATCGAGGAGCTTTCCAACAAGAAGCTGTACGTGATGGACGTGTTCTGCGGCGCCAACAAGGACAGCCGCATGGCCATCCGCTTCATCATGGAAGTGGCCTGGCAGGCGCACTTCGTCAAGAACATGTTCATCCAGCCCACGGCTGAGGAGCTCGAGAACTTTGAGCCGGACTTCGTCTCCTACAACGCGTCCAAGGCCAAGGTCGAGAACTACAAAGAGCTGGGCCTCAACTCTGAGACGGCGGTCGTCTTCAACCTCACCGACCGTGAGCAGGTCATCCTGAACACCTGGTACGGCGGCGAGATGAAGAAGGGTATGTTCAGCATGATGAACTACTACCTGCCGCTCAAGGGCATGGCGTCGATGCACTGCTCTGCCAACACCGACATGAACGGTGAGAACACCGCGCTGTTCTTTGGCCTGTCCGGCACCGGCAAGACCACGCTGTCCACCGACCCCAAGCGCCTGCTGATCGGCGACGACGAGCACGGCTGGGACGACAACGGCATCTTCAACTTTGAGGGCGGCTGCTACGCCAAGGTCATCGACCTCGACAAAGAGTCTGAGCCCGACATCTACAACGCCATACGCCGCAACGCCCTGCTGGAGAACGTCACCCTGGACGAGAACGGCAAGATCGACTTCCACGACAAGAGCGTGACCGAGAACACCCGCGTCAGCTATCCCATCGACCATATCGAGAAGATCGTGCGCCCCGTCTCGGCCGGGCCTGACGCCAAGAACGTCATCTTCCTGTCCGCCGACGCGTTCGGCGTGCTGCCCCCGGTCTCCATCCTGACCCCGGAACAGACCGAGTACTACTTCCTCTCCGGCTTTACCTCCAAGCTGGCCGGCACCGAGCGCGGCATCACCGAGCCCACCCCGACCTTCTCGGCCTGCTTCGGCCAGGCCTTCCTGGAGCTGCACCCCACCAAGTACGCCGAGGAACTCGTCAAGAAGATGCAGAAATCCGGCGCGAAAGCCTACCTGGTCAACACCGGCTGGAACGGCACCGGCAAGCGCATCTCCATCAAGGATACCCGCGGCATCATCGACGCCATCCTGGACGGCTCCATCCTGAAAGCCGACACCAAGACCATCCCCTACTTCAACTTTGAGGTGCCCACCGCCCTGCCCGGCGTTGACCCCGCCATTCTGGACCCGCGCGACACCTACGCCGACGCGGCCGAGTGGGACGCCAAAGCGAAAGACCTGGCCTCCCGCTTCCAGAAGAACTTCGTCAAGTACGAGAGCAACGAGGCCGGCAAGGCCCTGGTCTCCGCCGGCCCGCAGCTGTAAACCGGCTGCGCCCCGCGCGCCCATGACCCCATAAGCAGCTGACCCCCGCCCTGGGAACAGGGCGGGGGTTGGTTTGTTTTGCGCGGCGTGCTATACTGGGTACAAAAAGGGGGCATTCGCATGCGCTTACACGAGACAGACCCCGCCCCGCGCTGGCCGCAGGGGCCGGGGCGCACCGCGGCCCAGCGCGCGGCCGCGGTGTTCCTGCTGGCGGCCGGCCCGGCCAGTGCGGCGTACTGGGCGCTGCATGGCCTGCCGGACGGCGTGCCGATGCCGACGCCGCTGCTGCTTTGCCTGCTGGCCATGGCGCCGGTGGGGCTGTGGCTGCTGTTGGCCTGCCCTCCCCTGCGCCCCCAGCGGCCGGACGAACTGGCCGTGTTCCATGCCGGGTGGCCGACCCCGATGGGCGTGGGGCTGGTGGTGCTGTGCGCCGGCTTTGCCGCCGCGCTGCCGGCGCTGCTGACGGGGGACGACCTGGTCGCCGGGCTGGTAATGGAGCTGCTGTTGCTGGTTTGGCTGGTCCTGAGCGCGCTGGTCGTGGCTGCCGCGCGCAACGAGCGCCTGCTGCTGGCGGCCGACGGCCGCATAGAGGCCACCGGCGCCGGGGGCCGCACCCGCATCGCGGAACTACACGAAGCTGCCAGCCTGCGCGTAACACTGCTGGGCACCTACCATATCTGCGACGCCGAAGGGCGGACGCTGTGCACGTTTGAGAAGGATGCCGTCAACTGCAAACGGCTGCTGGCCCGCCTGCAGCAGCGCGGCATCGGCTTTGCCACCCCGCACGACCAGGCGCGGGCCAGCCGCTTCCCCCTGCCCAAGGTGCGCGCCACGCTGGACTGGGACGAAGCCGACCGCACCCCGGCCCACCGCTGGCTGCCGCTGCTGCGCCGGGCGTGGGTGCTGGCCGTGGCGCTGACGGCGGCGCAGGTGCTGCTGACCCGCAGTGCGGGCGTGCTGACATTGGCCGACGCACTGCTGCTGAGCGCCTGGCCGCCCGCGGTGTTTTACCTGCTTTACCTGTTGTTCCCGCAGGTCTATGTGTGGGACTATTTCCCGCAGCGGCCGCGCGCCAGGCAATGGAACCAGGTGCTGGCCACCCGGGCCTGGCAGCAGAACCACCCCTCGCTGATCTGGGCATTTTTTCCGGCAGCGGTGGCGTGCATGTCCGCCGTAAGCTGTGCCGAGTCGCTGGCCGTGGCCGACCCCGTCCGCCTGGCGCTGCTGTGCGCCGCGCTGGCCGTTGTGCCGGCGGGGGCCTGCGGCCTGCGCATGGCGCGCCAGAAAGTGCGCTCCTGGCTGGCGCTGGGGATGTTTGCGCTGGCGCTGTGTTTCCCGATGGGGTACAGCCTGAACCTGAAACTGAGCGCCCCCACCGCCCACCGCACGCTGCCGGTGGTGGAGACCCTGCGCTACAACAGCCGCGTCACCGACGACGGCCACACCTATGCGCTGGTCTGCGCGTTGGACGGCGCGCGGGTGAAGCTGGCCGTGGACCGCGACGCCTGGCTGCAGGCGCAGCAGGACCCCGTGGCCGACGTCCTTGTGTGGGAAAGCCCGCTGGGCATCCGCCTGGTGCAGCGCGCCTGCTGAGCACCCTGCCGCAAAACCGCAAAACGCCCCCGCCGCCGCGCGCTGTACAGCGTTGCGGCGGCGGGGGCATTGCGTATCCAGACGTTTTCTGTGCGCGGCGCGGCGGGTCACCGGCGTTCCAGCGCGGCGCACAGCGGGTAATGGTCCGAAAGGTAGACCCCGTCCGCCTCGTCGCGCCAGACATCGAGCCGGCGGCAGGCAAGCTCCGGCGTGGCAAAGATGTAGTCGATCTTGGCCGGCGGCTCGTTGCCGTAGTAAAAGCCGTGGAAGGTGACCTCCACCCCGCCGGTGACATCGCGCAGGCCCAGCGGCGCGTCGGGCGCAAACAGCGGGGCCAGTTCCGGCGCGCCGGGTTCGGCGTTAAAATCCCCCAGCAGCACGGCGGGCAGCGGCAGCGCCGCGGCGTCGTGGCGCATGCGCTGCAAGACCTGCGCCAGCCCCAGGCGGCGGGCTTCGGCATCGAGGTGATCGAGGTGGGTGTCGTAGACGCGCACCGGCCCGCCCATGCCCTGCACGTTGACGATGGCCGCCGCGCAGGTGCGCGGGCATTCGCTCTGGTGGGCATAGCGGGAGCCGGGCACCTGCGGCTGCGGCGACAGCCAGAACACGTCAAAGCCCAGCAGCTCGGCGGTATCGCTGCGCACGGCCAGCGTCATGGCTTCGTCGGCGTAGTCGGCCGTGCGGCCGCAGCCCACGACGGTGTAGCCCGGCAGGTTCTGCCGCAGCCAGCGCTGCACGTGGGGCATGACCTCCTGGAAACCGATGACATCCGGCTGTTCGGCGCGGATCTTTTGCAGGATCAGCGGCTGGCGGCAGTCAAAGTTGTTGGCGCCGTCGATGCCGAAATCCCCGCGGATGTTAAACGTTGCGATCTTCATGGCAGCCTCCTGTTTTTGGCCCGGCAGGCGGGTCTTTTTTGAGCACAAAGCAGGGCAGCGGCGCAGTGTCGGCCCAGTTGGCAAAGCGGCATTCCAGCACGGTGTACTGCGCCAGCGGCAGCGCGCGCAAAAACGCCAGCGCGGCCTGTTTTTCGCTGTCGCCGATGACCTGCCCGCTGTACAGCACCGCCGCCAGCACGCCGCCGGGTTTGAGCAGCTCCAGCGCGGCGCGCAGCGCCGCGACGCTGCCCTCGGCCGCCGAGTGCACGCCGTGCGGCGCGCCGGGCAGCCAGCCGAAGTTGAACACCACGCAGTCGGCCGTGGCGGGCGCGGCCAGCTCCCGCAGGCGCGCATGGTCGTGCACAACGGCATGGCCGATGCCCGCCAGCCCCGCCGCGGCCAGCCGGGCGTTGGTGGCCTGCACGGCGCGGGGCTGGATATCCAGCGCCAGCACGCGGCCCTGCGGCCCGGCCAGGCGGCATAAAAACGCCGTGTCGTGCCCGTTGCCGCAGGTGGCGTCGATAAAAAAGCCGCCGGGGGCCAGCCGCGCGGCCAGAAATTCGTGGCAAAAGGCCACGGCCGAAAAGTCCGGCGTGTGCCGGCGCACCAGCGCGCCGTTTTGTTCCGCAAAGCCGAACTTGGCGGCCAGCCGCCGCCCGCCTTCCCCCTGCGGCAGCGGGGCGGTGAAACAGCTGGGCGTCTTGGGGTCCAGCCCGCCATGGCGGCGCAGCAGCTCTTTGAGCAGGTAGCTGCCGTAGCCGCGCCGCCGCCAGGCCGGGTCGATCTGCACCCACAGCGCGTCGCCGTCCCGCCGCGCCGTGCCGATGGCCGTGCGCTCTTTATACAAAACCAGCGCGCCGCCCTCCTGGCGGATGTCCATAGCCGCGCCCCCTTTCGCCACCCCCAGCATACCCGCGCCGGGCGCAGTTGTCAAGCCGGGCGCGCCGCCGCTTGCCAAATGCTGCGCAAAAAGGTAAAATAGGTGAAAACGCCGCCGAAACCGCGCCAAACCGACCGGTTTTTCACACACTTTTCACCCGCAGAGGATACCTATTTCACAATTAGCGGGTATACTGTTAGGCAGAAAGGGCAGAAAGCCCCCTACCCACCATAGAAAGGAAGGACCCGCATGAGCAACGAATACGATTACTCCGGGCTTTACGACCATACAAACGACCCCAGCGGCACGCCGGACGCTGGCAGCACGGCGCAAAACAGCGCGCCGCAGCAAAGCGCCTACCCCAACGTGGGCAGCAGCGGCATGAACACCGCCAACACCGCGCGCACCGATTATTCCACCGCGTCGCAGCCGGGCGGCAGCGCCAACGCCGGCACCAGCTACACCGGCGGCTACCACGCGCAAAGCGGCAGCACCGACAACAACGGCTACACCAGCAGTTTCAGCGGCAGCAGCGGCAGCGCCAACGGCTACAGCTACGCCAGCGCGCCGCAGCAGCCGGCCCCCAAACCCAAAAAGCAGCACCGCGTGCTGCTGCGGGTGCTGGCGGGCCTGGGCGTTGTGGTGCTGGGCTTTGGCAGCGGCCTGGCCGGGGCCGTCGTCGCCAGCCGCACCGGCCTGACCGGCGGCCAGGTCGTGGTGCAGCAGGTGCAGCGCGCGGCCTCCGACGCCGAAAACACCGGCAGCACCGGCGGCGAAGGGATGAGCATCTCGCAGATCGCCTCGGTGGTGTCGCCCAGCGTCGTGGCCATCACGACGGAACAGATGAGCGGCTCGCAGACCTGGTTCGGCGGCTACTACGTGCAAAGCGGCGCGGGCTCCGGCGTCATCATCAGTGAGGACGGCTATATCCTGACCTGCGCCCACGTCGTCAACGGGGCCACCAGCATCCAGGTCCAGCTGGACAACGGCGACACCTACGACGCCGCCATCGTCGGGCAGGACACCACCTCCGACGTGGCGGTCATCAAGGTCGAGGCCACCGGCCTGACGCCGGCCGTCATCGGCGACAGCAACGCGCTGGCCGTCGGCGAGACCGTCGTGGCCGTGGGCAACCCGCTGGGCACGCTGTCCAACACCGTCACCAACGGCATCATCAGTGCGCTCAACCGCGAAGTCACCGTTGAGGACAACGATATGACGCTGCTGCAGACCAGCGCGTCCATCAGCCCGGGCAACTCGGGCGGCGGGCTGTTCAACGCCAACGGCGAGCTCATCGGCATCGTCAACGCCAAGAGCAGCTACTCCGAAGCCGAGGGCATCGGGTTCGCCATCCCCATCGACTCGGGCATGGAGATCGCCCAGCAGCTCATCGAGAACGGCTCGGTCGTGCGCCCGGCGCTGGGCGTGCAGATCTATGAGGTCACCGACGCTTCCACCGCCGCGCGGCTGGGCGTCAACGCCACCGGCGTCTACGTGGTCGAAGTCACCGCGGGCGGCGGGGCCGAGGCTGCCGGCGTCAAGGCCGGCGACCGGCTGATCGCCATCGACGACACGGCCGTGACATCCAACAACGCGGTCAAGAGCTACCTCAACGACAAGCAGGTCGGCGACACCGTGACGCTGCAGGTCGAGCGCGAGGGCAAAGTGCTGACGATGGAAGTCACGCTGGGCAGCAGCGCCGGCTGAGCGCCCGCCCCGCTTATAAATAATGCAAGGCCCCGGGCCTGCCATGTGGCAGGCCCGGGGCCTTTTATGTTTGCGATAATGCGTTTAAAACCCGTGGTTTTGCAGCAGTTTGCGGCCCATCAGCACGCCCATGACCGAGGCCATCATCAGCCCGCGCGTCCAGCCGGAGGAATCGCCCAGACAGTGCAGCCCGGCGATGTTGGTCTCAAGGTCCGCGTCCATCTTGACTTTGTTGGAGTAGAACTTGAGCTCGGGGCTGTAGAGCAGCGTTTCGGGGCTGGCGAAGCCGGGCACGACGTGGTCCATCATCTTGATAAACTCGATGATGTTGACCATGGCGCGGTAGGGCATGGCGGCCGTGATGTCGCCGGCCACGGCGTCCTTGAGCGTGGGGCGCACGTTGGCGCGCGCCAGCTCCTTGGCCCAGGTGCGCTTGCCGTCCAGGATATCGCCGTAGCGCTGCACCAGGATGTGCCCCGCGCCCAGCATGTTGGTCAGTTCGCCCACCTTTTGCGCGTAGGCGATGGGCTGGTTGAACGGCTCGGTAAAATTATGGCTGACAAGGATGGCCAGGTTGGTGTTGCCGCTTTTCTTCTCTTTAAAGCTGTGGCCGTTGACGACGGCGAGGTCGTTGTCGTAGTTTTCCTGCGCGACAAAGCCGCCGGGGTTCTGGCAGAAGGTGCGGACCTTGTTTTTCCAGGGGGCGGGGTAGCCGATCAGCTTGCCTTCGTACAGAACGCTGTTGATCGTCTCCATGATCTCGTTGCGGCATTCGACCCGCACGCCGATGTCGACGGTGCCGGGGCGGTGGGCGATGTGGTGCTCGGCGCAGATCTTTTCAAGCCAGTCTGCCCCGCGGCGGCCGGTGGCGATGACGACCCGGCGCGCCGTGACCTCGCGCCTGTCCGCATCCGTCCGGCCGGTGCGGCGCGCAATGACGCCGCGGCAGGCATCGCCCTCCAGCAGGATGTTGTCGCATTCGGTCTCGAACCACATCTCCACGCCCGCGTTTTGCAGATGGCGCTGGATATTGAGGTAAAGCTGCTGAGCGCGTTCGGTGCCCAGGTGGCGGATCGGACAGTCGACAAGCTGCAGGCCCGCCTGGATGCTGCGCTTGCGGATCTCCTTGATCTCGGCGCCTTCGTACACGCCTTCCACATGCGGGTCGGCGCCGAATTCCAGGTAGATTTTATCGGTATAGTCGATGAGGTCCTGGGCAAACTCTTCGCCGATGAGCTCGGGCAGCTCGCCGCCGACCTCCCGCGAGAGCGAGAGTTTGCCGTCCGAAAATGCGCCCGCGCCGGAAAAGCCGGTCGTGATCGCACAGGTGGGCTTGCAGTTGACGCAGTGGCCGGTCTCGGCTTTGGGGCAGTGGCGGCGTTCGACCGGCTGGCCTTTTTCGATCAGCAGAATTTTCAGCTCCTGCGGGCGGGCGCTTTTGCGCAGCAGTTCGAGCGCGGTGAAGATGCCGGCCGGACCGGCGCCGACGATGATCAGGTCGTACGCATAGCTCATGGGGTGTGAAAACTCCTTTACTGGGCCTGGGCCGCCGCGGCGGCCTTTTCGGCAAACAGGGGCTCCAGAATGTTTTTGCGGCAGCGGG
>DXEI01000060.1 GCA_019115045.1 Candidatus Gemmiger excrementipullorum | reverse complement strand
ACATAAGAAAACAAAGGTTCTGCAAAAACTGCGAAGCACCGCAAAACCGCTGCAAGGCGGCAGGTGCAAGGCAGAGGGTCGCAGCACTCCTTGGTGGAATGCAAGACCCGATAACGCAGCAGATGCCGCTTCGCAGGCAGAGTTTTGCGGCTTTGTTTTCTTATGGAACCGCGCAGTTCAGCAGTCCTTTTTGGTGCAGTGCACTCAGCACAGCGGGGCCAGCAGGCGCAGCACGGCGCTGCACATCGTACCCAAAAAACCGGTGCGGCAGTCCTCCAGCCCCAGGCGTTTGCTTTCGCGCTCGATGCCGGCCAAATCGGCGCGGATGTCCTCCAGCACGCGGCCGCCGTACAGCAGGGCGCTGCACTCAAAATGCAGGTAGAGGCTGCGGTAGTCGAGGTTGACGGTGCCCACGGCGGCCACGCGGTCGTCGCACAGCCAGGTCTTGGCGTGCAGAAAGCCCGGCGTGTAGCTGTAGATGCGCACGCCCGCCTGCAGCAGGTTGGCAAAGTAGCTGCGCGTCAAAAAGTAGATCGTGGGTTTGTCGGGCGTGCCCGGCGTATAGATGCGCACATCGACGCCGCGCTTGGCCGCCAGCCGCAGCGCGGAGAGCAGGTCGTTGTCCAAGATCAGGTAGGGCGTGCAGATGTACAGCCGCCGCTGCGCCTGGGCGATCAGGTCCAGGTAGACGTTTTTGGCCACCGTCTCGCGGTCGGCGGGGCTGTCGGCAAAGGGCTGCACCAGGCAGTCGGTGGGCTGGGGGGCCGGTTCGGGCAGCAGCGCGGGCAGGTCCATCGGCTCTTCGGGGTAGCGGGCTTTCCAGAACGCCAAAAAGATGTTGGCAAAGCTGCGCGCGGCGGGGCCTTCCATCCGGACGGCGCTGTCCTTCCAGTAGCCGAACCGCTCGAGCTTGTTGATGTACTCGTCGGCCAGGTTGACGCCGCCGGTAAAGGCGATGCGCGCATCGACGACGGTGATCTTGCGGTGGTCGCGGTTGTTCATGACCAGGTTGAACACCGGCACGAACGGGTTGAACGAGAACGCGCGGATCCCCTCGGCGCGCAGCGTCTCGGCATAATTGTGGGGCAGCAGGCTCAGGCAGCCCGCGTCGTCGTAGATCACGCGCACATCGACGCCGGCGGCGGCCTTGCGGCGCAGGATCTCATGGATGCGGCCCCACATCTCGCCCATGCCGATGATGAAACTTTCGACATAGATGCTGTGCTCGGCGCTTTCCAGCGCGGCCAGCAGGTCGGGGAACATCGCCTCGCCGCTCTCGTAGTAGCGCACGGCGGTGCCGTCAAACACCGGCGCGGGGGCAAAGTCCCGCACGTAGCGCGCGGTCTCGGCCGCGCGGGGGTCGCGCGCGGCCAGTTTTTGCTGGGCGGCAGGGTCGGCGGTGCGCAGCGGGGCCAGCACGGCCTCGGCGCGCTCCAACCGGTGGCGCAGGCGCAGCGCGGGGCGTTTGTCGCCCCACAGCAGGTAGAGCAGCCCGCCCTGTACCGGCATGACGGCGAACAGGATCATCCAGCTGATCTTGAACTCCGGCACGGTGGAATCCTGCCGGATGAGCGCCAGGCACATGATGGCGCTGAGCGCGATGCCCGCGCCGTTGATCCAGGTCGCGTATTCGCTCAGGCGCGAAAACAGGATAAAGAACCATACCAGCTGCGCCAGCAGCAGCACGCCGGTGACGACCAGGCGGCTGAATACCAGCGAAAGGATGCGGCGCACCACATGGCGCCAGGTAAATTTGTGGCGGGTCATAGACACCTCTTGGCAATGATCGGGGCGGCCGCCGTGCAGCGGGCCGCCTGCAAAAAGAAAAAAACAGCACCCTGCCGCGCGTCTGCGGGCAGGGTGCTGTGCTGCGTGCTTTAGGCGCGGCGGTCGATCGCCGCCATGCAGTCATCCATCGTGCGGAAGGTCACCGCACAGTCCGAGCCGATGAACCAGCGCTCCTCGCCATTGCAGACGATCTTGCGGATGAGTTTGCCGTGGTACTCTGTCTGGATGTAGATCCCGTTGGGCATCCGTATCCCCTCCCAAAATATAGTGCGAACGCCGGTTGGCTGCCCCATATCCAGGGTTTGCCGCGACAGGCTTTACCCAGATTATGCCACATTTCGCCCGTTTGTGCAAGTGCCATTTCGCCGTACTTTGCCCCGGTTTGCACACATTTTTTGGCACAAAGCACAAACTTGCCGGGCCCGGGCGGGCGGCCGGGCGCGCCGCGGCGGCAAAAACCGACAAAAGCCCGCCAATTTCGCAAAAAAATCTTGCCAGGCGCGTCGGTTTGTGTATAATATAAAGTAGTAGAATTATGGGCGGCAAGCCTGCCTGTGCGGCAGGCAATGGCTCTGCAAGGCCTGCAAAGCAGCGCAGCTTTTTTCGGCTTTGGTTTTGGGCCCCGCGCACGACCGCCTGATTTTTATGCAGACCGGAGGAGCTTGACTATGACAAAAATGGAAACGCTGCAGTTGAAGCTGACGGCGACCCGCGTGCGGATGGGCGTGATCGAGGCGACCCACGGCGCAGGCTGCGGCCACCCCGGCGGCAGCTTGTCCTGTGCGGATGTGTTGACCTACCTGTACTTCCGCGAGATGCGCATCGACCCCGAGATGCCCCAGGCGGAAAACCGCGACCGCTTTGTGCTCAGCAAAGGGCACTGCGCGCCGGCGCTGTACGCCACGCTGGCCGAGCGCGGGTTTTTCCCCGTAGCGGACCTGCCGACGCTGCGCCATTCCAACAGTTACCTACAGGGCCACCCCAACATGAACACGGTGCCCGGCGTCGATATGTCCACCGGCAGCCTGGGCCAGGGCGTTTCGACGGCCTGCGGCATGGCGCTGGCCGCCAAGCAGCTGGGCAGCGACATCAACGTCTACGCGCTGCTGGGCGACGGCGAGATCGACGAGGGCGAATGCTGGGAAGCCTTTATGTTCGCCAACCACTATAAGCTGGACAACCTGTGCATCATGATCGACGTCAACGGCCTGCAGATCGACGGCCCCACCAACAAGGTCATGACCACCGAACCGCTGGACCGCAAGATGGACGCCTTCGGCTTCAACACCATCGTGTGCAACGGCAACTCCTTCGTAGAGCTGGAGCAGGCGTTCAAAATGTTTGATCTGTCGCACGGCAGCGGCAAACCCACCTGCTTTTTGCTGCGCACCACCAAAGGCCTGGGCGTAAGCTACATGCAAAACGAAGTCGATTGGCACGGCAAAGCCCCCAACGACGCAGAGTACGAGCAGGCCATGCAGGAACTGCGCGAGGCCCACGAATCTTTGGAAAAGGAGATCGAGCTCAACAATGGCTGAGATGAAAATGATCGCCACCCGCGTCAGCTACGGCGAAACGCTGGTGGAGCTGGCCCGCCAGGGCGCCGACGACCTGGTCGTGTTTGACGCCGACCTGGCCGCCGCTACCAAGACCGAGATCTTCCGCAACGAATACCCCGGCCGCCACTTTGACTGCGGCATTGCCGAGCAGAACATGATGTGCGTGGCCGCCGGTATGAGCACGATGGGTTTTGTGCCGTTCGTGTCCAGCTTTGCGATGTTTGCCGCCGGCCGCGCGTTTGAGCAGGTGCGCAACACCATCGCCTACCCCCACCTCAATGTCAAGATCGCCGCCACCCACGCCGGCCTTTCGGTGGGCGAGGACGGCGCCTCCCACCAGTGCTGCGAGGACATCGCCCTCATGCGTTCCATCCCCGGCATGGTCGTGCTTTCGCCCGCCGACGCCGTCGAGGCGCGCGCCGCCGTCATCGCGGCCTACAACTATTCCGGCCCGGTCTACCTGCGGCTGTCCCGCCTGGCTTCGCCGGTGTTCCATGACCCCGATACCTACCATTTCCAGATCGGCAAGGGCGAAAAACTCACCGACGGCTACGACGTCGCCGTCGTGGCCACCGGCCTGATGGTCAGCGAGGCGCTGCGCGCCGCTGTCATCGCCAAGCGCCAGGGCATCAACGTGCGCGTCATCAACATGCCCACCATCAAGCCGCTGGACGAGGAGATCCTTCTGACCGCCGCGCGCGAATGCCGCCGCATCATCACCGTCGAGGAGCACAGCGTCATCGGCGGCCTGGGCGAGGCCGTGTGCAGCCTGCTGAGCGAAAAGATGCCCTGCCCGGTGCGCCGCATCGGCGTGCAGGACCAGTTCGGCCACTCCGGCCCGGCGGCCGAGGTGCTGCGCGACTACGGCCTCTCGGCCGAGGCCATCGCCAACACCATCCGCGAGGTCGTCCGCCCCGAACAGCCGGAATAAAAATCACCTTCCGCCTCCATCCAAACTGCCCGCCTTTGGCCCGCCAATGTGCCGGGCAGTTTTTGTGTTTCCCAAAGGATGTCTTGCCTATGCGACCTGCTCAAACACGCCCCGCCCCCGCACGCAGCGCCTCGGTGCGCTGGCTTTGCGCGACCTTGGCGGTAACGCTGCTGCTGTTGTGCCTGTTTGCCGTGCCCACCGCGTATATCGACCCGCTGTTCCACTACCACGCGCCGCTGGAACAGTACCAGTACCCGCTGACAGAAGAGCGCTACCAAAACGACGGCATCGTGCGCCATTTCACCTACGATGGCATCATCACCGGCACCTCTATGACGGAAAACTTCAAAACATCCGAGGCCGACGCCCTGTTTGACGCCCATTTTATCAAAGTGCCGCTGGCCGGCGCGCTGCACAAAGAGGTCGACCTGATGCTGCGCCGCGCCTATACCTCTGGCAACGAGATCCGCTACGTCATCCGTGCGCTGGACCCCGAGCGCCTGATCCTGGATAAAGACGCCTGGCGGGCCGGGTACGACTACCCCACCTATCTGTACAACGACAATCCGTTTGACGACGTCAACTACCTGTTCAACAAGGCGATCTTTTTTGACTACACCCTGCGCGTGCCGGAGTTCACCCGCGCCGGCAGCCGCACCACCACATTTGATGAGTACGTCAACTGGAACGACGACTATACCTATGCCACCGAGGTCGTTCTGGAGCCGTACACCTTTGTTGAAACGCCCCCGGCCGAGGCCCCGCTGACCGATGCGGAACGCACGATGGTGCAGGAAACGCTGCAGCAGAATGTCATTGACCTGGCGCTGGAACACCCCGAGACAACGTTCTACCTCTATTTCTCGCCGTTCAACATCGCGTATTGGGGCCAGCTGTACAACAGCGGGCGCATCAGCCGCCAGCTGGACGCCGAAGCGCTGGCCATTGAGATGCTGCTGGAAGTACCCAACATCAAGCTGTATTCCTTCCATAACGACTTTGACCTGATCTGTGACCTGGACAACTACAAAGACTACGGCCACCATGGCGAGTGGATCAACACCTGGATCCTGGAGCAGCTGTGCCGGGACGACTACCTGTTGACCCAGGACAACTACCAGACCTACCTGGATGAAGTGCGGCAGTTTTACACCACGTTTGACTACCCTGCTCTCAACCTGGAAAAGTGAGGGCCCGCTATGCTGTTTAACTCCTACCTGTTTGTATTTCTGTTTTTGCCGTTAGCGGCAGCGGGGTACCACCTGCTCAACCGCCGCGGTCTGTGGCGCGCGGCCAATGTGTTTTTGGTCGGCATGTCGCTGTGGTTCTACGGTTACGCCAACCCGGTATACCTGCTGCTGTTGTGCGGCAGCATCCTGGTCAACTACCTGTTCGTCCGGCTGCTGCAGCGCCCCGCGGGCCAGCCTGCGCGGCGCGGGCTTTTGGCGGCGGGCATCGTACTCAACGCCGCGGCGCTGCTGTACTGCAAATATTTCAACTTTTTCCTCGCCAACCTCAACCGCGTGTTCGGCACCTCGTTCATCCTGCAGGAGATCGTGCTGCCGCTGGGTATCAGCTTTTTCACCTTCCAGCAGATCGCCTACCTGGTCGATTCCTACCGCGGCCAGACCCAGGGCTATCGCTTTGATGAGTATGTGCTCTTCGTCAGCTTCTTCCCCAAGCTCAGCCAGGGCCCCATCGCCCTGCACCAGGAGCTGATGCCCCAGTTCCGCGACCCGGCCCGCCGGCAGCTCATCCCCGAAAACCTGGCGCGCGGCGTCTACCTTTTTGCGCTGGGCCTGTCCAAAAAAGTGATCCTGGCCGACACGTTCGGCCGCGCTGTCGAGTATGGCTTCGGGGACATCAACGCCCTTTCCTCGCTGGAGGCGCTGATCGTCTCGGTCTGCTATACGCTGCAGCTGTATTTTGATTTCAGCGGTTACTGCGACATGGCCCTGGGCATCGGGTGCCTGTTCAACTTTGACCTGCCGCAGAACTTCGACTCTCCCTACCAGGCTCTCTCCATCCCGGATTTCTGGAACCGCTGGCATATGTCGCTGACCAGGTTCCTGCGCACCTACATTTATTTCCCGCTGGGCGGCAGCCGCAAAGGCACGCTGCGCACCTACCTGAACATCATGATCGTGTTTTTGGTCAGCGGGCTGTGGCACGGCGCCAACTGGACGTTCCTGGTCTGGGGCTTTTTGCACGGCGCGCTCAACTGCCTGCACCGCGCGCTGCGCAAACCCTGGTCCCGCCTGCATATCGTCACCCAATGGCTGTTCACATTTTTCAGCGTCAACTTGCTGTGGGTCATCTTCCGCGCCGATTCCCTCTCCGATGCGCTGGATTTCTTCCGGGCGATGTTCCGCGGCGCCAGCTTTGAGATCCAGGCCAGGCTCTACGCCTGTTTTAACCTGGACGAGATCGTCTGGCTGGAACGCGCACTGCCCGGCCTCAAAGACCTCAGCCTCGAGCTGCCCGGGCTGAATCTCTGGCTGTTCCTGTTCGCGGGGTTCTTCATCGTGCTCAACCTGCGCAACAGCAGTGAGCGCAAGTTCAAACCCACACCGGCCACCGCGCTGGCAACGGCCCTGCTGCTGTTCTGGTCCATCATATCGCTGGGCAGCGTCTCGACTTTCCTGTATTTTGGCTTTTAAACCGCAGCCCCGCCCCGGTCCCAAAGGACCGGGGCGGGGCTTTGCGTTTTCGTTTGGGTTTTACGGGGCGGCCGCATCGCCGCGGCGCAGCGCTTTGAAAAACTTCGCCATCGGGATCACCCCCGCCACATCGGCGATGACCCACCCGATGGGGATGGACACCCAGATGCCCGCCGCGCCCAGCGCCGGGATGGCCGACAGCGCATAGGCCAGCACGACGCGCAGCCCCAGCGAGATGACCGTCAGCACCACCGACATGCCGGGGCGCTCGATGGCGCGGTAGAAGCCGTACAGCAAAAACAGCAGCGCGATCAGGCAGTAGAACGCGCCCTCGGTGCGCAGGTACTGCACGCCGGCGGCCAGGATCTCCGTCTCGCCGGGCTGCACAAACAGCAGCATCAGCGGGCGCGCCAGCACAAACACCACGGCGCTGACCGCCGCGCCAAACGTCATGCTGACGGCCACGGCGCTGCGCGTGCCGCGCCGGATGCGCTCATGCTGCCCGGCGCCGTAGTTCTGCGCCAAAAACGTCGAGAACGCGTTGCCGAAATCCTGCACCGGCATATACGCGAAGGAGTCGATCTTGACCGCCGCCGCAAACGCCGCCATGATGGCCGGGCCAAAGCTGTTGACGCGCCCCTGCACCAGCAGAATGCCAAAGTTCATGATGGACTGCTGCGCGCCGGTGATGAACGCCAGCCGGAACACATGCGCCGCACAGCGGCCGTTCCAGCGCATTTCGGCGCGCGGCACGCGCAGGTCGGGCCGGGTGGCCAGCGCATAGACGCACAGCCCCAGGCCGGACAGCCACTGTGACAGGATGGTGGCCCACGCCGCGCCGGCCACGCCCCACCCCAGCCCCAGCACGAACGCCAGGTCCAGCGCGATGTTGAGCACCGCCGACACGCCCAAAAACGCCAGCGGCCGCACCGAGTCGCCGACCGCGCGCAGCAGGCAGGCAAAATAGTTGTACAAAAACGTGCCGCCGATGCCGGTAAAGATCACCAACAGGTAGGTGCGCATCAGGTCCCAGATCTCGGCCGGGACCTGCAGCAGCGCCAAGATGGGGTCGATGCACACAAACGCCCCGATGTTGAGCACGACGGCCGCCGCGCCGGTGAGCACGAAGGAGAGAAAGATCTCCCGCCGCATCTGCGCGTGCTCGCCGCGCCCGAACGAGATGGACACCGCCACGCCGCTGCCCATCGAGAGCCCCAGCAGGATCGACGTCAAAAACGTCATCAGCGTATAGGCCGAGCCGACGGCCGCCAGCGCGTCGGCCCCCACGAACTGCCCGACGATGAGCGTGTCGGCCACGTTGTACATCTGCTGCAGCAGATCGCCCAAAATCATCGGCACCGCAAAGCGCAGCAGCGCCGGCGTGATGGCCCCGCTCGTCAGCGCGCGGGCGTCGGATGTTTGCATCGTTCCCTCTCCCCCCTGGGCGCGGCCCGGTCCCGGGCCGCAAAAAGCAGCCGGGCGGCGGCGCCGCCCGGGCTGTGTTGTTTTGTGTTGGCTTGTGTGCCCCCGGCCGGGGCGTGCTGTTATACCGTCACATCGCCCACACGCATGTGGCCGGCGGTGTCGACGGCGTACACCGTGCATTTTTTGGTGCCGTCGCCCGGTTCCAGCCGGATGCCGCCCTGTTCGGGCTGCACAAAGTGGAAGGTGCGGTGCGCCGTGGTGGCGTGGGGGCGGCTGTCGGGCGTGGTCCAGGCCAGCACGCAGCCCTCCTCGCTGCAAAAGCCGTCGGGCAGCAGCTGGGGCTCGTTGTTGGCATACAGGCGGCAGATGCCCGGGGCCTCGCCGCCCAGGGGGTGCACCCACACGCTGGCGCGGGTCTGCACCGGGTAGGCTTTGCGCGGGCGCATCAAAAGCGCCACGTTGTCCCACGCGACCAAAAAATCGTCCAGGTCCATCTCGGTCTCGGCGTCAAAATCACTGTCGGCGGCCCAGGGGTCGCACAGCAGCGCCTTGGGCGTGCCGCCGGTATGGCGGAACCCCCGCACCGTCACGAACCGGCGCTGCGGCCAGCCGTTTTGCAGCTGGGCGGGGGTGCTTTGCAGCGCCACCAGCGCGCCGTAGCCGTGGCGCACCTCGTCGCGCAGCGTCGCCAGGCCGCACCAGCACACCCACGCCGGGAACCCCCAGCAGCCGGCCGCGGCGGCGGCAAAGTTCAGGTTGCGCACATCGCCGCCGTCGTCGGCGCGCCAGTCCCGCAGGACCTGGGCGAACTCCTCCGGCAGCAGGTCGGCGCCCCAGCGGTTGGCCAGGCTGGCCAGGCCGATGGCCAGGTCCATCCAGGGGCGCAGGGCCGGGGCGCGGCGCGCCATCACGTAGGGCATCAGGTGCAGCGCGCGGTTGACGGGCCGCCCGTGGGCCGGGATCTCCCCCACCGTGCGCACACTGGCGCCCAGCAGCCACACGGCCGGGGTGGCTTTTTCGTCCTTGGTGTACAGGTAGATGCGCAGCTGCGCCTGCACGGCGGTCTTGCTGTCCAGCCGCAGGCAGTCCGCCGTCAGGCACAGCGGGCCGCGCTGCTGTGGGGCGGGGCCTTCGCGGTGCAAAAAGGGGCTCCACTTGCCAAAGCTCACCCACGGGGTCCAGTTGCCGTCCACCAGCACGCGGGCCTGCGCCTCCACGGCGGTGCCGGGGGGCGACACAGCGTTCCAGCTCACGCGCAGCGCGTCGAACACCGGCAGGGGCAGCGGCGCGCTGGTATAGCAGCCGTACAGCACATAGCTGCCCTGCACCAGGTCCAGCACGATGGCCCCGCCGGCCACCGTGACGTTGTCCAGCTCGCCGCGCATGAACGCCTCGGTATCGCGCAGCAGCAGGGTGTTTTTCTCCATACCGGCGCTGTCTCCTCTCTGTGCGCAGTACGCGCAGTTCTCTTGCTACCATGATACCGGTTTTGCCCCCGGTTTGCAAGCGCCTGTTAAAATTCGTTTACACTTTCCTGCGGACTTTGTGGTATAATAGCAGATATTCCGCATGTAAGCAGATATTCCATGCATAAAAGGAGAGACCGCCCATGGCCTGGGTCACCAAAAGCAGTGAAGAAACCTACACCCCCGCCCCGCCCCCGCGCGAGTATACCAAGCAGGAAAAAGCCGCCAACTGGTGGCATTACCACAAATTCATCGTGCTGGGGGCGGCCGCCGTGCTGGCACTGGCCGCCTGGCTGATCCACGACATCACCAGCCGGGTCGACCCCGACCTCAAGATCGCCTACGTCGGCCCCATCAACCTGCCCACCGGCATGGGCGACGCCATCGAGGCCGCGCTGACCCCCTATTGTGAGGATTACAACGGCGACGGCAACGTGGTGGTGCAGCTGACGGAATACACGGTGGACTTTGCGGATGACGCCGACAGCGTGGACCCCTACAACCAGATGGCCGGCATCACGCGGCTTACGACCGAGATGGCGCCCGAGTACGGCACCTGCCTGTACCTGCTGGCCGACCCGGAAGGCTTCCAGGATTTTGCCAAGGTGCTGCAATACCCCGACGGCACGCTGCCGCCCGAGGACGAAGCCGGCGACTGGCACGAGATGGTGCGCCGCTGGGACGAATGCCCCGGCCTGATGGCGCTGGACCTGGGCGAGTACAACGGCCAGGAGCTGCCGGGCCTGCTGTACCTGGGCTGCCGCGGTTTCACCCCCGATCTGGAGGTCCCGGCCAGCTACGAGCCCTCGATGCAGTTGTGGCAGACGCTGACCGCCGGCGCGCCGGCGCCCACAGGCAGCGCGCCGCTGGCCACCGCCACGGCTGAGACCGCCGCCGGGGCCTGAGCCGTGCGCGCCACACCGCGGCTGTGGGCCTACCTGCGCCGCCGCGCCGCCGCGCCGCCCGCCGCCCCGCGCGACCCGGCCCTGCCCGCCAACCCCTACCGCCGCCACTTCACCCGCGACCACACCTTTGCCGAGCTGGCGCACCGCAGGCAGGCGGGCGGGGAAAAGGCAGATGACCAAGGCAACGGCGCGCCCCGCAGCGTATAGCCGCACCGCACGAACAGGAGGCCCCCATGACCGTAAAGGAACAACAAGCCGCTGCCGCCAGCTTTGCCGCGCAATGGGCCGGGCACGGCGACGAAAAACAGGAAACATCCTCTTTTTGGCTGTCGCTGCTGCAAAAGGTGTTCGACGTAGCCGACCCGACGGCCTGCATCCAATTTGAAGTCCCGGTCAAGCTGGGCCACACCAGTTTTATCGACGCGTATCTGCCCGCCACCCATGTTTTGATCGAGCAGAAAGGCTGCGACATCGACCTCAAAAAAGGCTACCGCCAGTCGGACGGTTCCATTTTAACGCCGTTCCAGCAGGCGCGTCGTTATGCCGGGTATCTGCCGCACGACCTCAACCCCCGCTGGATCGTCGTGTGCAATTTCCGGCAGTTCCACATCCATGATATGAACCGCCCCAACGACGAGCCGGAAGTCATCCTGCTGGAGGAACTGCCCACGCAGTACCACCGCCTGCGCTTTCTGGTAGATACCGGTGACGCGCACATCCAGCGCGAGGTGGAAGTCTCTTTCAAAGCCGGGGCCCTGGTCGGGTTTTTGTATGACGAGATCTTAAAACAGTACATCGACCCCACCAGCGCCTACAGCCTGAAAAGCCTGAACATGCTCTGCGTGCGGCTGGTGTTCTGCCTGTATGCCGAGGACGCGGGCATCTTTGGCCGCCGCAGCATGTTCCACGACTACCTGCAGACCGTGGCGGACCACGACATCAAGGGGGTGCGCCGCGCATTGATCGACCTGTTCCGGGTGCTGGACACGCTGCCCCGGGACCGGGACCCCTACC
>DXEI01000059.1 GCA_019115045.1 Candidatus Gemmiger excrementipullorum | reverse complement strand
GGGCGCCGCCGCGCCCAGGTCCACCGGGTGGGTGATGCCCACAGGGGTCGAGTCCCGCGCGTGCAGGTTCATCTTCATGTGGATGCCGGCAAACGGCTCCGACACGCGCCAGGTGATCTTGACGCGCATCTCCTCGGTATCGGCAAAGACGCTCGATTCCTTGCCCACAAAGTCAAGGCTTTCCAGCCGCAGGCGCTTGCCGGCGCTGCCGGTCATGCGGGCCACATCGGCCAGGTCGTAGTGGACCACGTTCACGTCGGTGGTATCCATATAGACGGCGATGGCCTGTTCCACGTCGCCGTCGAAGATCACGCGCCCCTTGTCCAGCACGATGCAGCGGCTGCACAGCTGGCGGATGGTGCTCATGTTGTGGCTGACATAGAGCACCGTGCGCCCGTCCTGGTTGGCCACGTCGCTCATCTTGCCCAGGCATTTCTGCTGGAACTTCATGTCGCCCACGGCCAGCACTTCGTCCATGACCATGATCTCGCTGTCCAGGTGGGCGGCCACGGCAAAGGCCAGCTTGACGAACATGCCGCTGGAATAGCGCTTCACGGGGGTGTCGATAAAATCCCCGCACTCGGAAAATTCAATGATCTGCGGCAGCTTGGCGTCGATCTCAGCGCGGGTCATGCCCAAAATGGCGCCGTTCATATAGATGTTCTCGCGCCCGGTCATCTCGTTGTTGAACCCGGTGCCCACCTCCAGCATCGAGGCCACCCGCCCGCGGATGCGGATCTCGCCCTCGGTGGGGGCGGTGATGCGGGACAGCAGCTTCAGCAGCGTGCTTTTGCCCGCGCCGTTGCGGCCGATGATGCCCAGCGCCTCGCCCTGGTACACCGTCAGATCCACGCCGTTGAGCGCCATGAACGTCTGGCCGAACAGCCGCTGGTCGGTGCCGATGATGGTGTTGGGGTCCTCTTTGCCGCGCACGCGGGCCCACCAGCTCTGCAGGTCGTGCGTCAGCGTGCCGCCGCCGATCTGCCCCAGCTTGTACTGCTTTTTCAGCCCGGTGACCTCAATGACGGGGCGTTTTTCGTTGTTTTGCATCTGCGCCCCTCCTTACACAGTGTCCATAAAGGTTTTTTCGATGCGGCTGAACAGCACGACGCCCAAAACGAGCGCCGCCGCCGTGAAAACCAGGCTGTACACGATGCCGCCCGCCGACACGCTGCCGGTGCCCAGCGTCGCCATGCGGAACACCTCGATGGGCGCCGTCATGGGGTTGAGCTCGACCAGCACTTTCAGGCGCGGGCTCTCGCCCAGCATCGACAGCGGGTACACAACGGGGGAGGCGTACATCCACAGCTGCACGCCAAAGCCGACGGCGATGGCCAGGTCGCGGTATTTCGTCGTCAGCGACGACACGATGATGCCAACGCCCAGCCCCAGCAGCATGACCTGCAGCATGACCAGCGGCACGGCCAGCGCCCACAGCGTAAAGCCCACCTGCGCGCCGGTGGCCCAGAAATACAGCCAGAACGCCAGGTACATCGCCGCCTGGATGATAAAGTTGATCAGGCTCGTCAGCACCTGGCTCACCGGCATCGTCAGGCGGGGAAAGTACACCTTGCCGAACACCTGGGAGTTCGTCACAAAGGTGTTGGCGGTGTTGTTGACGCAGTTGGCAAAAAACGTCCACACGGTGTTGCCGGCCATGTAGAACAAAAAGCCCGGCACGCCGTCGGTGGGCATGCCCGCCATCGTGCCGAACACGACGTTGAAGATCAGCGTCGTGATCAGCGGGTTGAGCAGGATCCACGCCGGGCCCAGGATCGTCTGCTTGTACAGCACGGTAAAATTGCGCTTGACGAACATCACCGTCAAATCGCGGTACTGCCACAGTTCTTTCAGGTCAATGTCAAACCAGCCGCTGCGCGGGCGGATAACGGTGGTCCAGCCTTCGTCGGCGGCGCGCGGCAGCGAAGTATTTTCAGCCATAGGGCACCTTTTCCTTTATACTATCACAAGATAACGTAGCGATACAATTGCATACCAATAGATACTACATTTTACCACAAGCCCCGCAAAAATACAACACGGCGGGCCGGGGCGCGGCGCGCCCAAAAAAAGGCGGGGCCGAAGCCCCGCCGCAGCGTGTCGAGAAACCACCCGTTTCACCTTCGGCTATCGTTTCCGGTTACCCTGTAGGGCGGGCGATTTCGCCCGCCGCACCTCAACAAATTCAAAAAGAATATTCCGATGGCCATTTTTTAAAAATCAGCGGTGCGGCGGGGTCAAGACCCCGCCCTACAATGCAAGGCAAAAGCTCTGCAGATGGGAAACAGATGCCTTTTCGGCAGTCTGCGGCGGGGCCGAAGCCCCGCCGCAGCGTGTTTGGAGAGGAAGGCTGCCTGCCGCTGTGCGCGGCGGTTGCCCCTTTGGACCGTTCGTCACGCCGCCTGGCGGCGGCGCATGCGCGACCAGTTGTAAAAGCCGTAAATATCGTTGGCAAAAAACATCACAAAGCAGACCACGACCGAAAGGTAGGAAAAATCCTCCCGCGCGGCCAAACTCCACAGCACGATCAGCACCAGGTCGTTGGCCGCATACGCCACCGCAAACAGCGGGCTGCGCCGCGCCGTCAGGTAGACGGCCAGAAAACTCGTCGTCACTGAGATCGTGCTGGGCAGCAGATTGGCCGTGTGGAACGCGCGCAAAATGAAAAAGAACACAAAGGTCACCGCCAGGCTCAGCGCCACGGCGAACGCCCCCTCCCGGCGGGAGATGCGGTTCACCCGCACCTCGGCCTTGCCGGCCGCATACGGGTGGCGCAGCCAGCTGACGAGGGCGAACACCGACATCGGGGCCGTCATGCCCAGGTAGGTGATCATCTCGCCGTAGTACGCGCAGGTCAGCGAGATGTATCCGTACAGCAGGCTGAACGCGATGGTCAGCGCCTGGCCGGCGGGGTTGCCCTTGGCGTTGAGCATCAGCGACGTCGCGCCGATCAGCGACGCGGTCAGCGTCAGGTAGTCGTTTTGGTGGAACAGCACGAACGACCCCACGATCAGCAGCACCGAAGCGCCCCACAACGTCCATTCTGCGCGGGTGAAATACCGGAGTTTTGCGGTCATAGCCATCCTCTTTTCTGCAAAAAAATGCACCCGTGGGTGCATCTTCCAAGACCTAACGATGCACAGACGGATGCGTTACGCATACCCCTACCCGGTGGCAGGCTGTTTGTTTTTGTGTGTACCGGCACAGCATAGCACAGGCCGCAGCGCTTGTCAAGGCGGTACGGCAAAAGAAAAAGGCAGGCTGCTGGGCAGCCTGCCTTGTGCCGTGCCGGGAAACCACCTGTTCCGCTTTGCCGGCCGTTTATGGCTCTGTACTGTAGGGCGGGCGTTCACGCCCGCCGAACGGCTCTGCAGGCGGGGGAATACGCCGTTTGTTCGGTGTCCTGCCCCGGGTGGGTTTACACGTTGTAGGTGCGGTCGGCGATCTCGGCCTTGACTTTGGCCAAAAACGCATCCAGGTCCATGGCGGTCGTGTCGCCCTTGCGGTCGCGCACGCTGATGTTGCCGGCCTCAACTTCCTTTGCACCCAGCACCAGCATATAGGGGGCGCGGTCCTCCTGCTGGGCCAGACGGATCTTGTAGCCGATCTTCTCGTTGCTTTCATCCAGCACGACGCGCAGCCCGGCGGCCTGCAGTTTCTCGGTCACGGCGCGCGCGTAGTCCAGCGTCTTTTCGCTCACGGGCAGCACCTTGACCTGCGTCGGGGCCAGCCAGGTGGGGAAACGGCCCTTCGTCTCCTCGATCAGGTAGGCCATAAAGCGGTCCAGCGAGCCCAGGATGGCGCGGTGCAGCACCACGGGGGTCTTTTCGGCGCCGTCCTTGTCCACATAGGTCAGGTGGAACTTCGCCGGCAGGCAGAAATCCAGCTGGCAGGTGGAAAGGGTATACTCGGCGCCGACGGCGGGGCGCACGTTGACGTCCAGCTTGGGGCCGTAGAACGCCGCTTCGCCGATCTCCTCGGTAAAATTAATGCCCAGGTCGGTCAGCACCTCGCGCAGCGCCTGCTCGGCATGATCCCACATGGCGTCGTCGTCGTGGTACTTTTTCTTGTCGGCGGGGTCGCGCAGCGAGAGCACGCAGCGGTAGTCGGTGATGTGGAAGTCCTTGTACACATCAAAGATCAGCGCGCAGACGTCGGCGACTTCCTGCTTGATCTGCTCCGGCGTCACAAACAGGTGGGCGTCGTTCTGGCAGAAATGCCGCCCGCGCTCGATGCCTTTCAGCGTGCCGCTGGACTCATAGCGGAAATCGTGCGCGATCTCGCCGATGCGGATGGGCAGTTGGCGGTAGCTGTGCGGCTGGTTGGCGTAGATCATCATGTGGTGCGGGCAGTTCATCGGCCGCAGCACGTAGCTCTCGCCCTCCATCTCCATGGCGGGGAACATGTTCTCGCGGTAGTGGTCCCAATGGCCGGAGGTCTTGTACAGGTTCACGGTGCCAATGCAGGGCGTCATGACGTGCAGGTAGCCGCGGTCGCGCTCTTTCTGCTTGATATACTCCTCCAGCTGCTGCCACACGGTGTAGCCGTTGGGCAGGAACATCGGCAGGCCGCGGCCCACAAGGTCGTCGGTCATAAACAGGTGCATCTCTTTGCCGATCTTGCGGTGGTCGCGCTCGCGGGCTTCCTGCTGCTGCTTCTCCCAGGCGTCGAGCTCCTCCTGGTTGCGGAAGGCCACGCCGTTGATGCGGGTCAGCATCTTGTTCTCTTTGTCGTTTTTCCAGTACGCGCCGCTCTGCTGGGTGATCTTGAACGCCTTCAGCGCCTTGGTGTAGGTCAGGTGGGGCCCGATGCACATATCGACATACTCGCCCTGCTGGTAGAAGCTGAACTCGGTCTCGTCGGCCAAATCGGCCATGTGCTCGATCTTGTAATGCTCCTGGCGGTCCTCCATCAGCTTGACGGCCTCGTCGCGCGGCAGCACAAACGGCTTGACCGGCAGGTTCTCTTTGCAGATCTTGCGCATCTCTTTTTCAATGGCGGCCAGGTCCTCGTCGCCCAGCTTGGTGTCGCCCAGGTCAACGTCGTAGTAAAAGCCGTTCTCGGTGGCGGGGCCAAAGGCAAAGTCCGCCTGCGGGTACAGCCGCTTGATGGCCTGCGCCATAATGTGCGCGGCCGTGTGGCGCAAAACGTGCAGTTCCTCTTCCTGCGGGCATTCCGCCACCGTGCCGTCTTTGTAGATGATCTTCATGCTGGCAACCTCCCATATCCATAAAAAAATTGCTCCATCCCGGTTTTTCCAACAGGGATGAAGCAATGCGCTCCACGGTTCCACCCAAATTGCGCCGCGCACCTTTTACGAAAGGGGCGTGCGGCGCCGCTCATACCGGCGGTAACGGGCCGTACCCGGCGGGGGTTCGCCCCCGCGCTCGGCGGTGGTAAAGGCGCGGCGGGCGTGCAGGCCGCTTGCAGCGCGCGGGCATCCCGCGGCGGCCCTCTCTGGGTACGCTGTCCGCACCCCGTTTGTCCGCCTCACAGCTTTGAACAGGATGAAGATACCCTATATATACCACGCCCCGGCGGTGAAGTCAAGGGGCAGTTTTTGCTGCAATGCGTCAAAAAATGCAGCGCCGTATGCGCTCTATACGCGGCCTGCCTGCGGCAGGGCTCTGTGCCGGACGCCCGCAGCCCTGCTGTTTTGCACAAAAAACACCCGCCGCCCCGCCCGCAGGGGCGCAAAACGCCAAACTTTGGTTTTATGCATTGACTTTACATATTTATGCAATTATACTGTCCCCATAGCCGGGTGAGGGCCCGGCCTTTCCCCATTTGGGATTTTTACTGAAGAACACAACAAAAGAGGGACCATACTATGAAAAAGCTCACTGCATTGCTGCTTGGCGCCGCCATGGCGCTGAGCCTGGCCGCCTGCGGCTCTACCGCTGCCGTGGAGGAGACCGCTTCCGAGGAAACTTCTTCCAGCGAAGCCGTCTCTGAAGCTGCCTCTGAGGAAGCCGCTTCCACCGAGGAGACCGCCGGCGAGGCCGCGGCCGTCACCACCGTCACCGAGGGCGTGCTGACGATGTCCACCAACGCCGCCTTCCCCCCGTATGAGATGACCGCCGACGACGGCAGCTTTGAGGGCATCGACATCGAGGTCGCCGGCGCCATCGCCGACAAGCTCGGCCTGGAACTGCAGGTCGACGACATGGACTTTGACGCCGCCCTGCTGGCCGCCCAGACCGGCAAGAGCGATATGGTCATGGCCGGCGTCACCGTCACCGAGGACCGCCAGACCGTCATGGACTTCAGCAACACCTACGCCAACGGCATCCAGGTCGTCATCGTGCCCGAGGATTCCGCCATCGCCACCATCGACGACCTGCAGGGCAAGATGATCGGCGTGCAGCGCGGCACCACCGGTGACTCCTACTGCAGCGACGACTTTGGCGAGGATAACGTCATCAAGTATGACAACGGCCTGACCGCCGTGCAGGCGCTCAACAACGGCCAGGTGGACGCGGTCGTCATCGACAACGCCCCCGCGCAGGAGTTTGTGGAAGCCAACCCCGGCCTGAAGATCCTCGACACCGAGTACGCCAATGAGGAGTACGCCATCGGCGTCGCCAAGGGCAACACCCAGCTGCTGGACGCCATCAACGGCGCGCTGGCCGAGCTGACTGAGGACGGCACCATCCAGGCCATCGTCGACAAGTACATCACGGCCGAATAACAAAACCATCTCCCTGATCCACCGACAAGGCACGCCGCATGACCGGCGCGCCTTGTCTTTGTCCGGCAAGAAAGGTGTGTAGCGGATGCAAGCACAGTTTGAAGCGCTTTCGGAACTGGCGCGCAACGGCGGGACCCTGAGCTTTGGCCAGGATTTCTTCGTCAAATTTTACCAGGCGTTTTTGTACAACGACCGCTGGCTGCAGTATATCGAGGGCGTCGGCACCACGCTGCTGGTCACGGCCATCGCGCTGGCGCTGGGCGTCGTGCTGGGGTCGGTGGTGGCGCTGGTGCGCGTCGCGCACGACCAGCAGCGCCCCCACCACCGCAACCCGGTGCTGGGCTTTTTCAACGTGGTGTGCCAGGTGTACGCCACGGTCATCCGCGGCACGCCCATGATGGTGCAGCTGCTGATCATGAGCATGGTCATCTTTGCGTCCAGCCGCAACTTTACCATGGTCGGCGCGCTGGCGCTGGGCATCAACTCCGGCGCCTATGTGTCCGAGATCATCCGCGGCGGCCTGATGGCCGTCGACCCCGGCCAGATGGAAGCCGGCCGCAGCCTGGGGCTCAACTACATCACGACGATGCTGCTCATCATCATCCCGCAGGCCATCCGCTCCATCCTGCCTTCGCTGGGCAATGAGTTCATCATCCTGCTCAAAGATACCTCGCTCATCACCGTCATTGGCGGCAAAGAGCTGCTGTACGCCGCCCAGGGCGTCATGAACCGCACCTACGAGGCCATGTACCCGCTGCTGGGCGTGGCGGCCATCTACCTGGTGCTGGTGCTGCTGTTCAGCGCGCTGCTGGGCAAACTGGAAAGGAGGCTTGCGCAAAGTGATCGTCGTTAAAGGGCTGCAAAAACAGTTCGGCGCGCTGCCGGTGCTGCGCGGCGTTGATCTGGAGATCCAAAAAGGCGACTGCGTCGTGCTGGTCGGGCCTTCGGGCTGCGGCAAGTCGACCTTCCTGCGCTGCCTCAACCGGCTGGAAGAACCCGACGGCGGGCAGGTGTTTTTCAATGGCGAGGAAGTCACCGACAAAGACATCGACCGTGTGCGGCAAAAAATGGGCATGGTGTTCCAACACTTCAACCTTTTCCCGCATTTGACGGTCAAGCGCAACATCACGCTGGCGCCGGTGCGCCTGGGCCTGCTTACCCAGGAACAGGCCGACGCCAAGGCGATGGAACTGCTGCAGCGCATCGGCCTGGCCGACAAAGCCGACGCCTACCCCAACATGCTCTCGGGCGGGCAGAAGCAACGCATCGCCATCGTGCGGGCGCTGGCCATGGACCCCGAGGTGCTGCTGTTCGACGAGCCGACCTCCGCCCTGGACCCCGAGATGGTCGGCGAGGTGCTGGAGCTCATGCGTGAACTGGCGCGCGGCGGCATGACGATGGTCTGCGTCACGCATGAGATGGGCTTTGCGCGCGAAGTCGCCAACCGCATCATCTTCATCGACGAGGGCGTCGTCAAGGTGGACAAACCGCCCCAGGAGTTTTTCGCCAACCCCGAGAACGAGCGCCTGAAAGCGTTCCTCTCCAAAGTTCTGTAATTCTATAATCGCAAACAAGCGGCCCCGCCATTTTGTGGGGCGTTCGTAAGACAGTTAAATTTGCAAATGGCGTGACTTTCGTGGTCACACCTTTTGCTTTAAGAGGATAGCCGCAAAGTGGCGCAAGGGGTGCAGCCCCTTGTTCGGAACGAAGTAACGCATAACAGCCCGGACATTCAGGTGCCCGGGCTGTTCAGTCTCACAGAGCGCACATACGGGGCTTGACCCGTATAGAAGTGCGCCCTTGTATCAGTTCGAAAAATTGGAATTTGGCTAGCAGGGCAAGACAGATATTTATTTTTGGAAATTCTCTTTCAGCTTGCAGCCAATGAAAGAAACTGCAACCATAAGGGCAAAGCAAGTAACATAAGCGGTGAATACACTATGACTCCAATTTGTTAGACTGAAGCCGAGTTTTAACATAGGCAAGTAGAAAAATTGTGACCAACTTCCAACACAGTTCATCCAATAGGCATGAAGAAATAGTTCCTGGATACCAAGCAATAGTAAATCTAATGAAGCGATTAGATTCAAGGAAATAACAATTGCTTTCGTACTGTGAGAACGGTCATTGAGCAGAAACGCAATACAACCCCATAGGCACAGCACAGCCAGCGATATGAATCCATACGGAAGAACAGAATCTACATAGGTAAACATATACCAATTTTGAATACAACCAATAAGAAAAGGTAACGCACCAAAAACAAAAGCAATGATGACAGGGAATCTCTTTTTCATTTGGATACCTCCTTAGTCAAATTCCGATTTTGCAGGTCTGTTCGCTTCCATATTATCGCATAACAGGATAAAATACAAGAACAGCCACCGCGGTTCAAACTACGGTGGCTGTTAACTGTCTTACGGACACCCGCCCTTGGCGGGGCCGCGTTTTGTTGGGTGCTGTGCGGGGCAGGGGCGGGTGCTTTTCTGCGGCTTGCCGGGCGGGGCTTGCCCCGGCCGCAGCCTGTACACGGGGGAAAACGGCCTTTTCAAACGCCGCGGTCTGCCTCCGGGTACAACGTGCCGTCCCGGGCCAGCAGCCCTTCCAGCGCAGCGGTAAAAATGCCGTATTCGGCGTGCAGCCGCGCGTAGTAGTCCTGCCCGGCGGGGGTGATGCCCAGGTAGATGCGCGCGCGGCCATCCTCGATGCGCTTTTCCGCTTCCTCGATATAGCCGCCCTCCTGCAGGCGGTACACGGCCAGGTACATCGTGTTGAACGTCAGCACGCCCTGGGTCAGGCGGTCCACCTCCTGCGCCATCTGGTAGGTGTACATCCGCTTTTGGCGCAGCATAAACAAGACCAGCATTTCTGTGGTCGCTTTTTTCAGGGCATCGCGCATGCCCTTGGCTGTGCTGTTGTCGGTTCTTTCTGGTTTCATGGTCCATGTTTGCCTTGCTTTGTCTATTTTTACTATACACGGATATATTTTTTCGTCAATACTTTTTATTGACAAATATAAACGCTTTTACTATACTGTAAGCAGAAGACAGCCTTTGCAAAGAAAGGCCCGGTGATCCCGATGCAGAGGGAAGCAATGGCCGAAGCCGGCCTGTAAACCAACTTGGGAAAAAGCATACCTGTGAAATGGGGGAGAATGATGAAAGCAAGCTATACCGTGGCAGCCGTATGCCTGGGCGCGGCCCTGCTCTGCGGCTGCGGGCAGCAGGCGGCCCTGGAAGAACAAACGCCGGCCGCGCAGGGGACTGCGGCCGAAACCACCGAGCAGGTGCTGTACCATGGCGGCGAGCCGCGCACGCCGGAAGAAGCGCTGGCGCAGGCGTGCGCAGACACCGGGACGCAGGCGCCTGCCTGCCCCGACTGCGGCGAGGCGATGCACGCCGTGCTGGCCGCCAGCGAGGAACTGCCGGTCCAAGAGCGGGCCTGCGTCAGCATGGCGCAGGGCAGCGACGCGGTGTACGACCTTTCCATCACCTACGATTGGACGTGCGAAGCCTGCGGCGCCTGTGACGCGGGCCATACCATCGAAGGAAACCGTGTGATCATCTGCCACGGGTGGACTTCCTGAAAGTGTGCGGAACGCCCGGGGGCATTGCGGCCCGCCGGGCGTTCTTGTGCTTCCGCTGTTTCAGGGCGTTGCGCAGGCCCCCGACGCTATTGCCGCCGGGCTTTCCCGGTTTCGCAGTTCGGTACGCCCTGGGTTTGTCTAACAGTACCAAACATCCATAGCATACTTTGTGAAGGGCGTTCCTTGACGCAGAAAAGGCCGCGCCGCAATAATAGACGAATAGCAGCAAGCCCCCGGGCCGCATATGCGGCCCGGGGGCTTGCCTCTTTATTCTTCCGCTTTGTTCTGCGCAGCGGCGTGCTGGCGGGCCAGTTCCCGGTATTCCTGCTCGTTGGCGGCGATGGCGGCGGCCTGCTCGGCGCGCACCGGGCGCACCACCTTGCCCGGCACCCCCATCACCAGGCTGCCTGCGGGGATCTGCACGCCCTCCGGCACCAGCGCCCCGGCAGCGACCAGGCAGCCGGGGCCCAGCACCGCGCCGTTCAGCACCGTGGCGTGCATGCCGACCATGCAGCCGTCGCCCACCGTGCAGCCGTGCAGAATGGCCCCGTGCCCTACCGAGACCCCGCGCCCCAGCACGACGTCCAGCCCCGGGCCGGTGTGCAGCACGGCGTTGTCCTGCACGTTGCTGCCCGCGCCCACCACGATGCGCCCGGTGTCGGCGCGCAGCACTGCGCCGTACCATACGCTGGCGCCTGTTTCCAGCCGCACGTCCCCGGCCAGCGTGGCGCTTTCCGCCACAAAGGCCGCGCCGGCGGCGGCCGGGGCTTTGCCGTTTACCGCTATGTTTGCCATACCGTTCACCTCTAGGGGGTATCATACACCAAAACCGGCCGAATTGCAAAACCCGCCGGGGGTGTGGTACAATGGCGCTGGCGGCGCGCTGCGGCGCGGCGACCTTTGCCAAAGGAGTTCCCCCCGTATGTCCATCCAGATGATCTGCAGCGACCTTGACGGCACGCTGATCCCCTACGGCCACAAAGGGTTTGACCCGCAGCTGTTCGACCTCATCCGTGCGCTGGCAGCCAAGGGCATCGTGTTTTGCCCGGCGTCGGGGCGGCAGTACACCAGCTTGCGCGCGCTGTTCGCCCCGGTGGCCGAACACTGCGCCTTTTTGTGCGAAAACGGCGGCGTGCTGTACAAAGACGAGACCTGCATCGGCAAGACGCCGATGCCAAGGCCCCTGGCCGAGGCCATCGCCCGCGATTTCTGGGCGCGCAGCGAAGGCCAGGGCGAGGTCATGCTCTCGGGCCAGAACTGCGCCTACCTGATGGAGCGCGGCCTCGGCATGCGGGAGCGCATCCGCTTTATCGGCAACCGTTACCAACTCATCCGCGACCCCGCCGACGTGCCCGAGGACATCGTCAAGGTCTCGGTCTACCTGCACGAGGGCGTCGACGCCTACGTCGACCGCTTTGTGCCGCGCTGGCAGCAGGCAAACTGCGCGGTGGCCGGCCCGTACTGGATCGACACGACGCTGGCCAACAAGGGCACCGGCGTGCAGGCGCTGTGCCGGACGCTGGGCATCGACCCCGCCAACGTGATGGCCTTTGGCGATAACTACAACGACACCGCCATGCTGGACCTGGTGGGCGCGCCCTACATCATGGACACCGCCGCCGCGCCGCTGCGCGCGCGGTACCCGAACCACACCCCCCGGCCCGAGGACGTGCTGCGCGCCTTGCTGCAAACGCTGTGACGCCCGCTGTACGCCCCATGTCCCTGCCTGCAGCGGCAAAGCGGGCGATGCTGCCAAATTTTGCCAAAAATGCACAAAGAACGCGCGCTTTTTTGCGGTGTTTCCGTTGACGTTGCTGTAAGAGTGTGGTATGATAAAGGCGGCTAAAAATCTGTGCGCGCCACCTGCGCGCCTACGGGAGGAAACGACAATGAAAGAGTTCACCTACACGATCAAAGAAGCGGTCGGCATCCACGCGCGTCCGGCCGGTCTGCTGGTCAAGGAGGTCAAAGGCTACCAGAGCACCGTCACCATCTTCAAGGGCGATAAGTCCGTCAACGCCGTCAAGCTGATGGCGCTCATGGGCATGGGCATCAAGTGCGGCGACACCGTCACCGTCCAGGTCGAGGGCCCCGACGAAGATACCGCCGCCCCCGCGCTGGAGAAGTTCTTCAACGAGCATCTGTAAGCAAACCATTGCCAGGCCCGCGGCTGCTGCTCAAGACGGCGGCCGCGGGTTCGTATTCCCAACACTGTGCAAAAGGAAAGGGGGACCCCCGCATGATCACCATCCAGGGCAAGGGCGTTTCGGCCGGCGTGGGCATGGGCCCGCTGTATTTTTACCGCCGCGCTACCACCGAGATCCAGCGCTATACCGTGGAGGATACCGACGCCGAGTGGCACCGCTTTAAAGGCGCGCAGACCGGCGCCATCGAGCAGCTGGGCGCCTTGGCCGAGCAGGCCCGCGCCGAGGCCGGCGACGAAGCCGCCATGCTGTTTGAGACCCACCAGATGATGGCCGAGGACCTCGACTACGAGGAAGCCATCGAAAACCTCATCGTTAACGAAAAATGCAACGCCGAGGCCGCCGTCTCCGACGTGGCGGACCAGTTCGCCGCCATGTTCGCCGCCATGGACGACGCCTACATGCAGGCCCGCGCCGCCGACGTGCGCGACGTCAGCCAGCGCATCCTGGGCATTTTGTGCGGCGTCGTGCAGGGCGGCATCGCGTCCGAGGTACCGGTCCTGCTGGCGGCCGACGACCTCGCCCCGTCCGAGACCATCCAGCTCGACAAATCCAAAATTCTGGGCTTTGTCACGGCGGGCGGCTCCGGCTCCAGCCACACGGCCATCCTGGCGCGCACCATGGGCATCCCCGCCATCGTCGGCGTGGGCGACGCCCTCAAGCCGGAGTATGAGGGCCGCCAGGCCATCGCGGACGGCGGCACCGGCGCGCTGGTCATCGACCCCGACGACGACACCCGCACCCGCCTGCTGAAAAAGCGCGAGGAACAGCTGCGCCTGCAGCGCCTGCTGGAGACCCTCAAAGGCCAGCCCAACATCACCAAGGACGGCAAGACCATCCGCGTCTACTGCAACATCGGCAGCCCCGAGGATGTGCACGCCGTGCAGGTCAACGACGGCGGCGGCATCGGGTTGTTCCGCAGCGAGTTCCTCTACCTCAACAGCAGCGACTACCCCACCGAGGACCAGCAGTTTGAGGCGTACAAGGCGGTCCTCTCCGACATGGACGGCAAAGAGGTCATCATCCGCACCTGCGACATCGGCGCCGACAAGCAGATCGGTTATTTCAACCTGCCCAAAGAGGAAAACCCCGCCATGGGCATGCGCGCGCTGCGCATCAGCCTGACGCGGACCGATTTCTTCAAAACGCAGCTGCGCGCGCTGTTCCGCGCCTCGGCCTACGGCAAGCTGGGCATCATGTTCCCCATGGTCACCAGCGTGTGGGAGGTGCGCGAGGCCAAGCGCCTGTGCGAGGAAGCCCGCCGCGAACTGAAAAAGGAGGGCATCCCCTACAGCGAGGACGTGCAGATCGGCATTATGATCGAGACGCCGGCCGCCGCCATCTGCAGCGACCGCCTGGCCAAGGAAGTGGACTTCTTCAGCATCGGCACCAACGACCTGACGCAGTACACGCTGGCCTGCGACCGCCAGAACAACGACCTCGGCCGCTTCTATGACCCGCACCACCTCTCGGTGCTGCGCCTGATCCAGCTCGTGACCGAGAACGCCCACAAAAACGGCATCTGGGTGGGCATCTGCGGTGAGCTGGGCGCCGACTTGACGCTGACCGAGACCTTCCTGGCGCTGGGGGTGGACGAGCTTTCGGTCACGCCGCGCGCCGTGCTGCCGCTGCGCAACGCCGTGCGCATGACCGACACGCGCGAGAGCGCGCCGCGCATCCTGGCCGACCTGGCCGAGGATTACACCGCGCGCTGACCCCGCCCGGCAGGCAAACGACAATAAAAATGCAGGCACCGCAAGGTGCCTGCATTTTTTCATTTGTGTTACGGTATTGTGCAGAATGCGTTCAGTCCAGCTCAAAATCGCCGGGCAGCAGCAGTTCCAGGCTGGCGCCGGGGTCGGCGATGAGCCGCCGCGACTGGTTCAGGATGGCCTTTTCCAGCGCGTTGCGCGCCATGCGGCCGTTGCCGTTGGTGGCGGCGTCCTCGGCCTGTTTGCGGGCGTACCAGGCCGTCAGCGGCGCGCGGCAGCCCTCGTCCAGCGCATAGCCCTTGCCCTTGGCCTGCAGCAGCGTGATCTGGTACAGTTCCTCGCCGGTATAGTCGGGGAACTCGATCTGGTTGGGGAACCGGCTGGCCAGGCCGGAGTTGGCGCTTAAAAACAGCTGCATCTCCTTGGTGTAGCCGGCCAGGATGACGACGAGGTCGTCGCGGTGGTCCTCAATGCCTTTGACCAGCGTGTCGATGGCCTCCAGGCCAAAGCTGTCCTCGCCGCCGCGGTAGAGGCTGTACGCCTCGTCGATGAACAGCACGCCGCCCAGCGCGCTCTCAATGACCGAGTTGGTCAGCGGCGCGGTGTGGCCCACGTAGCGGCCCACCAGGTCGGCGCGGGTCACCTCCACCAGCTGGCCGCCGCGCAGCGCGCCGATGGCCTTGAGGTATTTGGACAAAATGCGCGCGATCGTCGTCTTGCCGGTGCC
>DXEI01000058.1 GCA_019115045.1 Candidatus Gemmiger excrementipullorum | reverse complement strand
GTAGATGGTCTTTTCTTCGCCGGTGGCTTCGGCGGTGGTGGTTTCCTCGCCGCTTTCGGCGGTTTCGGTCGCGGTGCTCTCGGTGGTTTCGGCGGCGCTCTCGGTGGTGTCGGCCGTGCCGCCGCAGGCCGCCAGGCTCAGCGCCATCACGCCGGCCAGGCCCAGGGACATGAGTTTCTTGAGTTTCATAAAGTCCTCCTTGAAAAAATGGGTTCTTATGCGAAGCGGCAGATGCCGCAGCAATACAAGTTTTGCCCGGATGCCCCCGGCCGGCGGCGCCTGCCGCCGGCGGGGACCCGTTTGGGAAGTGGGATCGCAGGGGGAGATCACTTGGCCTTGTTCAGCCCCAGCATGCGCTTGATGCCCTCGAGCTGGCCGCCCTTGCTGGCCGTCTGCGAAGCGACGGCGATCAGCAGGATGAAGCCCAGGATGACCTGCTGCCAGAAGGAGTTGACGCCGTTGAGGTTGAGGCCGTTGCGGATGACACCCATCATCAGCGCGCCGATGATGGTGTTGAGGATGGTGCCCTCGCCGCCCAGGATGCTGATGCCGCCCAGGACGGACGCCGCGATGGCTTCCATCTCATAGCCGTTGCCGGCCGTGGGCTGCGCGCTGGAAAGGCGGCTGGCGACCAGGATGCCGCAGATGGCGGCCGACAGGCCCGAGATGCAGTACGCGAACATGCGGGTCTTAACGGCGTTGATGCCGGAGAGCTTGGCGGCTTCCAGGTTGGAGCCGCAGGCGTAGATCTGGCGGCCGATGCGGGTCTTGGCCAGCACGACGCCCAGGATGATGGCGTACACCGCCGTGATGATGACCGAGTAGGGCAGCCCGTCGCCGCCGATGCGGCCGCCGCCCAGCAGGTAGAACTGGTCCTGCACAGCCTCCGAGGGGATGTTGGTGGTGTACACCGGCGCGCCGTTGACCAGCACGTTGGCCATGCCGCGGTAGACCTACTGGGTAGCCAGCGTGGCCACAAAGGGCACGACGCCGAGAATTTCAATAAAGAAGCCGTTCATAACGCCGGTCAGGATGCCCATGACCAGGCACAGCACGATGCAAAGCCACAGCGGCAGGCCCATGATGAGCAGGTTGACCACGATGATGCCGGACAGCGCCATCGAGGCGCCGGCGCTCAAATCGTTGCCGCCGCAGACCAGGCAGAACGAAAGGCCGCAGCCGATGATGGTGTAGGTGACGACCTGCTGCAGCAGGTTCTGCAGGTTGGTGGCCGCCAGGAACTTGTCCGGCGACATGATGGCGAACAGCGCAAACAGCGCCACCAGCACACAAACCGAGAAGATCGCGCGCCGGGTCGCGGCGCTTAAGTCGCTGAAACCGCCCTTGCCGGCGGTCTTGATCTTATTTGCCATGATGTTTCCTCCGTTCAATTAGGCGTTGGCCGGCATGCTCAGCGTCGGCGCGGGCTTGCCCTCCAGCTTGTTGTAGCCGGCGGCCAGGTACAGGATCTGCTCCTGCGTGGCCGTCTTGGCGTCCAGCTCGCCGTTGATGCTGCCCTCGTGGATGACCAGGATGCGGTCGCTCATGCCCAAAATTTCGGGCAGTTCGGACGAGATCATGATGATGGCTACGCCCTGGTCGCTGAGGCGGTTGAACAGTTCGTATACTTCGTACTTGGCGCCGACGTCGATGCCGCGGGTCGGCTCGTCGACGATCAACACCTTGACGTCGTTGCACAGCCACTTGGCCAAAACGACCTTTTGCTGGTTGCCGCCCGAAAGGTTGCCGCACAGCTGGTGGATGCTGGGCGTCTTGGTGCGCAGCAGATCGACGTATTTCTGCGCGTTTTCGGCGCCGGCTTTGTCGTCCAGGAAACCGAAATGCGAAAGCTGCTGCAGGTGCGCCATGTTGGTGTTGTACTGCACGTCCAGGCCCAGGGCCAGGCCGTCGCGCTTGCGGTCCTCGGTCGCATAGCCGATGCCGTGGTTGATGGCCTGTATGACCGAGTGGACTTTGATGGGCTTGCCCTCCATCCACAGTTCCATGCTCTGCGGGTGGTCGGCGCCGAAGATGCAGCGCATCAACTCGGTGCGGCCGGCGCCCACCAGGCCGGAAATGCCCAAAATCTCGCCCTTGCGGACGTAGAAGTGGTCGACGTTGACTTTGCTGCCGCGGTGGACGTTGCGCGCCTCCAGCACGATGTCGCCGATGGTGCGCGTGTGCTTGGGGTACTTGTCCTCCAGCGGGCGGCCGACGATCATGTTGACGAGCTCGTCCATCGTGACGTCCTTGAGGTTGACGGTGCCGATGTACTGCCCGTCGCGGATGACCGACGCGCGCTCGCAGATGCGGCCGAGCTCGGCCATGCGGTGGCTGATGTACACCATGCCGACGCCCTTGGCCTGCAGGCGCTTGATGATCTCAAACAGCTGGTCGATCTCGCGCTCGGTCAGGGTGGCCGTCGGTTCGTCCAACACCAGGATCTTGGAGTGGAAGCTGATGGCCTTGGCGATCTCCACCATCTGCTGCTGGGCCACGCTCAACTCGCCCACCATCGTGTGGGTGTTCAAATCGATGCCCAGGTCGTCCAGAATTTTTTTGGCTTCGCGGTGCATCATCGCGTCGTCGATAAAGATGCCGCGTTTGTGCGCCCGCCCGATAAAGATGTTGTCGGCCACGCTCAAATGGCCGCACATGTTGAGCTCCTGCATGATGATGGAGATGCCGAGCTCATGCGCTTTGGCGACCGAATCGATGTGGACTTTTTTGCCCTCGATGAAGATCTCGCCCTCGTCGGCGTGGTATACGCCGGACAAGATCTTCATCAGCGTCGATTTGCCGGCGCCGTTCTCCCCCACAAGGCCCAGGACCTCACCTTTGTTGACATCCAGGTGCACATGGTCCAACGCCTTGACGCCGGGGAAGCTTTTGCTGATGCCTTCCATGCGGAACAGTTCTTCCGCCATGTCCAGACCTCCTCCCGTTACCGTACACAGCGCGTGGGCGGGGCGTCCCCCGGCGTGCGCTGCGGCTGTGGCCACGCCGCGGCATGGCCCCGATTACGCTTTTATTATACCGGGCCCGGCCCCTTGTGCGGTATCGTAAGATTTTTGTAAAACGGGTAGGATTTTAACCTTTTGTGCAACTCATACAAAACGCCCCCAACATTTTCACCAAATGTTGGGGGTGTTGTTTGTGCAATGTGCGAAATGGCCTTACAGGTGGGCGGCGCGGTACTCGCTGGGGGTCTGGCCGGTCAGCCGGCGGAACACTTTGGCAAAGTAGTTGGCGTCGGGGTAGCCGACGCGGCGGCCGACATCCTTGATGCTGACGGTGGGCTGGGCCAGCAGCTCCTGCGCGCGCTCGATGCGGTAGGCCGAAAGGTAGGCCGTAAAGCTGCGGCCGAACTGCGCCTTGAACATGCGGCAGAAATACGGTTCCGAGTAGTTCAGCGCCCGCGCGGCGTCCTGCATCGAGATCTCCTGCTGGTAGTGGGTGTGGATGTAGTCCAGCGCACGCGCCCCCACGGCCGAGGCCAGGTCGGTGTGCGGGGGTTCGGGGGCCGCGGCGGGGGCGGGGGCTTCGGCGCGGGGCGCGCGGTGGATGGCGGCCTCGACGGCAGCCAGCAGCTCGTTGTCGTCGTAGGGTTTCAGCAGGTATTCCAGCGCGCGCACGCGGATGGCGTTCTGCGCGTAGTCAAAGCGGTCGTAGGCCGTCAAAAACAAGATGCCGCACCCCGGCGCCTCGTTGTAGATGATCTGCGCCGCGTCGATGCCGCTCATCACCGGCATCTCGATGTCCAGGATCGCCACGCCGATGGGGTGCTGGCGGAACAGCTCCACCGCGCGGCGGCCGTTTTCGGCTTCGTGGATGGCGTACCCCTCGCCCAGCGCGTCGGCCAGCACCTTGACTAGGGCCATGCGCTCGATGCGTTCGTCCTCGGCCACCAGAATGTGATACATAGCTGCGTCCCTCCGGTTCGTTTTACAGTTCTTTCAGCGTGCCAAATTCCATGATGACGGCGGTGCCGCAGCCCGCCTTGCTGTACACGTCCACCCGGCCGTCCCGGTACATGCCGGCGATGCGCCGCCCCAGGTTGCACAGCCCGATGCCCTTGGCGTTGTCGCCCTCCACCATCGCTTTGCGCACGGCGGCCAGGCGCTCGGGCGGCATGCCGCCGCCGGTGTCGGTCACGGCGATGCGCAGCCGGCCGTCCACGGCGCGCACGCACACGCAGATGCCCCCGCCGTTTTCCTGCCCGGCCAGGCCGTGCTGCACGGCGTTTTCCACCAGCGGCTGCAGCAGAAACACCGGCACCAGGGTGTCGCGCGCAGCCTGGCAGTCCAGGCGGTAGCGCACGCGGTCGCCAAAGCGCATCTGCTGGATGTACATGTAATCATCCACGACCTTCAATTCCTGCGCCAGCGGCACCAGCGGGTCGTTGGTGCGCAGGTTGTAGCGCAGCAGGCTGCTCACGGCCAGGGTCATCTGCTCGCTGGTGGGCGCGCCCTCGATCTTGGCCATGCGGGCGATGGTGTTGAGGGTGTTGAACAAAAAGTGCGGGTTCAGCTGGTTTTTCAGCGCCTGGAACTGCGCGGCGGCAAAGCGTTTTTCCAAATCGATGCGGCCCAGTTCCTCGCGGTGCAGGCGCTCGGCCATGGCGCGGTTGTCCTGGGTGGCGTGTTTCATCTTGTTAAAGGCGCGGGCCAGCTGGCCCATCTCGTCGTCGCTCTCCCACGCAAGGTCAGGGTCGGAAAAATCGTTGCGCTCGATGTTGCGGGCGGCCTGGGCCAGCCCCGCCAGTCCGCGGAACAGCCCGCCCATCGTGGTGTACAGCACGGCCAGCAGCCCCAGCGTGGCGGCCAGCACCACGGCGGTCAGCAGGTAGGGCAGCACCACCATGCGGCTGCTCTGGGCGTTGTAGGTGTCGTTGCCGGCCTGCAGTACGCGGGCGGTCAGCTCGCCGCAGTACTGGGCCAGGTACTCCTGCATGGCGTAGACGTCATACAGTGCGTCGATGTACCCGGCGGTGGCGGGGTCCATGGCCAGCACGGCGTCGCGGCGGGCGCAGTAGGTCTCGTAACTGCTGCGGATCGTCCAGGTGATCTCGAACCGGGCCTCGCCGGTCAGCGCGTAGTCATAGGGCACGGCCGCCAGGCAGCGCGCGGTCTCGGCGGCAGCTTCGTCGTAGACTTTGCGGGTCTCCTCGCCGGGGGTCTGCACCAGCGCGCGGAACGCATGGCTCTCGGCCGCGACGGCCTGCTGCAGGTTGTAGCTGACCTGGTTGTCGTTGAGGATGCTCTGCATCGTGTGGGTGGTGCGCGTGACCAGCAAAATGCTCACGATGCCGGTGGAAAGCATCAGCAGCACGATGCCCGCGGCCAGCGCGCCGATCTTTTGGCGCAGGGGCAGCCGCCGCAGCGAAAACCCTGCGCGCGGTTTGCGCGGTCCTTCCATGCGGCGCCCCCTCCCTGCAGCGTGATTTTTCCTTATTGTAGCATACCCGCCCGCCGCCCCGCAAGCGCGCGGCGCAGCAAACGGCGCAAAAAACGCCGGTCCCCCCGGGAGGGGGACCAGCGCAGCCTTTATACAAACACCGCCTGCACCAGCACCATGTACAGCGCGGTGCCGGCCGCGATGCTCAGCAGCGTGTTTTTACACCGCCATTGCAGCGCCACCACCGCGCCGCCGGCCAGCAGCTCCGGCAGGGCGTGCGTGGGGCCCAGCACATCGGCCCCGCGCAGGCAGTACACCACCAGCATCGCCATGATGGCGCAGGGCAGCACCTGCGCCAGGTACAGCACAAACCGCGGCGTCGGCCGCCCGCCGCCAAACACCGCAAACGGCAAAAAGCGCAGCAGCGCCGTCACGGCGGCGATCACCGCCACCAGCGCCGCGGCGTGCGCATCAAACACCGGCATGGGGGTCGGCCTCCTCTCCGGGGCGCTGCGGGGGCTGCAGGGCGCGGCGCAGCAGCGTCAGCGCCAGCGTGATGCCCGCCATGGCCGGGATCAAAAACCCGTCGGGGCCAAACGCCGCCAGGCACACCAGCGATACCCCCAGCCCCACCAGCGCAGGGCGGTGGTCGCACGCGGCGCGCCACTGGTCGGTCATGACGACGAGGAACAGCGCCGTCATTGAAAAGTCGATGCCGGTGGTGTCAAACGGCAGCGCGCGGCCGGCCAGCGCGCCGGCCACGCTGCCCGCGATCCAGTACAGCTGGTCCAGCAGCGACACAAAAAAGTAATACCGCCGCCGGTCGACGCCGTCGGGCACCTCGCCGCTGCACACCAGCGAGTAGGTCTCATCGGTCAGCGCAAAAATCAGGTAGGGCTTGGCGGGCCCGGCGTCGCGGTAACGCTCCACCATCGAGACGCCGTAAAACAGGTGCCGCGCGTTGACGGTCAGCGTCATCAGCGCGGCGGCCAGCAGCGACGCGCCGCCGCCCAGCAGGTCGACGGCCAGGTACTGCATGCTGCCGGCGTAGACAAAAACGCTCATGGCCAGCGCCCAGCCCCAGCCGTAGCCGTTGGCCTGCAGCAGCACGCCGAACCCCAGCCCCAGCACCAGGTACCCGGCCATGACGGGCAGCGTGCGCGCAAAGGCGTATTGGATGGTTTTCACAAAAACATTCCCTCTTTTTGGGCAGTCTGCCCTGCCCAGTATAGCACACCGCCCCGGGACGCGGCAAGCGTCCCGGGGCGGCACAGTGCGGTAAATTTCAGTCCTTGCGCTCGCTCTCCCACTGGGCGACGAGCGGCGCGGCGAGTGCGGACAGGTTTTCCCGCGCGGCGTTGAGCGCCTGCACGTCGGCGGGGGTCAGCTTTTCGGCCTTTTTGTGGCGCGCAGCTTTTTCCAGCTCGTGCACGGCCTCCTTGATTTTGGCTTTCTCGGCGCGGTCCAGCGCCTTGCCGGCCTTGCTGCCCAGCGCAGTGTTCACGCGGTACAGCGCGGCCTCGGCGGCGTTCAGCGCTTCCAGCGCGGCCTTGCGCTCTTGGTCCTGGCCGGCAAACACGGCGGCGTCGCGCATCGCGCGCTGGATCTCCGCTTCGCTCAAATTGGAGGAACCGGTGATCGTGATGCTTTGCTCCTTGCCGGTGTCGAGGTCGCGCGCGCTGACCTTGACGATGCCGTTGGCGTCGATGTCAAACGTCACTTCGATCTTGGGCACGCCGGCCCACGCGCGCTTGATGCCGCGCAGCGTAAAGGTGCCCAGCAGCTTGTTGTCTTTGGCAAACTCGCGCTCGCCCTGCAGCACCTTGATCTCGACGGTGCTCTGGAACGGCGCGGCGGTGGTGAACACCTTGCTGAACCGCGTGGGGATGGTGGCGTTGCGCTCGATCAAATGGGTGGCCACGCCGCCCAGCGTCTCGATGGAAAGCGTCAGCGGCGTCACGTCCATCAGCAAAAGGTCCTGCCCGCCGCCGGCCAGCGCCACGCCGCCCAGGCGGCCGGCCTGCACGGCCGCGCCCAGCGCCACGCACTCGTCGGGGTTCAATGTGCGCGAGGGTTCCAGCCCCACCATGCGCTGCACCTTGGCCTGCACGGCCGGCATCCGGGTCGAGCCGCCCACCAGCAATACCTGGTCCAGGTCGCTGGCGGTCAGGTGGGCGTCGCTCAAGGCGTTGCGCACCGGCAGGGCCGTGCGCTCGACCAGATCGGCGCACAGCTCGTCCAATTGGGCGCGGGTCAGCGTGGTCTGCAGGTGCAGCGGCCCCTGCGGCCCGGCGGTCAAAAATGGCAGGTTGATCTCGGCCTGCGTCGCGGCCGAAAGTTCTTTTTTGGCTTTCTCGGCTTCCTCGCGCAGGCGCTGCATCGCCACGCGGTCGCCGGTCAGGTCGGCGCCGGTCTCGCGCTGGAAATTCTCGGCCAGCCAGCCGACGATGCGCGCGTCAAAGTCGTCGCCGCCCAGGTGGTTGTCGCCGCAGGTGGCCAGCACCTGTACGATGCCGTCGCCGATCTGGATCAGCGAAACGTCAAACGTGCCGCCGCCCAGGTCGTAGACCATCACGGTCTGGGCGCGGCCGTTGTCCAGCCCGTAGGCCAGCGCGGCGGCGGTCGGCTCGTTGATGATGCGGCGCACTTCCAGCCCGGCAATGCGCCCGGCGTCCTTGGTGGCCTGGCGCTGCGCGTCATTGAAGTAGGCCGGCACCGTGATGACGGCCTCGGTCACCGGCTCACCCAGGTAGGCCTCGGCGTCGGCCTTGAGCTTTTGCAAAATCAGCGCGCTGATCTGCTGCGGGGCATAGCTTTTGCCGTCGATGGGGATGCGCGCGTCGCTGCCCATCAGCCGCTTGACGCTGCTGACGGTGCGCGGCGCGTTGGTCACGGCCTGGCGCTTGGCGGCGTCGCCCACCAGCCGCTCGCCCGCTTTGGTGAACGCCACCACCGAAGGCGTGGTGCGCTGCCCCTCGGCGTTGGGGATCACGACCGGCTTGCCCCCCTCGATAACGGCGGCGCAGCTGTTGGTCGTGCCCAGATCGATGCCAATGATCTTTGCCATGTGCGTGATGTTCCTTCCACAAAAAGGCGGCAAAAGTACGGGCGCAGCCCGGCCCGTACCCTTTGCGATCTCTTATTTGTATTGTAGCGCGCACAGCGGGGGAATGTGTTGCCATTTCGTAAATAAAATTTACAAATTTTGCCCCCCGGCGCCCAAACAGCGCCTGCCATGCGTTGACGCTGCCCGGCGCGCATGGTATAGTTTAGGTATCGTGATTTTTCGGTAAGGGGGCTATGTTTGTATGGCACGCACGGCAACGGTCACGCGCACCACGCGCGAGACGCAGATCATCCTGACGCTGGACCTGGACGGGGCCGGCAAAACGGAACTGGACACCGGCATCGGCTTTTTTGACCACATGCTGGACGGCTTTGCCCGCCACGGCCTGTTCGACTTAAAAGTACAGTGCCACGGCGACCTGGAAGTCGACTGCCACCACACCATCGAGGATGTCGGCATTGCGCTGGGCACCGCGCTGCGCGAAGCCCTGGGCGACAAAACGGGCCTGGTGCGCTACGGCAGCAGCCTGCTGCCCATGGACGAAACGCTGGCCCTGTGCGCCGTCGACCTGGGCGGCCGGCCGTACTTTGTGTACGACGCGGCGTTTGCCGCCCCGGCCTGCGGCGGCATGGACACCCAGATGGCGCGGGAGTTCTTTTACGCCGTCAGCTACACGGCGGCCATGAACCTGCACCTCAAGGTATTGTACGGCGCAAACGACCACCACAAGCTGGAGGCGCTGTTCAAAGCCTTTGGCCGCGCGCTGGACGCCGCCACCCGCACCGACGCGCGCATCGAGGGCGTGCTTTCCACCAAAGGCACGCTGTAAACCGCCACACCAACCAAAAACAGGAGGGAACACCATGTACCGGGAAATGATGGACACCATCGGCTTTGTGCAAAGCGCCGACGCCGAAGTCGGCGCGGCCATGCAGCGGGAACTCGCCCGCCAGCGCCAGAACATCGAGCTCATCGCCAGCGAGAACATCGTCTCGCCCGCCGTCATGGCGGCCATGGGCAGCGTGCTGACCAATAAATATGCCGAGGGCTACCCCGGCCGCCGCTACTACGGCGGCTGCCAGTTCGTCGACGAGGTCGAGCGCATCGCCATCGCCCGCGCGTGCGCGCTGTTTGGCGCAAAATATGCCAACGTGCAGCCGCATTCCGGCGCGCAGGCCAACCTGGCCGTCTACTTTGCGCTGCTGGACGTCGGCGACACCGTCATGGGCATGGATCTTTCCCAGGGCGGCCACCTGACCCACGGCTCGCCCGTGAACATGAGCGGCAAAAACTACCATTTCGTCAGCTACGGCGTCGACGAAAACGGGTTTATCGACTACGACGCGCTGGCCAAACAGGTGGCCAAGGTGCGCCCCAAACTGCTGGTGGCCGGCGCGTCGGCCTACCCGCGCGCCATCGACTTTGAAAAGCTGGCCGCCATCGCCCACGGCTACGGCGCGATGCTGATGGTCGATATGGCCCACATCGCCGGCCTGGTGGCGGGCGGCGCGCACCAGAATCCCGTGCCCTATGCCGACGTCGTCACCACCACCACCCACAAAACGCTGCGCGGCCCCCGCGGCGGCTTGATCCTGACCAATAACGAGTACCTCATCAAGCGCATCAACTCGGCCATCTTCCCCGGCACGCAGGGCGGCCCGCTGGAGCACGTCATCGCCGCCAAGGCCGTCTGCTTTGGCGAGGCGTTGAAACCTGAATTTAAGGACTACGCGCGCAAGATCTGCGAAAACGCCCAGGCGCTGGCCGCCGGGCTGACGGCGCGCGGGGTCAGGCTCGTCTCCGGCGGGACGGACAACCACCTCATGCTCATCGACCTTTCGGACGAGGCGTGCACCGGCAAGGAGCTGGAGCACAACCTCGACGAGGTGCACATCACCGCCAACAAGAACACCGTCCCCGGCGAGAAGCGCAGCCCCTTCATCACCAGCGGCGTGCGCGTCGGCACCCCGGCCGTGACCACCCGCGGCATGGGCCCCGCCGAAATGGACGAGATCGCCGCCTGCATCGCGGACTGCATCTTTTCTTTCGACGCCAAAAAGGCCGACGTCGCCGCCCGCGTCGCCAGCCTGGTCGCGCGGTTCCCCCTGTACGAATAAGCGGATCACCTAAAACACGCCCCCGGCCTGTACAGGCCGGGGGCGTTTGCCCTGTGGGA
>DXEI01000057.1 GCA_019115045.1 Candidatus Gemmiger excrementipullorum | reverse complement strand
ACGGCCAACGTCAGCCACGAGCTCAAGACCCCGCTGACGAGCATCTCCGGCTACGCCGAGCTCATCGAGAGCGGCATGGCCAAACCCGGCGATGTGCCCGCTTTTGCGGCGCGCATCCACAAGGAAGCCCGGCGTATGATCGCGCTGGTCAGCGATATTTTGCAGCTCAGCGAGCTGGACAGCACCCAGGCGGCCCGCCGCAACGGCGCCCCGCCCGAGCAGGGCCCCGTGCCGCTGGACGCCCTGGTCAAGGAGGTCGCGCAGACGATGACCGTCAACGCGCGCAAAGCCTACGTCACGCTGCAATACCGCGCGCAGCCCGCCACCGTGCAGGGCAGCCGCGACCAGCTGGTGGAACTGGCCACCAATTTGTGCGACAACGCCATCCGCTACAACCGCCCCGGCGGCCATGTGGACCTGCGCTGCGGCCTGGCCGCCGACGGCAGCCCCTACCTGGAAGTGCAGGACAACGGCATCGGCATCCCGCAGGACAGCCAGGCCCGCGTGTTTGAGCGGTTCTACCGCGTGGACAAAAGCCGCTCCAAAGCGACGGGCGGCACCGGCCTGGGGCTGGCCATCGTCAAGCACATCGCGCTTTTGCACGGCGCGCGCATCGACCTGCAAAGCCAGGTCGGCACCGGCACCACCGTCACCGTCACCTTCCCCAAAGCATAACCGTTTCCCGCGCCCCCGGTCCCGGACCGGGGGCGTTTTGCGTTTCTTTTACCCATTTTACAATTCCTTTGCATAGGGCGGGCGGGGTTTGCACATTCTTTACCGAAATTGTACCCCGCCATGGTCGAAACCGCCCGCGCGCCGCGGTACAATAAGCGTGTTCCCGGGAAAACCGCCGGGGCAAAACCACCAAACCAAAACCTGAAGATTTGGGTAAAAGGGAGAAGAAAGAGTTATGAAACGCAAGTCTGTTATTGCTTCTGTTCTGGCCGCCGCCATGGCGCTGAGCCTGGCCGCCTGCGGCAACACCGCGTCTGAGGCTGCTTCCACCGAGAGCACCTCCACCGAGGCTGCTTCCACCAGCGAAGCCGCTTCTGAGGAAGCCCCCGCTGAGGAAGCCCCTGCCGAGGAAGCCGCTGCCGGCGACTTTGACCTGGACCAGGATATCACCGTGATTTCCCGCGAGGACGGCTCCGGCACGCGCGGCGCGTTCATTGAGCTGACCGGCGTCGAGGACGACAACGGCGACAACACCACCCAGGCCGCCGCCACCCAGAACTCCACCAACGCGGTCATGACCACCGTGGCCAACGATGAGACCGCCATCGGCTACATCAGCCTGAGCAGCCTGAACAACGAAGTCAAGGCCGTGACCGTGGCCGGTGTTGCGCCTTCCGCCGAGACCGTCACCGACGGCACCTACACCCTGGCCCGCCCGTTCAACATTGTGACCAACGGCGAGCCGACCGACGCGCTGGCCGTTGACTTCATCAACTACTGCATGAGCGCCGAGGGCCAGGCCATCGCCACCGAGGAAGGCTATGTCGGTTCCGCCGATGCCGCCGCCTTTGAGGGCACCCTGCCGGAAGGCAGCATCGTCGTGGGCGGCTCCTCCTCTGTCAGCCCGCTGATGGAGAAGCTGATCGAAGGCTACCAGGCGCTGAACGCCAACGCCACCATCGAACTGCAGACCACCGACTCCACCACCGGCGTGACCGGCGTCATGGATGGTTCCTACACCATCGGCATGGCCAGCCGTGAGCTGAAGGAAGAAGAGACCGCCCAGGGTGCTGTCGGCACCGTTCTGGCCATGGACGGCATCGCGGTCATCGTCAACCCCGCCAACACCGCTGTCGAGGACCTGAGCATCGACCAGATCCGCAGCATCTACGTCGGCGAGACCACCACCTGGGACGCGCTGTAAGCCGCAGCTGAAAACCTGCAGCCAAGTATAAAGTGAGGGAGTGGGGATGAAACCAAAGCGAGCGTTCCGCGCCGCGGGTTTCGTCCCCGCTCTTTGTGTGAGATTGTGTGAGATTGTGTGAAATCAAGGCCGCCCATCGTTCCTTTTGCATTGGGCAAGCAAAGCGAGGTATAGGAGTATGAAAACGAGATCCGTCAGTACCAAAGAGACGGTCATGCAGTGGGTGTTTACCGTCTGCGCCTGCGTGTCGATTTTGGCCGTTGCGCTGATCTGCGTGTTCCTGTTTGCGAACGGCGTCCCCACCATTGCCGAGATCGGCCCGCTCCAGTTCCTGCTGGGCACAAACTGGAAGCCCGGCAACGACCTGTACGGCATTTTGCCCATGATTCTGGGCAGCATCTATGTCACGGCCGGGGCCATCGTCGTCGGCGTGCCGGTCGGACTGCTGACCGCCGTCTACATGAGCCGGTTCGCTTCGAACAAGGTCAATAAGGTGCTGCTGCCCGCCGTGCAGCTGCTGGCCGGTATCCCCTCGGTCGTGTACGGCTTCTTCGGCATGGTCGTGCTGGTGCCTGCCATCCAGGCGGTGCTCAAGACCGACTTTGTGCGCAAGGTCATCGGCATCAACAACGGCAAGGGCATGAGCCTGTTCACGGCCAGCTTGCTGCTGGGCATCATGATTTTGCCCACCATCATCACGGTCAGCAAGACCAGCCTGGACGCTGTGCCGGAAAGCTACTATGAAGGCAGCCTGGCGCTGGGCGCCACGCATGAGCGCAGCGTGTTCTTCACGGTGCTGCCGGCCGCCAAGTCCGGCGTTATGTCCGCCGTGATCCTGGGCATCGGGCGCGCCATCGGCGAGACGATGGCCGTCGTCATGGTCGCGGGCAACCAGACCTGGATGCCGCAGGGCCTGTTCCAGGGCCTGCGCACCATGACGAGCAACATCGTCATCGAGATGGGCTATGCCGCGGGCCTGCACCGCGAAGCGCTGATCGCCACCGGCGTGGTGCTGTTCGTTTTCATCCTCATCATCAACCTTTGTTTCAGCCTGGTGAAAGGAGCCGAGAAGAATGCCTGATGGAATCACCGCCAATGCGGGCGGCCGCGAATACGCAAGCTCCGGCGCGCGCATGATCCCGCCGATCCCCGCCCAGAACCGCACCGGCGCGCGTGCGTTTGCGCTCGTCATGCGCTGGCTCGTGCGCATCGCCGCCCTGCTCACCGCCGCCGTGCTGATCTTTTTGATCGGGTACATCCTGGTCATGGGCATCCCCAACTTGAAACCCAGCCTGTTTGAATGGACCTATAACTCCGAGAACGTCTCGCTGGTGCCTTCGCTGATCAACACCGTGCTGATGACCGCCTTCTCCCTGGTCATCGCCACGCCGCTGGGCATCTTTGCCGCCGTCTGGCTGGTCGAATACGCCAAGCGCGGCAACAAGCTGGTCAAGGTGGTGCGCGTCACCACCGAAACGCTGCAGGGCATCCCGTCCATCGTGTTCGGCCTGTTCGGCATGCTGTTCTTTGTCTCCCAGCTGCACTGGGGCTACAGCCTGATCGCGGGCGCGTTCACGCTGGCCATCATGGTACTGCCCGTCATCATGCGCACCACCGAGGAAGCCCTGCTCGCCGTGCCGGATTCCTACCGCGAAGGCTCGTTCGGCCTGGGCGCGGGCAAGCTGCGCACCGTGTTCACCATTGTGCTGCCCTCCGCCATGCCGGGCATTTTGTCCGGCGTTATCCTGGCCGTGGGCCGCATTGTGGGCGAGACCGCCGCGCTGATCTACACCGCCAGCACGGTGGCCGCCATCCCGGAAAATGTGTTCAGCTCCACCCGTACCCTGGCCGTGCACATGTACCTGCTGTCCAGCGAGGGCCTGCACGTCGACGCCACCTACGGCACCGCCGTGGTGCTGCTGGTGCTGGTGCTGCTCATCAACTGCCTGTCCAGCTTTATCGCGGGCAAACTTGCGAAAGGAAAGTAAGTAGAGATGAATAAATTTGAAGTGTCCAACATGGACCTGTACTACGGCAACTTCCATGCGCTGAAAAATGTCAACATCTCCATCCCGGAAAAAGAGATCACCGCCTTCATCGGCCCTTCCGGCTGCGGCAAATCCACTTTCCTCAAGAGCCTCAACCGCATGAACGATCTGGTCGAAGGCTGCCGCATCTCGGGCGATATCAAGCTGGACGGCGTCGACATCTACAAGGACAAGATGGACGTCAACGTGCTGCGCAAGCGCGTGGGCATGGTGTTCCAGAAACCCAACCCGTTCCCCATGTCCATCTATGACAAC